>DATDAP010000410.1:0-7085 GCA_036525335.1 Microlunatus sp. | reverse complement strand
GGCCGTCAGGCCCTGACGGCTTCGATCGCCAGGGTGATGTCGACCTTGTCGCCGATCAGCAGCTTGCCGCCGTCGAGCGGGACGTTGAAGGTGACGTTGAAGTCCTTGCGGTCGATCGAGGTGTGCGCCTCGGCGCCGAGCCGGGTGGCTCCGTACGCGTCCACGGCGACACCGAGGAACTCGGCGGCCAGGTCGACGGGCTTGGTGATGCCGTTGATCGTCAGGTCGCCGGCGATGACGTAGCCGCCAGCGCCCTCGCGAATGCTGTGGCTGACGAAGGCGAGGGAGCCACCGTTGGTCGGGTCGAAGAAGTCGGCCGACTTGAGGTGACCGTCGCGCTGGGCGTTGTTGGTGCTGATCGAGGAGGACACGATGGTGACCTCGACGGTCGAGTCGACAGGGCTCGTCGAGGTGGTGGTGATGGTGCCGGAGAAGTCGGCGAAGGTGCCCTTGACCTTGCTCATCAGGTGGCGGACGCTGAAGCCCACCTCCGAGTGCGAGGGGTCGATGGACCAGGCGCCGGTGACGAGATCGGTGGTCTCGATCTGCTGAGTCATGAAGAGTCTCCTTGAATGAGTTAGTTGACGTTTCAACTAGAAATCCAACTCTAGCACATCTAGTTGAAACGTCAACCAATCTGATAGAGTGTCTATATGAGTACGCGGTGGTTGACGGGGGAACAGCAGAAGGTCTGGCGGACTTATCTGCTCGGGGCGGCGCGCCTGAACGAGCGACTGGATGCCGACCTGCAGCGCTCGGGACTGGATCTGCCGGAGTACGAGATCCTGGTCAACCTGGAAGAGTCCCCCGAGCGGCGGCTGCGGATGTCCGAGCTCGCCGATGCCGTGCACCAGTCTCGGTCACGATTGACCCACACCATCGCCCGGATGGAGAAGTCCGGTCTGGTCGTGCGGACGACCTGCCCGACGGATCGGCGCGGCGTCTGGGCCGAGCTGACCGACGCCGGCTTCAAGGTGCTCGCGGCGGCCGCTCCCGGACACGTGGCCGCGGTCCGTCGCCACCTGGTCGATGCCGCTGCGCCCGAGGACTGGGAAGCGCTCGGCCGCGTGTTCGCGGCCGTCCTCGCGGTGCCGCCGGACGACACCGCGCGGGGCTGACCCGCTCACGTAGCATCGGGGTCGATCATGCCGACCTCACTCGCCATCTCCGCTCCGGCGGCGGACCTGTCGCACGCGCTGCGCCGTCGGGGCCTGGTCGACGTGCTCGACACCACCAAGCTCACCCGAGCTATTTACTCCTCCGACGCCTCGGTCTACCGGGTGGTGCCCCTGGCCGTCGCCCGGCCGCGGTCGGTCGAGGAGCTGTTGACGGTGTTGGACACGGCTCGCACGCTCGGGATGCCCGTGACCACGCGCGGCGCGGGCACCTCGTGCGCCGGCAACGCGGTCGGCCCGGGACTGATCGTCGACGTGGCGCGGCACCTGAACCGGATCCACCAGGTCGATCAAGAGGCGCGGCTCGCCGTCGTCGATCCGGGCGTGGTGCAGGCCTCCCTGCAGCGGGAGGCGGCGCCGTACGGACTGCGGTTCGGACCCGACCCGTCCACCCACACGCGGTGCACGATCGGTGGCATGATCGGCAACAACGCCTGCGGGCCGCGGGCGCTGGGCTTCGGCAAGACGGCCGACAACGTGATCGCCCTGGAGGTGGTCACCGGCTCCGGGGAACGGCTCACCCTGGACAGCCGGACACCGCCGGACGTCGAGTCCTCGGCGTCGCTGCACGCGCTGCAGTCGGTGGTCTCGGCTCACCTCGGCACGATCCGGACCGAGTTCGGCACCTTCGGTCGCCAGGTGTCGGGCTACAGCCTGGAGCACCTGCTGCCGGAGAAGAAGTTCGACGTGGCCCGGTTCCTGGCCGGCACCGAGGGCACCCTGGCAGTGATCACCAAGGCGACCGTACGGCTGGTCGCCGACGCGCCGTACAAGATCATGATCGCGCTCGGCTACGCGTCGATGCCGGAGGCCGCGGACGCGACCCCGGTCCTGCTGGGCTTCACCCCGACCGCGATCGAGGGCCTGGACCGACGCATCGTCGAGGTGGTCCGCCGGACCCGCGGCGAGGGTGCGGTGCCACCCCTCCCCCGAGGCGACGGCTGGGTCTTCGTCGAGCTGGTCGGCGACGAGCCCGGCGAGCTGGCCTCCCGGGCGACGGCCCTGCTGGCGGCGTCGGGCTGCTTGGACGGCGAGGTCGTCGAGGACCCAACCCAGGCCCTTGCCCTGTGGAAGATCCGGGAGGACGGCGCCGGGCTGGCCGGTGTCTCGCTGGCCGACCCGGCGTACCCGGGCTGGGAGGACGCGGCCGTACCGCCGGAGAAGCTCGGCGCCTATCTGCGGGACTTCGACGCGTTGCTGGACAGCTACGGGCTGCACGGCCTGCCGTACGGGCACTTCGGCGACGGGTGCGTGCACGTCCGGATCGACTTCCCGCTGACCTCCGAGGGCGGCGCTGCGCGCTATCGCTCCTTCGTCGAGGACGCGGCTCGGCTGGTGGCGGGCTACGGCGGATCGATGTCGGGTGAGCACGGCGACGGACGGGCGCGGTCCGCGCTGCTGCCGGCCATGTACTCCCCTGCCGCCATCTCCTTGTTCGGCGACGTGAAGGCGGCCTTCGACCCGGACAACCTGCTCAACCCCGGGGTGCTGGTCGATCCGCGGCCCGTGGACGCCGATCTGCGGGTGGCTGCGTTGGTCGGTCGTCCGGCCGACCGGTTCTCCGCCGAGGTGCACAAGTGCTCGGGCGTGGGCAAGTGCCTGGCCGACAGCACCGGCAGTCTCGGCGTGATGTGCCCGTCGTACCAGGTCACCCGCGACGAGAAGGACTCCACCCGGGGACGGGCGCGGGTGCTGCAGGAGATGGTCAACGGGGACCTGGTCCAGCTGGGTTGGAAGTCGCCCGCGGTGCATTCGGCCCTGGACCTGTGCCTCTCCTGCAAGGGGTGTGCGCGGGACTGCCCGACCGGGATCGACATGGCGGCGTACAAGTCGGAGGTGCTGGACCACACGTACGCCGGCAAGCTGCGGCCACGCTCGCACTACGCGCTCGGGTGGCTGCCGCGGTGGGGTCGGTTGATCACCCGGTCCCGGCTGCTGGCATCCGTGGCGAACCTGACCACGGCGACGCCGGGTCTGCGGCGGATCGTGCGTTGGAGCGCGGGGGTGGACCAGCGGCGGAAGCTGCCCCGGTTCGCGGACCGTCCGGCGCGGGAGCGGGTGTCCGCGGCCGCCCCGGTGGCGGGCAACTCGTCGGCGTCGGCCAAGCCGGTGCTGGTGTGGGTGGACTCGTTCTCGGACTGCTTCACCGGCGGCGGGGTCGAAGCCGTGGTCGACGTGCTCCGCTCGGCCGGGTACGCCCCGCAGTTCCTGGACCGGACCGCCTGCTGTGGGCTGACCTGGATCAGCACCGGCCAGCGCGAGGGGGCCCGGCGGCAGCTGCGGCAGAGTCTGGACGTGCTGCACCCGTACGTGGCCGCGGGCGTGCCGATTGTCGGGCTGGAGCCGTCGTGCACCGCGGTCTGGCGCAGCGACGCCCCCGAGCTGCTGCCCGACGAGCCCCGAGTGGCCGCGGTGGCCGCCGGTGTCCTCACGCTGGCGGAGCTGCTGGCCCGTACGCCGGACTGGTCACCGCCCGACCTGTCCGGGGTGGAGATCGTGGCCCAACCCCACTGCCACCACGCCGCCGTGCTGGGCTGGCAGGCCGATGCCCAGCTGCTGAAGGCTTCGAGGGCGACCGTGACCACCCTCGGCGGCTGCTGCGGACTGGCCGGCAACTTCGGCGTCGAGAAGGGTCACTACGACGTCTCCGTGAAGGTGGCCGAGCACGATCTGTTGCCCGCGGTGGCCGCTCATCCGGACGCGATCGTGCTGGCCGACGGCTTCTCCTGCCGCACCCAGCTGGCCGAGCTGGCCGGCACGACGGCCATCACCCTGGCCGAGCTGTTGGCTCAGCACCCGACCTCGCCGTCGGACTGACGCCCGATCAACCGGCTGGACGGTCCGGGCCCGGGCTCGTACGGTCTCAGGGTGATCGAGTGGCAACGACGGATGCGTCGGGTCGGGCGGTAGGGCGTCCGATGCCGGTCGAGATCGCCTGCGACGAGTCAGGTTTCACCGGCGGGAACCTCACGTTCCGGCACACCGTGTTCACCCACGCCAGCCTCCGTCTCCCCATCGAGTCCGCCCGGGAGGAGATGGCCCGGCTACGGCTGCGGGTGGCGGCGCACGGGGAGCTCAAGGCGAGCTGGTTGCTGCGGTGGTGCGACGACGACGACCTGCGCCGCCTGCTCGATCCGAGCGGTCTGCTGGGCGATCAGGTCCGGGTGCACGTGACCGATACCCGCCTGTTCCTGCTCTGCCGCCTCGCCGACGTGCTGCTGGGGTCCGGCGAGATCAGCGGGCTGGATCTGCCGGACGAGGGCGCCCCCCACCGGGAGGTGGCGCTCGAGCTGTATCGCCAGGGCGACACCGTCTTCGGACTGCAGCGCTGGCAGGCCTTCCTGATCGCGGCCGGCAAGGCGCTGCGAGTCACCAGCCGGTGGGTGCCGGCGTCCGCCGTCTCCGACTTCGAGGGCGAGCTCGGGGAGCTCGCCGCGGCACCGGCGCCCGCTTCGGTGCGGGAGGCTCTGCTCCGGTTGCGAACCGCCGCGGGACGGGCCATGGCGGTGCGACGGTCGCTGGAGGTCGACTCCCGCCGGTCACCCCTGCTCGAGCCGCTGCTGCCGGCGCTGACCCGCTGCGTGCTCGGCTGGGGAGCGGTGCACCGCGATCTCATCGTGATCCACGACGAGCAGTCGGTGCTGACGCCGTGGCGGATCAGGGACATCGCCCACCGGCTGGACCTCGCGCTGCCGGGTCATCTCCTCGATCTGCGTCGGGTCGACTCTCGGGACGACCCGCGGGTGCAGATCGCCGACCTGGTGGCTGGTATCGCGCGACGAGCGGCGGCCAGCCTGCTCATCGGTCGTCCCGACGGGCGGTTGATCGACCTCATCACTCCGGTCGTCGATCCGCGATCGGTCTGGCCCGACGAGACCTGGCGGGAAGGCGTCAGCCGGGGATGTCGCCCGGCGTGGCCTCGTGGTGGGCCCGACCGACCGTACGCTCGTCCTGCTTGAGCCGTGCCTCGTACAGGTGGCGGCGACCGCCGGCGAGCTCGTCGCGCGCCTGCTTCTCCAGGGCCCGGAACCGTGACCAGTACGTGTCGTCGTAGTCCTCGACGATCTGGAACGTCCAGCGACCCGCCAGGACGTTGCGGCCGACCAGCTCCGTCTCGAGACGATCGGCGACCTCGACGTGACCCGCCTCGCGGAGCGAGCTGACGGCCCCGCCGAGCTCGATGTCGGCGGAACCGGTGAGCTGGTGGAACGAGTAGAGGTGCCCGCGGGCGCGCTCGCACGTCTCCAGTGCCTCTGACAGCTTGCCGAGGGCCTCGACGGTGGCGTCGTCGACGTCGGCCGGGGTCCGATGATCCGGATCCGGCAGGTCAGTGGACGGCACATCAGCCATTGTGATCTCCTCGGCTTCGACCGGCGCGCCGGTCAGGGTCTCAGCGGGTCAGTCGGCGGTGGGTGGCCCGGTGCGGTCGAGCGGCCTCGGCACCCAGGCGCGAGAGCTTGTTGGCCTCGTAGTCGGCGAAGTTGCCCTCGAACCAGAACCACTGGGCCTGATCGGCGTCGTCGCCCTCCCACGCGAGGATGTGGGTGGCGACGCGATCCAGGAACCATCGATCGTGGGAGATGACCACGGCACAGCCCGGGAAGTCCAGCAGGGCGTCTTCCAGCGACTGCAGGGTCTCCACATCCAGGTCGTTGGTCGGCTCGTCGAGCAGCAGCAGGTTGCCACCCATCTTCAGGGTCAAGGCCAGATTCAACCTGTTCCGCTCACCACCGGACAGCACCCCGGCCGGCTTCTGCTGATCGGGGCCCTTGAAGCCGAAGGACGCCACGTACGCCCGCGACGGCACCTCGAAGTTGGCGACCTTGATGTAGTCCAAGCCGTCGGACACCAGCTCCCAGACGTTCTTCTTCGCATCCAGGCCGGAGCGACTTTGATCGACGTAGGAGAACTTCACCGTGTCGCCGAGCTTCAGCGAGCCGGCGTCCGGGGTCTCCTCGCCGATGATCATCCGGAACAGGGTCGACTTGCCGACGCCGTTGGGGCCGACCACACCGACGATGCCGGCCCGGGGAAGGTTGAAGCTGAGCCCGTCGAACAGCAGCCGATCACCGAAGCCCTTGACCAGCTTGCTGACGTCGAGCACGTTGCTGCCCAACCGTGGGCCGGCCGGGATGTTGATCTCCTCGAAGTCGAGCTTGCGGTTGCGCTCCGCCTCGGAGGCCATCTCCTCGTACCGGGCGAGGCGGGCCTTGCTCTTCGCCTGCCGGGCCTTCGGGTTCGACCGGGCCCACTCCAGCTCGCGCTCGAGGATCTTGGCCCGCTTGGCGTCGCGCTTCCCCTCGACCTGCAGCCGGGACTGCTTGGACTCCAGGTACGTCGAGTAGTTGCCCTCGTACGGGTGGGTGCGGCCGCGGTCGAGCTCGAGGATCCACTCGGCGACGTTGTCCAGGAAGTACCGGTCGTGCGTGACGGCCAGTACCGCGCCGGCGTACGCCTTGAGGTGGCCCTCCAGCCAGTGCACCGACTCCGCGTCGAGGTGGTTGGTGGGCTCATCGAGCAGCAGCAGATCGGGCTGCTGCAGCAGCAGCTTGCAGAGAGCGACCCGACGTCGCTCACCACCGGAGAGGATGTCGACGGGCGTGTCCGGCGGCGGGCAGCGCAGCGCGTCCATAGCCTGCTCCAGCTGGGAGTCGATGTCCCAGGCGTTGCGGTTGTCGAGCTCGGTCTGCACCTCACCCATCTCGGCCATCAGGGCGTCGAAGTCGGCGTCGGGCTCGGCCATGGCCATGCCCAGCTCGTCCATCCGGATCTGCAGCGCCTTGATGTCGGCCACCGCCTCCTCGACGTTCTCCAGCACCGTCTTGCCCTCGGTCAGTGGCGGCTCCTGCAACAGGATGCCGACCGTGGCGTCCTTGGCCAGCATGGCGTCGCCGTTGCTCGGCTTCACCA
>DATDAP010000409.1:0-9969 GCA_036525335.1 Microlunatus sp. | reverse complement strand
GACGGTCGGTCCGGCCAGCCACTGACCCGTAGCACTCACCAACAGACCCCGGTCACCGCGTGCGGTGGCCGGGGTCTGTGGCGATTGAGTGGGTCGATCAGGCGCTGACCACGCTGAGATGCCGGACCGGGGCTTCCTCGGACTCGAGCGCGACCTCCGACTCGAGGTCGACCAGCTCCATGGCCGCCACCACGTAGCGGCTCAGCACCACCTCGGCCAGCTCCGGACCCGCGCCCAGCGGATCGGAGACGGCCACCGCGCCGGCGGCCAGGGCCGCGGTCTCCTCGCGGACGAAGAGCGGCGTCGGGGCCAGGAACCAGCTGCCCACGGCGACGTGGCGTCGACCCTGGCTGCGCAGCGTACGGACGGCCTCGGCGGCCGTCGGGCCGGACACCGCGGCGAACGCGGTGACGCACGGCAGCCGGTGGTGGGTCGCCCACTGGCGAGCGCGCCGGGTGACGATGGCGTTGCTGCGGACGTCGGGGCTGCCGACGGCGGCGAAGACCAGACCGTCCAGCTCGCTGACCCGACGGGCACGCAACGCATCGCGCAACCTGCGGTCGACCACGGACAGCAGCTGTGCCTCGGGACCGATCGGCCGCGAAGCAGTCACCTTGATCCCGCCGGTGGAGGCGGTGATCTGGGCGACCAGGGCCGGGAACTCGGCGTGCGCGTGGAAGGCGTCGGACAGCAGCAACGGCACCAGCACGGCTTCCTCGACCCCGCGCTTGGCCAGCTTGGCCGCCACCTGCAGACCCGAGGGCTGCCCCTCCCCGACGAAGGCGATGTGCACGTCGAGCTCGGGACGGATGGCCAGCACGCCGGCCCGGATGTCGTGGCTGACCTGGGCGACCCGGGAGTCGCGGCTGCCGTAGCCGACCAGGATGAGTGAGGGTGCGGTCATGATGTCTGTCCCGGGGTGTCGAAGTCATCGAAATCATCGTCGTCGGGCGTACGGCGGTGCTCGACGGTGAATGCCGGCGGACCGGCCATACCGGCGCCGAGGGTCCAGCCGTCCGCGGCGTCGACCAGGATGAAGGCCCCGGTGCCGCGGTACTCGTTGTACGCGTCGACCGGCAGCGGGTTGGCGAAGGCGATCCGGATCCGAGCCAGGTCGTTCAGGGCCAACCGGTCGCTGTCCACCCAGACCGGGTGGTCGCCGTCGCCCCCGAGGTCCAGCCTGGCCTCGATGGAACGGATCAGCCCCTTGGTCAGCGACGTGCCGTGCTGGACGAGGACCCGAGCACCGGCGGCGAGCTCGCGGTCGGCCAGCCAGGACACCGTGGCGGAGACCTCCCGTACGGGAGCCGGTGGGGCCTCGGTGGACGCGATCAGGTCGCCGCGGGACACGTCGATGTCGGTGGCCAGCCGCAGGATCACGGACTGACCGGACACCGCGAGCTCCAGCGGTCCGTCCGGGGTGTCGATGCCGACGACGGTGGTGTGGGAACCCCTGGGGAGGACCACGACCTCGTCCCCGACCCGGACCCGGCCGGAGGCGATCTGGCCGGCGTAGCCGCGGTAGTCGGCGGTCAGACCGGGCGTGCCGGACGCCCAGGGGGCCAGCTCCGCGGTCTGCGGTCGGACCACCTGCTGCACCGGGAAGCGCAGCTCGGCGAAGGTGGTCAGCGGGGTGGCGTCAACCGTCTCCAGGTAGCCCAGCACGGTCGGCCCGTCGTACCAAGGCATCCGGGTCGACCGGACCGCGACGTTGTCACCCTCGGTGGCGGACACCGGGATGCAGTGCGTGTCGCGGACGTTGAGGCTGCGCGCGAGCTTCGCGAACTCCGTCGCGATCTCGGTGAACCGCTCCTCGGAGTAGTCGACGAGATCGATCTTGTTGACGGCGAGCACGACGTGCGGCACCCGCAGCAGTGAGGCCACGGCCAGGTGCCGGCGGGTCTGCTCGATCACCCCGTTGCGCGCGTCCACCAGCAGCAGGATCACGTCGGCGGTGGAGGAGCCGGTGACCGTGTTCCGGGTGTACTGCACGTGGCCGGGGCAGTCGGCCAGGATGAACTTCCTCGCCGGTGTGGCGAAGTAGCGGTAGGCGACGTCGATCGTGATGCCCTGCTCACGCTCGGCCCGCAGGCCGTCGGTCAGCAGCGCCAGGTCGGCGCTGGCCAGACCCTTGCGCTTGCTGACCTTCTCGACGTGGTCGAGGGTGTCGGTGAGCACCGAGTTGGTGTCGTAGAGCAGTCGTCCGACCAGCGTGGACTTTCCGTCGTCGACCGAGCCCGCTGTGGCCAGTCTCAGCAGCGTGCGGCCGCCGGTCTTGGTGGTCGTCAGGGTGGGAGCCATCAGAAGTACCCCTCTCGTTTGCGGTCCTCCATGGCGGCCTCGCTCATCCGGTCGTCGGCGCGCGTGGCGCCGCGCTCGGTGAGGGTGCTCAGCCCGACCTCGGTGATCACGTCGGCCACCGTGGTGGCGTTCGACAGCACCGCCGCCGTGCAGGACATGTCGCCGACCGTGCGGTAGCGCACCGAGCGAGTCTCGACGACGTCGCCGTCGCGGGCGGGGGTGACCGGCGTGACCGCGATCCACATACCGTCCCGCTCGATCACGTCGCGCTCGTGGGCGTAGTAGATCGAGGGCAGCTCGATCTTCTCGGCCTCGATGTAGTCCCAGATGTCCAGCTCGGTCCAGTTGGACAGCGGGAAGACCCGGACGTGCTCGCCGGGCAGGTGCCGACCGTTGTAGAGCGACCAGAGCTCGGGCCGCTGGTTGCGCGGATCCCATTGTCCGAACTCGTCGCGGAGACTGAACACACGCTCCTTGGCCCGGGCCCGCTCCTCGTCGCGGCGGCCGCCACCGAACACGGCGTCGTGCTTGCCGTGGGTGATGGCGTCCAGCAGCGGCACGGTCTGCAGCGGGTTGCGCTGACCGTCCGGACGCTCGCGCAGCCGTCCGTCGTCGATGTAGTCCTGCACCTTGGCCACCGTCAACGGGGCGCCGTAGAACTGCACGGCGTCGTCCCGGTAGGTGATCACCTCGGGGAAGTTGTGCCCGGTGTCGACGTGCAGCACCCCGAACGGAACCGGGGCCGGCCAGAACGCCTTCGCGGCCAGGTGCAGCATCACCACGGAGTCCTTGCCGCCGGAGAAGAGCATCACCGGCGTGCGGAAGGTGGCGGCCACCTCCCGGAAGATGTGGATGGACTCCGACTCCAGGGCCTGGAGCTCGGTCAGTGGTCGGATGGCTTCGGTGCTCATGCCCTCGTCCCTCCCTCGGTCGGGTTGAGCAGACCGACCAGCAGGGCGTACGCCTGCCCGACGGACTCCTCCAGTGGCACGACTGCGGTGTCGATGGTCAGCTCGGCGGTGGTGGGGTGCTCGTACGGGTCGTCGACCCCGGTCATTCCGGTGATCTCGCCGGCGCGGGCCTTGGCGTACAGGCCCTTCACGTCGCGACCCTCGGCCACCTGCAGGGAGGTGGCCACGAAGACCTCCGCGAACGGCACGCCGGCCTCGGCGTGGTCGTCGCGGACCTGCTGGCGGGCCTCGGCATACGGGGCGATCACCGGCACCAGGACGACGACGCCGTGACTGGCGACCAGTCGGGCCACCCAGCCGATCCGGGTGACGTTGATGTCGCGATCGGTCCGGCTGAAGCCGAGCCCGGCGGACAGGTGCGGTCTGACGGCGTCGCCGTCGAGGACCTGGACGCGCACACCATCGGCGGTGAGCCGATCGGCCAGCGCGTGGGCGATGGTCGACTTGCCCGCCGAGGGCAGTCCGGTGAACCAGAGGGTGGCTCCGCCGGTCGACCGGGCGTCGGCCGCCAGATCGGTGCCGCGCGATTCGGTGTCGATGCTCATAGGTGGATTCCGCACTCCGTCTTCGCCAGTCCGGCCCAGCGTCCGCCACGCGGATCGTCGGCGGTGGCCCGGGAAGTGCAGGGCTCGCAGCCGATCGAGGGGTAGCCGTCCTCGAGCAGGGGATTGATCATCAGGCTGTTGGCTTCGATGTAGGTGGCGACGTCGTCGTCGGTCCAGGTCGCGATCGGGGCGATCTTGACGATCTTGCGGCGCAGGTCCCAGGACACGATGGGCGTCTTCGCCCGGGCCACCGAGTCGGCCCGCCGGACCCCGCTGGCCCAGGCCGTGTAGCCGGCCAGGGCTTCGTTGAGGGGCTCGGTCTTGCGCAGCGCGCAGCACTGGTCGGGGTTGACCGAGAACAGGTCCTTGCCCCAGGTGGCGTCCTGCTCGGCCACACTCTGAGCCGGGGTCAGGGTGATCAGGTTGACGTCGTGCACCGCCGCTACCGCGTCGCGGGTGCCGATCGTCTCGACGAAGTGGTAGCCGGTGTCGAGGAACAGCACGTCGATGCCCGGGGCGACCTGCTCGGCCAAGTGGATCATCACCGTGTCGGCCAGCGAGGAGGTCAGCATCAGACCCGACCCGAACGTGTCGTGCGCCCAGGTGAGGATCTCGTTGGCCGTGGCCCCCTCGAGCTCCTCGTTCGCCCGTCGGGCGAGCTGGCTCAGATCGTCGCCCGGCTGGGGGTGCCGAAGCTGTTCGTCGAGCGTCCTCATGGCTGAACCTGCCCTCCGTGACCTCGGGCCGGTCTCAGCCCGAGGAACCTCACGGTGAACGCGCGCAGGCAGCTGCGGCATTCCCAGCCGCCTTCCTCCAGCGGGAACAGGGTCTCCTCCGCGCAGTACGGGCAGTACAGCACCGCCTGCCGGTTGGCATGCCCCGACGAACCGCCCGAGTCCGACGGATCCCCCGCATGAGACGGCACTGCGCTCATACGAGTGCGGTCTCATCGGCCCTCGCCACCCACTGAGCGAATCGCTCCCCGTCGGTGCGGTCGGCCAGGAAGTTCCGGGCAACCCGCTCGACGTAGTCGGGGAGATCCTGAGCGGTGACCTTGTGGCCCCGCAGCTTCCGGCCGAAGCCGGCGTCCAGGGCGAGTCCGCCGCCGAGGTGCACCTGGTAGCCCTCCACCTGGTCGCCGTCCGGACCGGGCACGAGCTGACCCTTCAACCCGATGTCGGCAACCTGGATGCGCGCGCAGGAGTTCGGGCAGCCGTTCAGGTGGACGGTGATCGGCGTGTCGATCTCGCCCAGCCGGGTCTCCAGCTCGTCGACCACGCGGGCCGCCTGGGCCTTGGTCTCGACGATGGCGAGCTTGCAGAACTCGATCCCGGTGCAGGCCATCACCGACCGCCGCCAGGCGTTCGGCCGGGCCGACAGGCCGATCTCCTCGGCTCCGGCGACCAGGGCGTCGACCCGGTCCGGCGCCACGTCGAGGACCAGGATCTTCTGCATCGGGGTGGTGCGCAGCCGGTACGACCCGTGCGTCTCGGCGAGATCGGCCAGGTCGATCAGCTTCTGTCCGCCCGTCCGCCCGGCGATGGGGGAGAGACCGACGAAGAAGCTGCCGTCCTTCTGCCTGTTGACCCCGACGTGGTCACCCGGGCGCTCCGGGGTGACCGGGGCCGGGCCGTCGATGAGCTTGCGCTTCAGGTACTCGTTCTCCAGCACGTCGCGGAACTTCTCCGGGCCCCAGTCCGCGATCAGGAACTTGATCCGGGCCCGGGTGCGCAGCCGACGGTAGCCGTAGTCGCGGAAGACACCGCAGACACCGGCCCACGCCTCGGCGACCTCCTCACTCGGCACCCAGGCGCCGAGCCGCTGCGCCAGCATCGGGTTGGTGGACAGGCCGCCGCCGACCCACAGGTCGAAGCCTGGCCCGTACTCGGGATGCTCGACCCCGACGAAGGCGACGTCGTTGATCTCGGGGACCACGTCCTGCAACGGGTGACCGGTGATGGCGGTCTTGAACTTGCGCGGCAGGTTCGAGTACTGGGGATCGCCGATGTAGCGATCGACGATGTCCTGGATGGCCGACGTCGGGTCGATGATCTCGTCGGCGGCGATGCCGGCCACGGGTGAGCCCAGGATGACGCGGGGGCAGTCACCGCAGGCTTCCGTGGTGGACAGCCCGACGGCCTCCAGCCGGCGCCAGATCTCGGGCACGTCCTCGACCCGGATCCAGTGCAGCTGCACGTTCTGTCGGTCCGTGATGTCGGCGGAGTCGCGGGCGAAGTCCACGCTGATCTGGCCGATCACCCGCAGCTGCTCGCTGGTCAGCGCGCCGCCGTCGATCCGGATCCGGAGCATGAAGTACTCGTCGTCCAGCTCGTGCGGCTCCAGCGTGGCGGTCTTGCCGCCGTCGATGCCGGGCTTGCGCTGGGTGTACAGCCCGTACCAGCGGAAGCGTCCGCGCAGGTCCCCGGGGTCGATGCTGGCGAAGCCGCGGTGGGCGTAGATGTTCTCGATCCGGGCCCGGACGTTGAGCGGGTTGTCGTCCTTCTTGGACTGCTCGTTCGGGTTCAACGGCTCCCGGTAACCGAGCGCCCACTGCCCCTCGCCGCGCGGCTTCCGCGCCCGCGGCGCCGGGCGAGCCGGCCGGTCCCCGGCAGTCACCCGGGGCGTGGTCGGACGGGTGGTGCGGTCGGTGGGGGTCTGGGTCATCGGGATCCTCGGTCGCGGGGGTGTGCCGCAGGGGGTAGCGGCACGGTGTCGATGGTCGATCAGCGCGAGGCCGGGTGACACATCGACGACTTGGTCCGCCCGAGGTCGACGAAGCGACGCACGGTCAGCTCCGCCGCCCAGCCGCCGACGACCACCGCACCCACCAGGGTGCGGCAGAAGGGCAGGGGAGCGTGACGCATACCCCCACCCTTTGTCACCGAGGCACCGATCGCAAGTTGAAATTCCAACAGGTGAGAAGCGTGTCCATGATGTGAGACGACGCGCGGCGAACCGGGTGGCGGAAGGTCAGATCAACGAATCAGAGCCCGTACGCGGCTGCTCGCGCGCCTCCGCCCGCGCCTCGACAGGGTTGTCGGCGGTCTCGTCGGCCAGCACCTCGGTCAGCCGGGGCGAGCTCGGCGGAACGCTGCTGTCCGCGTACTCGGTCTGGGCGTGGTCGATGCCGGACAACGTCGGCCAGACGTAGTCGATGGCGGCGTTGAAGGCGGCGCCGATCAGCACGGCGAGGCAGGTGACGAAGAGCCAGATCAGGACGGCGATGGGAGCGGCCAGGGGGCCGTAGATGGTGGTCGACCCGGCGGACGCGACCAGGATCACCCGCAGCAGCCAGCTGCCGCCCAGCCAGATCAGCAGGGTGAGAGCGGCGCCCGGGATCTCCGACATCCAGCGGGTCCGGACCGGGACGGACAGGTGGTACAGACCGGCCAGGAAGCAGGCGGTGC
Organism: Microlunatus sp.; assembly: GCA_036525335.1. Lineage (GTDB taxonomy): Bacteria > Actinomycetota > Actinomycetes > Propionibacteriales > Propionibacteriaceae > Microlunatus. Next base: position 2,745 of record DATDAP010000409.1, on the reverse strand, counting down.
CGATCAGCACCACCGGCCAGTAGAGGAGGGCGATGGCGGACAAGCGGTCCGGCAGCAGGGCGTCCACCAGACCCGGGCCGGCCAGGACCAGGGGCAGCACGATGATGCCCACCACCATGAAGACCAGGTACAGCACGAAGGACAGAGCCCGGGTCCGCAGCAGACCGCGCTGCCCGCTGAGGCCGTACATGATCGTGATGGTGTCGACGAACACGTTCAGGGACCGTGATCCCGACCACAGGGCCAGCAGGAAACCGATCGAGATGATCTCGAACCGACCACCGGAGAGCACGTCGTCGAGGGTGGGTTCGATCACCGTGGCGACCGCATCAGGGGTGAGGGCCCGGCTGCTGAGGGCGAGTGCCTGCTCGCGGAAGCCGGCCAACGTGTCGACGTCGTAGCGCTGGGCCACGAAGCCGACGGCGCCGACCAGCCCGAAGATCAGCGGCGGCAGGGACAGGATCGCGAAGAAGGCGCCCTCCGCGGCCAACCCGGTGACCCGGTAGCGGATGCAGATGCCGACCGTACGGCTGATCAGCTCCCAGACCTGGGACAAAATCGATCGCAAGCGCGCGGGCAGCGCGCCCCACAGACGTGGCACGACCAGCTTGATGTCTTTCGGGCCGGTCACCCGCACAGCGTAGGTCGATAGTGGCGCCGGGCGTCCGCGACGACCCGGGGCACAGTCCGACTGCCTCGACTGAGGGATCAGGTTGCTAGCATTGACAGCAGAGTGCATCGGAGGGGTTGGACATGGCGACGTTGACGGTGCGGAACTTGTCGGACCAGGCGCGCTCGGCCTTGAAGGTGCGGGCGGCGCGCAACAACCGTTCGATGGAGGCCGAGGTCCGCGACATCCTGGAGCGGGCCGCGCGCGATGACGTTCCCGGGTTCGTCGCGGAATGGCTCGAGCGAGCGGTCGTCCTGGCCGGGGACGATCTCCCGCTTCCCGAGCGGACGGCGCTCCGCGACGTCGACCTCGCGTGATCATCGCCGACACCAACGTGCTGTCCGAACCGCTCCGCCGTGAACCGGACGCTCGCGTCCTGGCGTGGCTGGTCGCCCATCAGGACGATCTCGCCGTCACCACCATCACCGTGGCCGAGTTGTTGCACGGGGCGAGACGGCTGCCCGATGGCCGGCGACGCGAGGTGCTGCTGGAGTCGATCGAACGGCTGGTTCTCGATGCCGGCGATCGCCTTCTGGCTTTCGACGTGGAGGCTGCGCGCGCCGCCGCGGAGCTCCGGGTCGCCCGCGAGCAGGCAGGACGACCGACCTCGAGCGAAGACCTGATGATCGCGGCCATCGCGCGCGCCCACGACTCGCTCGTGGCCACCCGGAACACCGCAGACTTCGAGGGCTTCGGTGTGGGTGTGCTCGATCCGTGGCGGACCTGACCGAGGGTCAGGTCGGTGCTGATCAGTACGGTGCAGGGGTGGACTGGCTGACGGCGATCGCGCTGCCCGTGGGCGGCATCATCGGTGGCCTGGTGGGTGCCTGGTGGGCCCGACGAGCCAGCAAGACCGCCGAGGTCGGGACGCTGCTGAACGCGCAGCTGGAGGCGTTGTACTCCGAGCACCCGCGGCAGCGGCAGGCGGCTCGCGACATCATCCGCGGGCTGATGGAGCACGGCAGCCTGAGCGCCGAGCAGCTGGAGGCGGCCGGCACGGCGCTGAGGCACTGGGCGGCCGTGAACTGGGACACGCCGGACGAGGCCAGGCGTACGCTGGAGGCAGTGGAGCAGACCGCGCGGAAGGAGGGATCGGATGGTTGAGATCCTGGACAGCGGGCACGTGGTCACCGACGAAGACGTGGACACGGCTCGCCTGATCATGGAGCTGGACCGAGCCCTGGGCCGACCGACGGACTCACTGACCCGGCGAGTGGCCGAGACTGCGGCCGGTCGGGTGCGTTCGGTGCTCGGTGAGGCACCGGTCGCTGCGGTGAGTTCCGGCACGAACGGACACCGCGTCCCGGCTGTCGATGAGCTGGCTCGCACGCTGACCTCGCCGGAGAACACCGCCGAGCTGGCTCGTGAGGTGGGGGAGCAGCTTCCCGCCGACATGGACCCGGCCGAGCAGGCCCGAGTGGTGTCGAAGGTCGAAGACGTCATCCGCCGCCGGATGATCGCGCTGGTCACCGAGACCGACTCCGCGCACTGATCGAACATCTGGCACAGGCGTTACCCACTTCTGGGTAATGGAGTACGCGGTGATCAGCGGGAACCTCTCCTAGTCCGATCGCAACACGGCGATCAGGAAACTAGGAGAAAGCGCGATGTCTCATCGCATCATCACGACTGCCCGCGTAGCGGTTCTCGGTCTGGCCGCGGCCACCTCACTGACCGCGATCGCGGCCGCCCCGGCGCACGCCGCCGGCAACACGGTCGCCAGCAGGACCGGCAACGTCTTGTTCGTCACCGCCGCCTCGGGCACGGGCAACGACATCACCGTGCTCCGGACCGGCAACGGTCAGTTCTACGACGTCCGCGACCTGGCCGGCACGTCGGCCGGGGCCGGCTGTCAGTCGACCGGCCCACGCTCGGCCCTGTGCTCGGCGATCGGGATCAGTGAGATCCGGATCTCGGCCGGTGACCTCGGGGATCGGGTGACGCTCAACACGAGCACCTTCTCCCGGGTGACCGGAGGGAGTGGCAACGACATCCTGCGGAGCATCAACTCGATCAGCCAGGCTCGACTCAGCGGCAACGACGGCAACGACCAGCTGTTCGGCACCCTGAGTGAC
>DATDAP010000408.1:0-2273 GCA_036525335.1 Microlunatus sp. | reverse complement strand
GACACTCCCCCCTGTTGGTCTGGCACCCTCGGCACGGTAGGAATGGACCATGACGTTGTTGCGCTCCACCGCACGCACCATGCTGGCCTCGTACTTCGTGGTCAGCGGACTGAAGGCCGTGCGCGATCCCGAGTCCCTGGTTCCCGCCGCCGAGCCCCTGGTCGACGGTGTCGTGCCGACGGTGCAGCGGTTCGCCCCGGAGCAGGTCGCCAGCCTGGTGCCCACCGACGCCAAGACCTGGGTGCGGATCAACGGCGCCCTCGAGCTCGTCGGCGGCATCGCGCTCGCCTCCGGCAAGGGCCGTCGACTGGGTGCCGCCCTGCTCGCACTCTCGCTGGTGCCGACGACGATCGGCAAGTACCCGTTCTGGAGCCGCAGCGACCCCGCTGAGCGCGCCGCCGACCGGGACCACTTCCTCAAGAACGTCAGCCTGCTCGGTGGCGTGCTGATCGCTTCCCGCGACACCGAGGGCAAGCCGAGCCTCGGCTACCGCGCGAACAAGACCAGCCAAGCCCTGGTGGCCGACACGCGAAAGGCTTCGCACAAGGTCAGCAAGGAGACCAAGCAGCTCACCGACGCCGCCCTGGCCGAGGGCGCGTTGCTGGTCGGCGCCGTAGTCGGTACCACCGGCAAGAACCGCAAGAAGATCAAGAAGCAGCTGGAGGCGGCCAAGAAGACGGCCGCCCGACAGGCTGCCGAGGCGAAGCAGGCGGCGGCCAAGGCCGCCAAGCAGACCCAGAAGGACGCCGGCAAGGGTGCCAAGACCACGAGCCGGGACGCTGGCAAGCAGCTGGAGGTGGCCAAGAAGGAAGCCGCCAAGCAGCTGGCAGCGGCCAAGAAGCAAGCCGGCAAGCAGCTGGAGTCGGCCAAGAGCGCGGTCCAGAACGTCACCGAGCACATCGAGCTCGGCGAGAACTGATCCCGATCCGCGGTCGTTTTCGTCCGGTCGGATCGATCCGGGTCGGCTCGGTTCGGTCCGGGTCGCCCGGGCTCGCGTAGACTCCCCCGCTGTGTCGACCACCCCGCATTCCGCGGCCACCCCCGAGGCCGCGCCCCCCGCTGAGACCGTGACCGCTCCCACCAGCGGGCCGTGGCCCGCGCCGATGGCCTCGGCTCCGGTTCGGGCGACCGTACGGGTTCCCGGATCGAAGTCGGAGACCAACCGCGCTCTGGTGCTCGCCGCCCTCGCTTCGGGTCCGTCCACCATCACCAACGGCCTGGACGCCCGCGACACCCGGCTGATGCGCGACGGTCTCCGCGCACTCGGGGTGGAGATCGACGACGCCGGTCCGACCTGGCGGATCACGCCACCCGCAGCTTTCGTCGGTGGCGGCACCGTGGACTGCGGGCTGGCCGGCACGGTGATGCGGTTCCTCCCACCGCTCGCCGCGCTGGCCGACGGCCCGGTGGCCTTCGACGGCGACGAGCAGGCGTACGCGCGGCCGATGGGTCCGCTGCTGGACGGGCTGACCGCCCTCGGTGTGCAGATCTCCGGCGCCGCGCTGCCGTTCACCGTGACCGGGCACCCTGATCTGGCCGGTGGCCCGGTGACGGTCGACGCCAGCACCTCGAGCCAGTACGTGTCCGGACTGCTGCTGATCGGCGCCCGACTCAGCCACGGTCTGGACCTGCGCCACGCCGGTGGCCCCCTGCCGTCCCGGCCGCACATCGCCATGACCGTTGCGATGCTCCGCGCCCGTGGCGTGGAGATCGACGACAGCGGAACGGATCGCTGGGTGGTGCGGCCGGGGATGATCGGCCCGCTGGACGTCGCCGTGGAGCCCGATCTGTCCAACGCAGCACCGTTCCTGGCCGCCGCCGCCATCACCGGAGGAGCGGTGACCGTGCCGCACTGGCCGACCGAGAGCAACCAGCCCGGAGCGGTGGTTCCGCACCTGCTGCAGCAGTTCGGCGCCGACATCACCTGGGAGGACGACGGCTCGCTCACGGTGACCGGCACCGACGAGATCGACGGCATCGAGATCGACCTGCGGGACGCGAGCGAGCTGACCCCCGTGGTGGCCGCGATCGCGGCCCTGGCGGCCGACACCAGCCACCTCCACGGGGTGGGTCACATCCGTGGTCACGAGACCGACCGACTCGCCGCGATCGCCGCCGAGCTGGAGGCCCTGGGTGCGAAGGTCAGAGTCACCCACGACGGTCTGGTCATCCACCCCCGGCTGATGGGTGGCGCGGTCTGGCACACCTACGCCGACCACCGGATGGCGCAGGCGGGGACCTTGCTCGGCCTGGTGGTCGAGGACGTGGTCGTC
>DATDAP010000407.1:0-6496 GCA_036525335.1 Microlunatus sp. | reverse complement strand
CAGCCGCTTCGCCACCCCCGACAGCTTGCGGATGTCCCGCGTTCCGGTGGAGCGGTCCACGATCCCGACGACCAGGAACAGGGCCGCCTTGAACAGGGCGTGGGAGATGATCATGGCGACGCCGGCCATCATCGCCGAGCGGGTGCCCAGGCCGCACATGGCCATCAGGAAGCCGAGCTGGCTGACCGTCCCGTACGCCAGCAGGAGCTTGACGTCGTACTGCCGCAGAGCGCGCCAAGCACCGATGATCATCGTCATCGCCCCGAGGGTGAGCACCACCGGTCGCCAGCCGGGCAGGTCGGCGAAGACCGGGGCGAGCAGGGCGACCAGGTAGACGCCGGCCTTGACCATGGCGGCGGCGTGCAAATAAGCGCTCACCGGGGTGGGCGCGGCCATCGCGCCGGGCAGCCAGAAATGGAACGGAACCTGCGCGGACTTGGTCAGCGCCCCGACCAGCAGCAGCAGGATCGCCACCACCGCCAACGTCCCGGTGCCGAGCAGGGCGGGATCGGACATCACGGCCGACACCGAGAAGGTGCCCGCGGTGACGCCGATGATCACGATGCCGACCAGCATGGCCAGACCACCGAAGGTGGTCACCATCAAGGCGGTCAGCGCGGCGCGGCGGTTCGCGCCACGGGTCGGGTTGTGACCGACCAGCAGGTAGGAGAAGACCGTGGTCAGCTCCCAGAACACGTACAGCAGGATCAGGTCGTCGGCGGTGACCAGGCCGAGCATCGCTCCGGCGAAGGCCACCAGCAGACCACCGGTCCGGGCCGGGATGTCCGCTCCGCTGAAGTACCAGCGGCAGTAGAGCAGCACCAGTGCGCCGACGCCGGTGACCAGCAGCGCGAGCACCCACTGCAGGGTGGCGATCCGGTAGGCCAGGTCGACACCGAGCGTCGGGATCCAGGCGGTGCTCTGGGTCAGCGCACCACCCGGGACGACGATCGGAGCCTGCGCGACCAGCCCGCCGAACGCCACCGCCGGCACCGCCGCGAGCACGAAGAACGCCCTCGCGCGCAGCACTCGCACCAGCAGCGGCGCCAAACACGCCACCGCGAAGTGCACGGCGATGAGGAGGGTCACGTCGGCCTCTCGTCGTCGGGGTTGGCGGGCGGGGGGCTCCGTGGTGAGGGTATGACCTTATCGGAGGCTGCCAACGCGGCGATCCTGGTGGACGGCGGGCCCGGGACCGGGCAGCACCTGCTCCGCCCTGCCCGGTCGCCGGTGAACGACCCCGGGTTGCTCATGACCCGGACGGACGGGCAGGCTTGCGGCATGAACGCAGATCAGGTCCGAGCGACCGTCGACCAGCGGTTCGGCGGCACGGGTGGCGCCCCCGCCGGCAACGAGTTCGTCATCTTCAGCAAGCCCGAGCTCGGTCGGCTGTCGGCCGAGGACACTGACAAGGTGTGGGATCTGTTCTCCTCCGCGCTCGGCTCGTACGGGGTGAGGGTGCACCACACGCGGGTGCTGACCGGGGCCGGGTTGGAGCGCACCGGCGTGATGGCCGAGCACTACGGCGTCATCAACAAGATCTCCCGGTTGGGTCGCTCCGCCCTCACCGACGCGGCCGAGCAGGCGCTGGGCGAGCAGTACGCCGAGGAGCTCGGCGCTGGGGCGCTCGTCCTCGGCGGACACCAGTTCCTCGATTCGTACCCCGGCTTCGGCTCGTACTCGCTCGGGGTCCTGTTCGCGAACCTGGCGGTGGGCCGGCTTGGTCCGGGCACCTACGCCGGTGTGGTGAAGGTCGACGGCCAGCCGGTGGTCATCCTGAACGGCTTCCACCCGCGACAGCTGAGCTTCTTCACCGCCGACGACACGGTGTGCGCCTTCCTGCACTGCAGCAGCGACACCGCCTGGGAGTCGCTGCGCAACGACCTGATCGGCACCACCGACCCGGCCAAGGCGGACTCGAGCTCCATCCGGGGCACCCTGTACGCGGATCCCGGCGGGTTCGGACTGGCGACCGTGTCGTCGAACTTCAACGGGGTGCACATGTCGGCGGGACCGTTGGAGGGGCTGGTGGAGCTGGCCCGGTTCTTCGGTGGCTCGGTCGGCGACTACTCCTTCACCGCCGACCTGACGGCGGCCGGTGTGCCGGCCGACGGGGTCTCCGAGCTGGCCGAGAACCCGACGCTGGAAGCCGGGGGTGAGCGCGGGTCGGCCTTCGACCTGACCGAGGGCGTCGACGCCGAGCCGGCGGCCGCGCTGCTGGCGGGCGCCACCCCGGCGGACTGACGCCGTGACGGTCTCTGCGTCGGACTGACCCCGACCACCGGATTCTGCGGCGTGTCGCGGGCTCGACGACCCGGTCGGGGCGACTTTGACGCGGCTGGCTCTCGGTCAGCTCGCGCGAGCTGCGCCTTGAGCGTCCAGGCGTCGGCCCAGCACGAAGCACAGCACCCACAAGCCGGCGAACATCGCGCCGACCACCCACATCGCCGGGGTCAGCAGCCCCAGCAGGATGCCGATCGGCTGGGTGACCCAGCCGACCAGGTAGCCGATCGGCTTGCGCAGCAGGCCCGCCGCGACCAGGGCCAGCAGAGCCGCCCCGCCGCCACCGAGCGCGGCCGCCGCCGGCGCCACGCCGGACACCAGGATCATCACCGGCACGGCCAGCCCGAACACGATCACCTCGAAGATCAGGACGGAGAGCAGCACCACCCGCATCGGGTTGCCGGACGGCAGCGCGTATCTCACCGGCCGTCCCATTCTCCGGCTCCCGGCCCGGACCCCCCGTTGTCGGCGTCCCAATCGTCGTAGCGACCCGGATCGATGGGATCATCGGCGAAGGGGTCGTCGTCGGCGAACGGATCGTCCTCGTCGGCGCCGACCGAGAGCGACTCACCGACCACCGCGACGCCGGTCAGATCGGCGTCGACCAAGTCCGCGTCGCCCGCGTTGACGTCGTCGGCCTCGGGGACCTCGGCCGTCCAGTCGTCGTCGAGATCGGCCAGGGTCTGGACCGCGACGGCATCATCCTCGGCCGCCTGCTGCACCAACAGCGTTCGCGCCTCACCGACCAGCACGACCGAACCGGTGACCAGCACGCCGGAACCGCCCATGTCGTCGGCCTCGGCCAAGTTGACGGCGGTCTCGATCGCGTCGTCCAGGCGGGGGGCCACGGTGACCCGCTCGGCGCCGAACACGCCCGCCGCCAGCTCGCCCAGCTCGTCGGCCGGTATCCCCCGATTCGTCGAAGCCACCTGGGTGACGACCACCTGCTGCATCACCTCGGCCCAGATCTCAAGCATCCCGCGGACGTCCTTGTCCCCCATGGCGGCGAGTACGCCGACCAACGGGGTGAAGGCGAACGCCTCGGTGATGGTGGCGGCGGCCGCCCGAGCCCCGTGCGGGTTGTGTGCGGCGTCCAGCACCACGGTCGGCGAACGGCGTACGACCTCCATCCGGCCCGGCATCGTGACGCTGGCGAAGCCTTCGCGGACCACGTCGGGGTTCAGGGCCTTCATGCCCAGGAAGGCCTCGGCCGCGGCCAGGGCCTGCGCGGCGTTGCCGGCCTGGTGCGCCCCGTAGAGCGGCAGGAAGATGTCATCGATCGAGCCCTCGGCCGCCATCAGCCGCACCACCTGGCCGCCGACGGCGGGCACCCGGTCCAGCACGCCGAACTCGATCCCCTCCCGCTGCACCAGCGCACCGACCTCGGCACTGCGCTCCAGCAGGACGTGCGCGGCGTCGGCGGACTGCCCGGCGAGGACGGCCAATGCGCCCGGCTTGATGATGCCGGCCTTCTCGGTCGCGATCTCGGCGATGGTCGAGCCGAGCAGGTGGGCGTGGTCGATGTCGATCGGGGTGATCACGGCGACGTCCCCGTCGGCCACGTTGGTCGCGTCCCAGGTCCCGCCGAGTCCGACCTCGACCACAGCGACGTCGACCGGTGCGTCCGCGAAGGCCGCGTACGCCATCGCGGTGATGATCTCGAAGAAGGTCATCGCCACGCCGTCGATCTGCTGGGCGTCCACCAGGTCGACGTAGGGGGCGATCTCACGGAAGACGTCGTCGAAGCGATTCTCGGACAGGGGCTGGCCGTTGATCGCGATCCGCTCGGTCACCGAGGTGACGTGCGGGCTGGAGAACCGACCGGTGCGCAGCCCGTTCGCCCGCAGCAGCGCCTCGATCATGGCGGCGGTGCTGCCCTTCCCGTTGGTACCGGTGATGTGGATCACCGGGTACGCCCGCTGTGGGTCACCGAGAAGCTCGGTCAGGGCGGCGATGCGACCCAGACTGGGCGCGACCCGGTGCTCGGGCCAGCGGCTGGTCAGGGCGCCGACGATCTCGGCGTGCGAGGCGTCCTCGGCGGGTGTGGTTGGTTGCGACATGGCCCTCTGAGTCTAGGGCGCACGGACACCTGGCCGGATTGGGTGGATCTCGGTGCGATGTCGCACTGAGATCCACCACCCGATCCCGGGACTCAGGACTTGTCGGCTGAGGTGCTCGGGTCCCCGTCCACCGCGTTCTTCAACCGCGGCGCCAGCTCCTCCACGAGATAGCCGATGCTGAGCACGGTCAGGAAGGAGAACGCCTCGTACATGCCGTCACCCGGCTGGGTGAAGACCTCACGACCCTGCTTGTGCACGGCGAGCGAGGCGTACGCCTTGTTGGCCTCGATCTCCTGGCGGCCCTTGCCCTCCACCAGCCAGACCAGTGCATCGACGTCCAGCAGCTCGACGTTCTCGTCGCTGAGGTCGCCACCCCAGGCGTCCTTGATGGTCGTGTCGAGGGCGGGCGGCATCGAGAAGCCGAGGTCTGTCAGCAACCGACCACGCGGGTCCTGCGAGCCGTAGACGAAGACGCCCTCCCAGGGGGTGGCCGCGAGGGCAGTGCGGCCGCCGAACTCCGGGTTCGCCTCTTTCACCGCCTGGACCCGCTTCTTCGCGTCCTCGATCAGCGAAGCCATCTGCTGCGGCCGACCCAGTGCCTGCCCGACGACGGCTGCCTGGGCGTCCCAGGGAACCCCCCACTCCTGATACTTCTCGAGCGGGGCGATGGTGGGCGCGAGCGCGGTCAGCTTGTCGTAGTCGGCCTGCTTCATGCCGGAGTAGACACCGATGATCAGGTCGGGCTGCAGGGCGGCCACCTGCTCGAACTGGATGCCGTCGGTGTCGGTGAGCACAGTCGGTTCGGCCGCGCCGGCGAGTGCGTCCTTCGCCCACGGTCCGAACAACAAGCTGTGGTCCAGGTCGAACCAGGTGGTCGAGCCGACCGGGACGACTCCCAGCGCGACGCAGTCGTCCTGCTCCTTCAGTCCGACGGTGACGACCCGCTGCGGTGCCGCCGTGATGGTCGTCTCGCCGTACTTGTGAGCGATGGTGACCGGGTAGGCGCTTTCCTCGACACCGGTGGCGGCGGCCGACGGTGTGGCTTCGCTGTTGGTGGCGTCCGAGTCCGCGGACGCGTTGCAGGCGGACAGGCCGGCCACGGTGGTGGCCAGCACGACGGTGCCGAAGAGGAAACGGCGGCGAGAGAGTGGCATCAGATCCCCGAGGTGAGTTAGGCAAGGCGAACCTGATTAAGCATGCCTCGCCTCACTTCGGCGAGGGGTCGAGCCCGGCCCGGACGTGCTCAGGCGGCGGCGACGGCGCCGATCCGCTCCGGGGCGTCGTCGTCGCAGCGGTCGAAGAAGGTGCCGACCACGTCCTCGAGGTGGTCGACCGACTCGGCGGCGAACAGGACGGGCTGGTAGGTGGTGATGTCGTAGTTCTGGGTGGCCATCGCGGTCAGCTCCAGCGGCCGGATCTCCATCTCCGCGAACTCGTCGATCTCGCCGTAGCTGGAGCAGATGCCCGCGCCGTACGCCTTGAGCTCGTCCCCGTCGTACATGACGCCGAACTCCATGGTGAACCAGAACACGTCCGCGATCACCTGGACCGTCTCGTCCCGCTCGGCCCGGGCGACGGCAGCCCCCGCGGCCCTGGTCACCTCGGCGAAACGGGGACTCGCGAGCTGGTTGCCGTGGCCCAGGACCTCGTGGATCACGTCGGGTTCGGGGGTGTAGAGCGGCTGGGAGGGGTGCCGGACGTACTGGGTGGAGTGGAAGACCCGGTCGCCGAGGGAGGAGTAGAACTCGCGCAGCTCGACCAGACCGGGAGCCGCGACGTAGCGGAAGCCGGTCAGCCCGTGCAGGGTTGTCGACACCTCGTCCAGCTGGGGGATCCGGTCGGTGGGGAGCCCGAGCCGTTCCTTGGCCGCAAGGTACTCGGGGTGGGCGCGCCGGCGGTGCTTGTCGGCCAGCTCGGCGCTGACCTGCCGCCAGATCGCGGTCTCGCCGTCGGTGTAGTCGATCCGCGGCAGCGGCTGACCCGGCTGCCAAGCCACGGCCCGGGCCGCGATCGCGTTGCGGCGGGCGCGGTACTCGGCGTCGTGGAACCCCGGATGGTCCTGGCCCAGGTGCACCTCGACCGTGCCGTCGTCGTGGTGCGACACCGGCGAGTACAGCTGCGCTTCCTCGAACACCTGCGACCTCCTCGTCGTC
>DATDAP010000406.1:0-18015 GCA_036525335.1 Microlunatus sp. | reverse complement strand
AACAGGATCAACAAGGCGCCACGAACGACGGCCCAGATCCAGGCACCTTTGGCGATCTCGGCGTACTGCGTGGAGATCGGGTTGGACGGGAGGGTGGACATGACGGTCCTTTCAGACAGGCCCGCTTCTCGCAGGGGACGATCACATCCTGGCCCGTTCGGCGCACAGACCCGGGACAGGCTCGCGGGGTGAGCAGGACGGTTATGTCCCTGTGACTTCTGGTACGGAGTGACCCTCAGGTACGAGTGCCTCCGGACGGGCGAGGTGGGCGCGGGGCGAAGCCGGGTCAGATCGGCTCCGTGGCCTCGACGACCTCGGCCGGTTCCTTCCGTCGGGCGCGGCGCAGCCCGACGACCGTGAGCACGATCAGGGCAGCCCACACCAGCGCGAAGCCGAACCAGCGAGCCGGCGACATCTCCTCCCCGAAGTAGAAGACCCCGAGCAGGAACTGGGCGGTGGGCGTCAGGTACTGCAACAGCCCGACCGTGCTCAGCGGCAACCGGGTGGCGGCCGCCGCGAACAGCAGCAGCGGGATCAGGGTGACCAGACCCGAGGACGCCAGCAGCAGGGACTGCCCCGCACCGTGGTGCCCGAAGACCAGTCCACCGGTGGCTTGCAGCCAGAGCAGGTAGCCGACGGCGACCGGGGTCAGCACCGCTGACTCCACGGTGAGCGTCTCCAGCGCGCCGGAGTCGATCTGCTTCTTGAGCAACCCGTACGTGGCGAAGCTGGCCGCCAGGATCAGGGAGACCCAGGGCGGGTGACCGTACTCGACCGCGAGCACCAGCACCGCCACGCCGGCCAAGCCGACGGCGACCCACTGACCGACGGCCAGCCGCTCGCGCAGCACGACGACACCGAGCAGCACCGAGAGGATCGGGTTGATGTAGTAGCCGAGCGCCGCCTCCACCACGTGGCCGCTGTTGACGGCCCAGATGTAGACGCCCCAGTTGACGGCGATCAGGGCGGCGGCCGCGCTGAGCAGCAGGAGCGTGCGCGGCCGGGCGATCGAGCGCCACCAGCCACGACGACGCAGCACCACCAGCAGCAGTCCCGCCAGGACCAGCGACCAGACGATCCGGTGGGCCAGGATCTCCACCGGTCCGGCCGCAGCCAGCAGCGGCCAGTAGAGCGGGACCAGCCCCCACAGCCCGTAGGCGCCGAGGCCGTACGCGATGCCCCGGCGATGCCGCTCCCGCTCGTCCACCCCTCACCCTTCCCACGCGTTGTCGCTCGGGCTCGGCGTAGTCGCTCGATCTTTAGATGGAGCGACTACCTGGAACCCGAGCGACGACCAGGTCGGAGGGAGTGTACGTCCGACGACGGAGGGCCGGACGGGCGACTCCGCGGGCGCTGCACCACTCGCGGAGTCGTCTGCGTCAGTCCTTCGCGCCCGACCTGAGGGTGCCGGCCGGGGTGACGTCGGCCGTCGTGTGGCCGCCGTCATCGGCGCCGGATCCCGGCGCCGCGTTGGGCAGCGTGACGATGTCGAAGGTCTCGCCGTTGTGCTGGCTGACGCCGGTGCGGATGCTGCGGGTCACCACCGAGGACGCCAGCTTGTGCCGCAGGATCATCGGATCGGCGTACAGGTCCTTGGTCAGCGCGATGCACATGCCGACCATCACCACCACGAACGGCAGGGCGGCCACGATGGTGATCTGTTGCAGTCCGGTCAGCGCCTCGGACGGGTCGTCGCCGCCGGCCAGCAGCATCACCGCGGCGACCGCGCCCATCATCACGCCCCAGAAGATCACGATCGGCTTGCGGGGCTCCTCGACCCCGTACGAGCTGATCGACCCCATGATGATGGAGGCCGAGTCGGCGCCGGTGACGAAGAAGATGCCGACCAGGACCATGATCAAGACGATGCTGATCCCGGTGATCACGTCCGGCATGTTCAGCGCGTCCATCAGGTTGTAGAGCGTCATGCCGGTCTCCACGGTGGGCACGCCGTCGACGTCGGTGACCAGGGGTGTGGTCGTGCCGGCCGCCGTGGCCGCCGCCTGGAGGCCGATGGCGGAGCCGCCGAAGATCGCGAACCAGAGCAGCGAGACCGCGCTCGGCACCAGCAGCACACCGCAGACGAACTGTCGGATGGTGCGACCCCGGCTGATCCGGGCGATGAACATGCCGACGAAGGGCGTCCAGCTGATCCACCACGCCCAGTAGAAGATCGTCCAGCCCGACAGCCAGGCCGACATCTCCGGGCCTCCGGCCGCGGCGGTCCGCGAGGCCATGCCCGGCAGATCCTGGAAGTACTCGCCGACCGCGGTCGGGATCATGTTCAGGATGAAGATGGTCGGCCCCGCGACGAAGACCAGGAAAGCGAGGATCGCGGCCAGCACCATGTTGATGTTGGACAGCCACTGGATGCCGCGCTCGATACCGGAGACCGCTGAGGCCACGAAGGCGCAGGTGAGCACGGCGATGATGACCACGTAGATGACGGCGCTCGGCTGGGCCATCGCCCCGTTGGCCTGCAGACCCGAGGCGATCTGGATGGCTCCGAGACCAAGAGAAGCGGCCGAACCGAAGAGGGTGGCGAAGATCGCCAGCATGTTGATGATCTTGCCTCCCGCGCCGTTGACGACCTTCTTGCCGAACAGCGGGGTGAAGATGTCGGAGAGCAGCTGACGGCGTCCCATCCGGTAGGTGCCATAGCCCATGGCCATACCGACCACGGCGTACATGGCCCACGGGTGCAGCGTCCAGTGGAACAGCGAGGTGGCCATGGCGATCCGGGCCGCCTCTGCGGTCTGTCCGTCGGCGGTGCCCGGCGGCGGGTTGACGTAGTGGTAGAGCGGCTCGGCTGCACCCCAGAACATCAGCCCGATGCCCATGCCGGCCGCGAACATCATCGAGATCCACGACCAGGTCCGGAAGGCCGGCTTCTCGCCGTCCTTGCCCAGGGGGATGTTGCCGAAGCGGCTGGCCGCGAGCCAGAGGACGAAGACGACGAAGAGCGAGGCGGTGAGGACGAACGCCCAGCCGGTGGCGTCCATCACCCAACCCAGCGCCGTGGTGGACGCGGTCGAGAGACTCTCCGTCCCGATGAAGCCCCAGACCACGAACGCGATGGTCAGCACGGCGACGACGCCGAAGATGACCTTGTCGACCCCTTTGCCGATGGCCTCGAGCTTGAGGTTGTCCGGCCGGTGGTCGAGGAGGCGCCGGAGCAGGGCCCGGTCACCCTCGTTCTCGGTCCGGTTCACCGACTCCTCGGAGTACTCCTCCTCGTCGACGGGATCGGCGGCGTGGTCGCTCTCGGTGGTCACGTGGCGTGTGTCAGTCATGGACGGTGTCTCCTACGGTGACGCCCGGAGGCAGGTTGGGGGCGTCGATCGACAGCTCGACGAAGATGACACCGTCGATCACCTCGACGCGATGGGTACGCACCGGACGTTTGGCCGGTGGCTGGTCCACCTCGCCGGTCCGCAGGTCGAAGCAGGACGCGTGCAGGGGGCACTCCACCAGGCAGCCCTCGAGCCAGCCGTCGGCCAGGGACGCGTCCTGGTGCGTGCAGGTGTCGTCGATGGCGTACACCGCGCCGTCGTCGGTGTGGAAGATGGCGATGGGTGGGGCGGCGTCGACGCGCAAACCCTCGCCCGACGGGAGGGCGGAGAGGGGACCGACTTCGAGCAACTCGAGCCTCCGTCGAGATAGTTGGGGGTCGTTCGACATCCAGAGGTACCCCCGAGAATCAGCCCGCCAGCCTGATTCTGTCAAGGACGAATTATGCAGAATCTGCATCTGTCACACGCTTGTAAAGCCCGCCCCAACTGCGCCCTGACAAGGACGTGCGTGTTCTGGCGCGTCGGAGGGCTGTTGCGGTAGGATCGACGCGTTCCGCAATGTGCTACTTCTCAGGCGGTTGAGTGTGTCTTCCTCCCTGCTCGTCGTGGGAGCCGGTCTGGCTGGTCTGGGTGCTGCGCGCGCCGCCCGTCGGGCCGGTTTCGCGGGTTCGGTGACGGTCGTCGGTGCCGAGACGCACCGACCGTACGATCGTCCTCCGCTCTCCAAGGACTATCTGCTGGGTACGGTCGGTACGGCCGATGTGGGCCTGGAGGGTACGGCAGAGGACCTGGCGGTCGACTGGCGGCTCGGTACGGCGGCGACCGCCTTCGACGCCCAGACCCGTCGGCTCACGGTGGCCGACGGATCGGTGCTCGGCGCGGATGCGGTGGTGCTGGCCACCGGATCCACGGCTCGGCGGCTGCCGGGAGTGGAGGGGCCGAATGTGCTGACCCTGCGCACCCTGGACGACGCCGATCGACTGCGGTCGCTGCTGCGACCGGGAGCCGCCGTGGCCATCATCGGGGCTGGGCTGATCGGGTCCGAGCTGGCCTCGGCCGCGCTGGCCCTGGGCTGCGCGGTGACGCTGGTGAGCAACGAGGCAAATCCGCTGGCCCGGCTGTACGGGGACCATCTCAGCGGAGTGTTCCTGGACTGGCACCGCGAGCACGGCGCCGAGTTCGTCTTCTGCACCTCGGTCACCGGTGTCTCGTCGGGCGGCGGCGTACGGGAGCTCCGCGTCGGCACCCCCGACGGTGAGCGGCTGCTGCGGGCCGATGTCGTGGTGGTGTCGGTCGGCGGCGCGCCGGACGTGGCCTGGCTGGCCGAGTCGGGTCTCGTGATCGGCGACGGGGTGGTCTGCGACGACCGCGGGCTGACCTCGGTGCCCGGCGTCGGTGCCGTCGGGGACTGCGCCTCGTGGTGGGATCCCCGGCTGAGGCGTCATCATCGGGCTCAGCACTGGACCGACGCGCTGGAACGGCCGGCGACCCTGGTGTCGGCTCTCCTCGGGGTGCCGGTCGTCCGGGCCCGACCGCATCTGCCGTACTTCTGGTCGGATCAGTACGGCCGCAAGATCCAGCTGGCCGGGTATCCGACGCTGGCCGACCGAATCGAGGTCGACGGCAAGACCACGAACCTCGATGCCGGGTTCCTGGGGGTCTACCGCCGCGGCGACGAGCCCGTCGCCGTCGTGTCCGTCGGTCGACCGCGCGACTTCAGCCGCTGGCGCAAGCAGCTGACCGCAAGCCTCGGGCATCTGCCAGATCATGTCGCGGGGGCCCAGGTGGCCGATCATGATCGGACGGCGCAACTGCCGGCCGATCCAGTTGCCGTCGGCTGAGTGCTCCGCATGCTCGACTCCACCGCTTCGACCCCACGGGAGGCACCGTGACCGTCCTCGACCCGTCGCTGGCCGCGGCCCGGGAGAAGATCTCGGAGAGTCTGATCTCCACGTTGCCCGGGATGAGCTACGTCGCGCCCGAGGTGTTCGCTGCCGAGCAGGCCGCCATCTTGGAGCAGACGTGGTTCTGCGCGGTGCGAGCCGCCGATCTCACCGGGCCGGGGTCGTTCCGTACGGTGCAGATCGGCCGGGAGAGCGTCATAATCTCGCGGAACCGGCGGGGGGAGATCCGCGCGTTCTTCAACATCTGCCGACACCGCGGCGTCCGGCTGTGCGCGCAACCGGAGGGTCGGGTCAAGCGAGCGTTCCAGTGCATGTACCACGCGTGGACGTACGACCTGGACGGCAAGCTGATCGCTGCCCCGAACCTGACCAAGATGCCCGACATCGACCGGCAGACCTACTCCCTCGTGCAGCCTCACGTCCGGGAGTACCTGGGCTACGTGTGGGTCTGTCTGGCCGAGAACCCGCCGGCCTTCGAGGATGAGGTGATCGGGGCGGTTCGGGACCGGCTCGGCGATGAGCACCTGATCGACGGCTACGACGTCGCCAGCCTGGCGCTGGGGCGTCGGATCGTCTACGACGTCGCCGCGAACTGGAAGCTGATCGTGGAGAACTTCATGGAGTGCTACCACTGCGCGACCATCCACCCCGAGCTCACCGAGGTGCTGCCAGAGTTCGCCGACGGTCTGGCCGCGCAGTACTTCGTGGGGCACGGGGCGGAGTTCGGCGAGGAGATCCAGGGGTTCACCGTCGACGGGTCGGTGGGGCTGGACCGGCTGCCGGGGATCGCCGAGGACCAGGACCGGCGCTACTACGCGATCACCGTCAAGCCCAACGTGTTCATCAACCTGGTGCCCGACCACGTGATCATCCACCGGATGTTCCCGCTGGCCGCCGACCGCACGGTGGTCGAGTGCGACTGGCTGTACCTGCCCGGCGTGGTCGAGTCGGGCCGGGACCTGGACGCGTCCGTCGAGCTGTTCCATCGGGTCAACCAGCAGGACTTCGAGGCCTGCGAGCGTTGTCAGCCGGCCATGTCCTCGCGGGTCTACGCCGGCGGTGGCGTGCTGGTCCCCAGCGAGCACCACATCCGGGCCTTCCACGACTGGATCGTCGAACGGGTGGGTCCGTCGATCGAAGCGGCCCGCGCGGAGCAGTCGGGTGCCCCGAGGTGAGGGCCGTGCGGGGCGGCATCGCCGACGTGGTGTCGTTGGACTCCGACGACGACCAGTCCCGTGCCGGTGGCATCCAGTCCGTCGATCGAGCGGTGCAGATCCTGGAGCTGCTGGCGCGCAACGGTCGGACCGCGGTCAGCGAGGTGGCGGCCGAGCTCGGCGTGCACAAGTCGACGGCCTCCCGGTTGCTCAACGCCCTGGAGAGCCGCGGACTGGTGGAGCAGGACAGCGCTCGTGGCAAGTACGACGTCGGCGTCGGTCTGCTGCGGCTGGCCAGCACGGTCAGTGCCCGGTTGAGCATCGTGCAGCGCGTCCGGCCGGTGCTGGAACGCCTGGCCGACGAGTTCGACGAGACGGCCAACCTCGCCGTCTGTCGCGCGGGGCAGGCGGTCAACGTCGATCAGGCCATGGGCCGGTCGCCCCTGATGACGTACGACTGGATCGGCAACGCCACCCCGTTGCACGCAACCGCCAGCGGCAAGATCATGCTGGCCGCGATGTCGCCCGCCGAGCGCTCCCAGGTACTGGGTCGCCGCCCGCTACCGGCGAACACCGACGCCACGGTGACCAGCCGCCGCGACCTGGACGCCGAGCTGCGGACGATCGCCGAGCGGGGTCTGGCCAGCACCCGAGGCGAGCTGGTGGCGGGACTCAACGCGGTGGCCGTCGCGGTGCTGGATCATCGTGGCGTGGTGGTCGGCTCCATCAGCCTGTCGGGGCCGGACATCCGGTTCGACCCCACCGCTCCGGCCGTCACGGAAGCGATGCTGGCCGCCGGTGCCGACGCCAGTGCGCGGATGGGTTCCGCGACCGGTGGGTGACCTCGGGATCGGTGCGCGCCGACCGCCTTGTGTGAAGGGTTGTGGTGCGACATCGCACCGAGGACTTCACACTCCCGGTCCTCGCAGAGCTCAGTTGACCCCACCTGGGCATGGGCCTAGGGTGACGACTGATATATCAGTCGTCGACTACCTGTGGAGTGCGCGACCGTGAAGCCCGTGGATGCACCACTACCGCCCGGGGCGGATCTGCCGGCCCACCCGGACTTCCTGTGGCGCAACCCGGTGCCGAAGAAGCGCTATGACGTGGTCATCGTCGGTGGCGGTGGGCACGGACTCGCGACGGCGCACTACCTGGCCGCCAACCACGGCATCACGAACGTCGCCGTGCTGGAGAAGGGTTGGCTGGCCGGCGGCAACATGGCCCGCAACACCACGATCATCCGCAGCAACTACCTCTGGGACGAGAGCGCCGGCATCTATGAGCACGCGCTCAAGCTGTGGGAGAGTCTCGAAGCCGAGCTCGACTACCCGATCCTGTTCTCCCAGCGCGGCGTGCTCAATCTCGCGCACACCCTGCAGGACGTCCGCGACTCGGTCCGGCGGGTCAACGCCAACCAGCTCAACGGCGTCGACGCCGAGTGGGTGGACGCGGCCGGGGTCAAGGAGCTCTGTCCGATCGTCAACATCCGTCCGGACATCCGCTACCCGGTGCTGGGTGCGACCTACCAGCCGCGGGCCGGCATCGCCAAGCACGACTACGTCGCGTGGGGGTTCGCCCGGAGTGCCGACCGGGCCGGTGTCGATCTGATCCAGAACACCGCAGTCACCGGGTTCCTGACCGAGGGCGATCGGGTCGTCGGCGTACGGACGTCGCAGGGCGACATCGCCGCCGGGGCTGTGGCCCTGGCGGCCGCCGGCAGCACCTCGCTGCTGACCGACGCGCTGGGGATCAAGATCCCGATCCAGAGCCATCCGCTGCAGGCGCTGGTCTCCGAGCTGCTCGAGCCGATCCACCCGACCGTGGTGATGAGCAACGCCGTGCACGTGTACGTCTCCCAAGCACACAAGGGAGAGCTCGTGATGGGTGCGGGGGTGGACAGCTACAACGGGTACGGCCAACGGGGCTCCTTCCACATCATCGAGCGGCAGATGGCGGCAGCGGTGGAGCTGTTTCCGGTCTTCGCGCGGGCCCACCTACTGCGGACCTGGGGTGGCATCGTCGACGTGACCCCGGATGCGTCGCCGATCGTCGGGCTCACCCCGTACGACAACCTGTTCCTCAACTGTGGTTGGGGAACGGGCGGCTTCAAGGCCACCCCGGGGGTCGGCTGGGTGCTGGCGCACACCATCGCCACCGGCAAGCCGCACCCGCTGAACGCGCCGTTCGCCCTCGACCGTTTCGTCACCGGTCGGCTGGTGGACGAGCACGGTGCCGCCGCCGTGGCCCACTGATCCACCGCACCACTCATCCCCGATTCACTGAATCACTGCCGACACAACGAGGAGTCGACGCATGCAGCTCATCGCCTGCCCGTGGTGCGGGAACCGCGAGGAGGAGGAGTTCGGTTACGGAGGTCAGGCGCACGTTCCCTACCCGGACGATCCCGCCGCTCTCGATGATCACCAGTGGGCGGAGTACGTCTTCGTCCGCCGGAACCCGCGGGGGCTGTTCCTCGAGCGCTGGAACCACACCGCCGGTTGTCGGCGCTGGTTCAACGCGGCCCGGGACACGGCCACCCACCGGTTCCTGGCGACCTATCGTCCCGACCAGCAGCCCCCGGTGACCGCATGACGCGAGTGGAGGGCTTCGGTCAGCGGCTGGACCGGTCTCGTCCCATCGTGTTCACGTTCGACGGCGTTCCATACCGCGGACTCGTGGGGGACACCCTGGCCAGTGCGTTGCTGGCCAACGGCGTGACCATCCTCGGGCGCAGCGTCGGTCTCGGTCGCCCGCGCGGGGTCGTTGCGGCCGGGGCGGAGGATCCGTGCTCGCTGGTGGACATCGAGGCGCCGTACGCGGAGCCGATGCGGTTGGCCACCACGATCGAGCTGGTCGACGGGCTGGTGGCCCGGGGTCTGCCGGGACAGGGACGGCTGAGCCCGGAGCCGGATCGGGCGCGCTACGACAGCGTGCACCTGCACGTCGACGTGGCCGCGGTCGGTGCCGGACCGGCTGGGTTGGTCGCAGCCCTGGTGGCGGCGCGGGCCGGGTTGCGGGTCGCTCTGGTGGACGAGCGACCGGCGCCCGGCGGGTCGCTGGTGCCGGTCCCCGCCTGGGTCGACGAGGCGAAGGCCGAGCTGGCCGCGTCGACGGACGTGACGCACCTGCAGCGCACCACGGCCTTCGCCCTCTACGACGACAACCTGCTGCTGGCTCTGCAGCGGCGCACCGATCATCTCGACGCGTCGCCCGAGAACGCCGTCCGGACGAGGATCTGGCGAATCCGGGCCAAGGAGATCGTGGTGGCGACCGGCGCCCACGAGCGGACTATCGCCTCGGCCGACAACGACCGTCCGGGCGTGCTGCTGGCGCGGTCGGCGTTCGAGTTCCTGCACCGGTACGCGGTGCTCGTCGGACGCCGGATCGTGCTGCTGACCACCAACGACGCGGCGATCTCCCTGCTGCCCGATCTCGAGGCCGCCGGGGCCGAGATCGTCGCCGTGATCGATGTCCGGGAGGGCGTCGGGGTGGCCGGCGTGCTCGGCGACACCCGGGTAGCCGGAGTCGTGCTGACCGACGGCCGAACCCTGGACTGCGACGCCTTGCTGGTCAGCGGGGGCTGGAACCCGGCCGTGCACCTGTTCAGTCAGGGCGGTGGGAAGCTCCGCTACGACGACGGGCTCGGCGCCTTCGTGCCGGCCGGGCCGGTGGACGGGGTGACGGTGCTCGGCTCGGCGTCCGGTGTTCTCGGCGAGGGCACGGTGCTCCGCCAGTCCCGAGTCCGGGCCGAAGCGATCGTCCGTCGGCTCGGCGCTTCGCCCTCGGCTGGGTCGGTCGGACCCGCGGTGACCCCGGCGTCGGTCGATCCGGGGGCGGTGCGTTGGAGCATTCGCCCCGACAGTGCGGACCCGACCACGCTGACCTCCCACTTCGTCGACCTGCAACGCGACGCGACCATCGCCGACATCGCTCGGGCGGTCGGTACCGGGATGAGCTCGGTGGAGCACGTCAAGCGGTACACGACGATCGGCACCGCTCATGATCAGGGAAAGACCTCGGGTGTGCTGGCCTCCGGGATCGTCTCCGAGCTCACCGGCGTGCCGCTGGGTCAGCTCGGCACGACCACCTATCGGCCGCCGTACGCGCCCGTGCCGTTCGCCGCGTTGGCGGGCCGTGATCGCGGCGACCTCTACGAGCCCGTCCGGGTCACCGCCGTGCACGACTGGCACGTCGCCCACGGCGCCGAGTTCGAGCCGGTGGGGCAGTGGCTGCGGCCCCGCCACTACCCCCTCGACGGCGAGTCGATGGGCGACGCCGTCCGTCGGGAGACCGCCGCGGTTCGTTCCGGGGTGGGCATCCTGGACGGTTCGACACTGGGCACGATCGACGTGCAGGGACCCGACGCCGGAGTGTTCCTGGACCTGATCTACACCAACCTGATCAGCTCCTTGAAGCCTGGCATGGTCCGCTACGGCGTGATGTGCGGGGTGGACGGCATGGTGATCGACGACGGCACGGTGATGCGGCTCGAGCCGGAGCGGTTCATCGTCTTCACCACCACCGGTGGCGCGGCCAAGATCCTCGACTGGATGGAGGAGTGGCTGCAGACCGAGTGGCCGCAGCTGCGGGTCCGGCTGTGCTCGCTGACCGATCACTGGGCGACCTTCCCGGTCGTCGGACCACGGTCGCGGGCCTTGATCGGCTCCGTGTTCGCCGACATCGACGTCAGCAACGAGGCGTTCGGCTTCATGGCGGTGCGCGAGACGTCGTTCGGTGGGGTGCCGGTGCGCCTGGCCCGGGTGTCGTTCTCGGGCGAGCTGGCCTATGAGGTGAACGTCGACTCCCGTTACGCGCTGGACCTCTGGGAGATCTTGATCAGCGCCGGCCAGCCGTACGGACTGACGCCGTACGGGACCGAGACGATGCACGTGCTGCGGGCCGAGAAGGGCTATCCGATCATCGGACAGGACACCGACGGCACCGTGACCCCCCACGATCTCGCCCTGAGCTGGGCGGTGTCGAAGAAGAAGATCGACTTCATCGGCAAGCGGTCCCTGGCGCGACCGATCACCACGGCGCCGGGCCGGCGCCAGCTGGTCGGGTTGCTACCGGCCGATCGATTGTCCGTGCTGACCGAAGGATCGCAGCTCGTCGCCGTGGGCTCGGCCGACCTGGACGCGGCGCGCCAGCAGGGACCGGTGGCGATGCTCGGGTTCGTCACGTCGTCGTACGCGAGCGTCGCCCTGGAGCGGCCGTTCGCCCTCGCCCTTCTGGACGACGGGTTCGCGCGGATCGGCTCGACCCTGACGGCCGTGCACAACGGGGTGGGCGTGCCGGTCGAGGTGACGTCCCACGTGCTCTACGACCCGGAAGGAGCCCGTCGTGACGGCTGAAGCACTGACCGCCCGAGGACCCTTGGACGGCTACCCGGAACGGTTCTCGGCGTCGGCCCTGACCATCTGTGCGCTGGCGCCGGTGCGTCAGCTGTCGCTGCGGATCGACCCGGATCTTCCGGCCGCGGCCGGAGCCGAGGGGCTGATCGGGATCAGGCTGCCGAGCGCCGGCCGGTCGGAGTCGGTTGGTGACACACGGGTCTACTGGCTCGGACCGGACGAGTGGCTGCTCATCGGCCCGGCAGACGAGGTGGCGCTGGCGGAGGTCCTCCGGCCGGCCGGTGGCGCCGTGGTGGACGCCTCGGGACAGCGTACGGTGATCGAGATCTCCGGACCGTACGCTCGCGAGGTGCTGGCCAAGGGCTGCGCCCTCGACCTGCATCCGCGAGTGGTGTCGGCGGGCTTCGCCGTCCCGACCCTGCTGGCCCACGTCCCGGTGATCATCGACGTACGCGAGAACGGGGACCCGACGCTGGGATCGGCGGCCGAGATCTCGGCCGCGATCATCGTCCGAACCACGTTCGCCCGGCACCTTGCCGACTGGCTCCTCGACGCCGCCGTCGAGTACGCCACCTGACGCCGCTCTCGCTCGGGATCGTGCTTCGTGCACTGGTTCCAACCCGAGCGAGGGGCGGTATCCCGAGCGAGAACGAGTTGTCCCGGGGCGGGCTCGGGGATCAGAGGGCGGCGCGGACCGACTGCTCGAAGCGCTCCACATGCCTGCGCGCCAGCAGGGCCGCCCGATCGGCGTCGCCGTCCAGGATCGCGTGCACCAGGTCGGTGTGACTGTGCAGGTGTCCGGCGACATGGTCCAGGCGATCCATCACCAGCACCCAGATCCGGGTGGCCAGGTTGTTGAAGCGGACCAGCGAGTCCTCCAAGAACGGGTTCGCCGCCGCCCGGTAGATGGCTCGGTGCACCGCCGCATCGGCCTGCAGCAGGGTGACCACGTCGACGCTGTCGTCCAGGCCGTCGAGATCGGTGATCGCGGCCCGCAGGGCGTCGGCCGCCGCCGGAGTGACGAACCGCGCGGCCCGTCGTGCGGCCAGCGGCTCCAGCTCGGCGCGGATCTCGGACAGGTAGGCCAGGTCGGTGATCTCCACCCGGGTGGCGAACGTCCCCCGGCGCGCGTACGTGACCACGAGCCGGTCCTGTTCGAGTCGCTTGAGCGCCTCGCGGACGGGGGTGCGACCCACGCCCAGCTCGGTGGCCAGCGTCTCGTCGTTGATGGGGGAGCCGGGTGCGATCTCCAGGGTGACGAGCCGCGCGCGCAACGCGTCGTACGCCAGATCGGCCAGGGACTGCGGCACCGCGCCGATGTCGATGGTGCTCACACGCGCTCCTCCTGTCGACCTGTCTTGACCCTGCTCAGCATAGAGCCGCATACTGATATATCACTAGTGTATCTGGCCGCTGGCTCCTGATCGGTGGCCGGAAACGAAGGAGACGGATGACTGCGACCGCCGTACGGGAGACCGCCACCCGCCCGCACCCCGCCGAGACCGGCATCCACCACGACGTGCTCACACTGCGATGCCCCCAGCAGTCGGGGATCGTCAACGCGGTCACCTCGTTCTTGGTCGAGCACGGCCTGGACATCGAGGAGCACCAGCAGTTCGACGACCGGGTCAACGGCACTCTGTTCCTCCGGACGGCCTTCACCGGCCGTGACGCCGACACCCTCGATGATCTCCGCCAGGCGTTCGCGACGGTGGTCGATCGGTTCGGCATGGATGCCCTGTTCCACGACGCGACTCCGGATCGACTGTTGATCATGGTGTCCAAGCTCGGTCACTGCCTGAACGACCTGATCTTCCGCTGGCGGGCCGGCAGCCTGGGGGCGGAGATCGTCGTGGTGGCGTCGAATCACGAGACCCATCGGCCGATGGTCGAGGCGGCCGGACTCCCGTTCGTGCACATCTCGATCAGCGCCGGCACCAAGGTCGAGGCCGAGGCGCGACTGGAGGCACTGATCACCGCGTACGACGTCGATCTGGTGGTGCTGGCTCGCTACATGCAGGTGCTCAGCAACGCACTCTGCTCCCGCCTCGACGGTCGCGCGATCAACATCCACCACTCGTTCCTGCCCGGCTTCAAGGGCGCCAAGCCCTACCACCAGGCATACGCGCGTGGCGTGAAGATGGTCGGCGCCACCGCCCACTACGTGACCCCGGACCTCGACGAGGGCCCGATCATCGAGCAGGAGATCATCCGGGTCGACCACACCTTCGATCCCGACGCGTTGGCCACCGTCGGCCGCGACGCAGAGGCGCTGGCCCTGTCGCGGGCGGTGCGTTGGCACGGCCAGCGCCGCGTGCTGCGCAACGGCTCCAGCACCGTCGTCTTCCGCTGAGCTTGTCAGAACTCTCGTCCGGCAAGAGGAGTAGTCGATCATGAGCAGCCCTCGTGTGGTGATCATCGGTGCCGGCATCGTCGGCGCCAACCTGGCCGACGAGCTGGTCGGCCGGGGCTGGACCGACATCACGGTCGTCGAGCAGGGACCGTTGGCCACGCCGGGCGGGTCGACGTCCCACGCCCCGGGTCTCGTCTACCAGACCAACCCCTCCCGTTCGATGGCGTTGTTCGCCGGCTACACGGTGCAGAAGCTGCTCGGCTTGTCCGCCGACGGTCGGTCCTGTTTCCACCAGGTGGGCGGCCTGGAGGTCGCCACCACACCGGCGCGGCTGGAGGATCTGAAGCGCAAGCTCGGCTGGGCGCAGTCCTGGGGGATCGACGCCCGTTTGGTCGACGCGGACGAGTGCGTACGACTGCACCCCCTGCTGGACCGGGAGCAGATCCTCGGCGGGTACCACACGCCCACCGACGGGCTCGCGCTGGCCGCCCGGGCGGTGCAGCTTCTGATCCGGCGCAGCCAGAGTGCCGGCGTGGTCTTCCGCGGCGGCACCGAGGTGATCGGGATCGAGAAGGCCGGTGGCCGGGTCACCGGCGTACGAGTCCGCTCGGGCGCGCAGGAGGACACCATCGCGGCCGACCTGGTCGTCTCCTGCGCGGGCTTCTGGGGCCCGACGATCGGCGCCATGGTCGAGATGCCGGTGCCCCTGCTGCCGTTGGCCCACCAGTACGTGATCACGACCCCGGTGGATGCCCTGGCGGGTCGTAACGCCGACCCGAACGGTGCCGGGCTGCCGATCCTGCGCCACCAGGACGCCGACCTCTACTACCGCGAGCACGGTGATCGGATCGGCATCGGCTCATACGCGCACCGACCGATGCCGGTGGATCTCGACCGGGACCTGCGCCGCTACGCGCCCGAGGAGGTCACCGCCACCGCGATGCCGTCCAGCCTGACCTTCACCGCCGACGACTTCGCCCCGTCCTGGGCGGAGGCCCGGACCCTGCTGCCGAGCCTGCGCGGAGCGGACATCCGACGCGGGTTCAACGGGATCTTCTCCTTCACCCCCGACGGCAACCCGCTGGTCGGTCAGAGCCCGGACCTCGACGGCTTCTACCTGGCCGAGGCGGTCTGGGTCACCCACTCCGCCGGCGTCGCCCGGGCGGTCGCCCAGCTGCTGGTCGACGGTCGCTCGGAGATCTGCCTGGCCGGCTCCGATGCCGCCCGATTCGAGGCGGTGCAGACCACCGACGCGTACGTGCGGGAGACCGGGCAGCAGAACTTCGTCGAGGTGTACGACATCCTGCATCCGCTGGAGCCCAAGGTCTCGCCTCGCGATCTGCGGGTCAGCCCGTTCCACGTCCGGCAGACCGAGCTCGGCGCCTTCTTCCTCGAGGCCAGCGGCTGGGAGCGGCCGCACTGGTACGAGGGCAACGCTGGTCTGCTGGCCGAGCTGCCGGCCGCGTGGCAGCCACCTCAGCGGGAGCGGTGGGCGGCCAGGTTCTCATCGCCGATCGCCGCGGTGGAGGCGTGGAAGACGCGGACCGGTGTGGCGATGTTCGACATGACCCCGTTGAAGCGGATCGAGGTCACCGGTCCCGGAGCGGTCGCGCTGCTCGAACGGACGACGACGGGCAACGTGGCCCGCAAGCCCGGCGCCGTGACCTACTGCCTGATGCTCGACGACGCCGGCGGCATCCGTTCGGACGTCACCGTGGCCCGGGTCGCCGAGGAGCGCTTCCAGGTCGGCGCCAACTCAGGGATCGACACGGTCTACCTGAGCCGGGAGGCGCGGCGGCTCACCGCGGCGGATCCGACGCGCTGGGTGCAGGTCCGTGACATCACCGCGGGCACCTGCTGCCTCGGTCTGTGGGGGCCGCTGGCCCGGGACGTCCTCAGCCGGGTCTGCGGCGACGACCTGTCCAACGACGGACCGCTGCGGTACTTCCGCTGCGTCGAGATCACCGTGGGCGGCGTACCTGTCACCGCGCTGCGGGTCTCCTACGTCGGCGAGCTCGGCTGGGAGCTCTACACCAGCGCCGACGTGGGGCAGCGGCTCTGGGACACCGTGTGGGACGCCGGGAGACCGTACGGACTGATCGCCGCCGGGCGCGAAGCCTTCAACGCCCTGCGGCTGGAGAAGGGCTACCGGTCCTGGGGCACCGACATGAGCACCGAGCACACCCCTGCCGAAGCCGGCCTCAGCTTCGCCGTCAAGGACCGCGACGGCTACGTCGGACGTTCGGCGATCGTCGCCTCGGAGCCGCCGTCCCAGCAGCTCACCTGCCTGACCGTCGACGACGGCCGCAGTCTGGTGCTGGGCAAGGAGCCGGTGCTGCTCGACGGCAAGCCGGTCGGCTACGTGACCAGTGCGGCGTACGGGTTCAGCATCGCCCGCCCGATCGCGTACGCGTGGCTGCCCGCCGAGCTACCGGTGGGCACGAAGGTCGAGCTGGAGTACTTCGGCACCCGGATCCCGGCCACCGTCACCGCCGAGCCGCTCTACGACCCGCAGATGACCCGCCTGCGCGGCTGACGGGCCCGAGCCGCCCGCGACACCTGCGAACCCAAACAGCTCTCGCTCGGGTTCCAGCTTCCTGCACTAGTTGGAACCAGTGCAGGAAGCTCGATCCCGAGCGAGAAGGTCTCGGTCGGTCGGGCGGGCACGCCAGTCGCGGCCGGCCAGGCGTCAGCCGACGACGGTCCAGGTGTCCGGACCGGCGATCATGGCTTGCAGGGCGTCGTCGTCCGAGCCCTGGTCCGCCGCGAGCTTGACCTGCTCGCGGGCGAGGTCGTCGTACGTGGGCGCCTCGACGTCGCGGAAGATGCCGATCGGGGCCCGGTGCAGGACGCCGGAGTCGGTCAGCCGGGACAGGCCGAACGCGAAGGACGGATCCGGGTCGTGGGCGTCGTGGACGACCAGCTGGTCGGCACCCACGGAGTCCACGTCAACGACCTCGAACGCGCCCGACACTGGATGGCGGACGACACCCTTGGACCCCCCCACCCCGAAGCGGATCGGTTCCCCGTGCCGCAGCGGGATGATCGCCTCGGCCGAGGTCTCGGCGTCCTTCATCGAGGCGAAGGCGTCGTCGTTGAAGATCGGGCAGTTCTGGTAGATCTCCACGAACGACGTCCCGCGGTGTGAAGCCGCCGCACGCAGCACCTCGGTCAGGTGCTTGCGGTCGGAGTCGATGGTCCGAGCTACGAAGGTCGCCTCGGCCCCCAGGGCCAGCGACACCGGGTTGAACGGGTTGTCCAACGAGCCCATCGGCGTCGACTTGGTGATCTTGCCGATCTCGGAGGTGGGGGAGTACTGGCCCTTGGTCAGACCGTAGATCCGGTTGTTGAACAACAGGATGGTCAGGTTCACGTTGCGCCGCAGCACGTGGATCAGGTGGTTGCCGCCGATCGACAGCGCGTCGCCGTCTCCGGTGATCACGAACACTGCAGTGTCCTCACGGGCGGTCGCCACCCCGGTGGCGATCGCCGTCGCCCGGCCGTGGATCGAGTGCATACCGTACGAGTCCACGTAGTACGGGAACCGCGACGAGCAGCCGATCCCGGACACGATGACCGTGTTCTCCTTGCGGATGCCGAGCTCGGGCATGAAACCCTGGAACGCGGCCAGCACGGCGTAGTCACCGCAGCCGGGGCACCACCGCACCTCCTGGTCGGAGGTGAAGTCCTTGCGGTTCAAGGGCTCGAGCGCGAGCGGTACGCCCGCCATCCCCGGGCCGATCGGCGCGGTCGGCAGCGTGGCGGGCCCACGGCGACCGGCCGGACCAGCGGGGCGGCCGTTGGGTCGCTCGGTGCGGGGAGGGGCGGTGCGGGGCCGACCCTCGGTGTCGTGGCCGTTGACGATGTCCTGTCCGCTGACGGAGGTCACGCGGGTACTCCTTCGATCGAGTCGATCTCGGCTTCCAGGTCGGCGGCCAGCTCGCTCAGCGAGAT
>DATDAP010000405.1:0-4207 GCA_036525335.1 Microlunatus sp. | reverse complement strand
GAGAGCCGACCCCAAGGAGCGGGCCGAGCACGTGATGCTGGTCGACCTCGGCCGCAACGACCTGGGCCGGGTCTGCCGACCGGGCACGGTCGAGGTGGTCGAGTTCATGGACGTCCGCCGCTACAGCCACATCATGCACCTCGAGTCGACGGTCACCGGTCGGCTCAGCCCGGACCGTACGGCACTGGACGCGGTGCTGGCCGCCTTCCCGGCGGGCACCCTGTCCGGCGCCCCGAAGGTGCGCGCGATGGAGATCATCGACGGTCTCGAGGTGTCCCGCCGCGGTTTGTACGGCGGGGTCGTCGGCTACCTGGATCTCGCCGGTGACGCCGACGCGGCGATCGCGATCCGCACCGCCCTGCTGCGCGACGGGGTGGCGTACGTGCAGGCGGGCGGCGGCATCGTCGCCGACTCCGACCCGCCCACCGAGGATCAGGAATCCCAGAACAAGGCCGCCGCGGTCGTCCGAGCCATCACCGTCGCGCAGGCCTTCCGGCCGCTCCCGTGAGTCGGCTCATCGGCCGCGGTCCCACCCTCGCCGTCCTGCTGCTGGGTGCGGCCCTCGGGTTCGTGGCCGCGGCCCAGCCCTGGTGGCGGGCGAGCGGTGCCGGTGCGGCCGTGACCTTCAGTGGGTCCGACGCCACCGGAGGTCTGTGTCAGGCCCTGGCCGCGGTCACCCTGGCCGGCGTGCTGCTCGTTCTCGTGCTCCGCCGCCGGGGCCGTCGGATCCTGGCGGTCGGACTCGCCGCCGCCGGACTCGGGATGATCGCCACCGGCGCGCTGCAGACCGCTCCCGACGCCGACGCCGTGCGCAACCGGGTCCGGCAGGTCAGCCTGACCGACCAGTTCGCCCTGAGCACGAGCGCCTGGCCGTGGGTGTACGCCCTCGCCGGCCTCGTCGTGGTGACGGGGGCGCTGCTGCTGTGGTTCGGTGCGGCGCGGTGGGCCGAACGGAGCAACCGGTTTTCGCGATCGAGCACTCCGACCACCCCGGTGGTGGATCTGAACGAGGATCCGAACCGGGCGTGGAAGGATCTGGACGCCGGCCGGGACCCGACCGGCGACCCCGATGTGCACGACGAAGCGGAACGCGTCACAATGGAGCGGATCCACGATCCCCGGCAGGAATGAGGACCAGATGGCCGACACAGCGCCGAAGTTCTACGAGGTCAGCGACTACAAGCCCGCGCCCGGCGACAAGCACGTGCACCACGGTCGCACGGTGGCTGCCTGGGTCGGCAGCCTCATCGCGCTGGTCGGCTTCATCGTCGGTGCCGTCGGCCTGGTGTTCGGCAACTGGCCCGTGTTCTGGATCGGGGGCGCGCTGCTGATCGTCGCCCTGATCGCCACCGTGGTGCTGCAGAAGATGGGACTGGGCGCCGTCTAGGCGGCTCGTGCTGTGGGTGCACTCGACGACATCATCGCTGGGGTCCGGGAGGACCTCGCCCTTCGCCAGGCCACGACCAGCCTCGAACGACTGAAGGAACGGGTCAAGATCGTCGACCCCGCGCTGGACCCGATGCCACTGTTCCGCGGTCGGGGCGTCGCGGTGATCGCCGAGGTGAAGCGCTCCAGCCCGAGCAAGGGTGCGCTGGCCCCCATCAGCGATCCCGCGGCCCTCGCCGCCCAGTACGAGGCCGGCGGCGCCGCCGCCATCTCCGTGCTCACCGAGGAACGTCGCTTCGGCGGCACCCTGGACGACCTGGTCCGGGTGCGCCTGGCGGTCTCGGTCCCGGTGCTGCGCAAGGACTTCATCGTCACCTCCTACCAGCTGTTCGAGGCTCGCGCGGCCGGCGCCGATCTCGCGCTGCTGATCGTGGCCGCGCTGACCGATCAGGAGCTGACCTCGTTGATCGAGCGGGCTCGCTCCATCGGTCTGACCCCGTTGGTGGAGGCCCACACCGCCGACGAGGTCCGCCGCGCCGTGGACGCGGGGGCCAAGGTGATCGGCATCAACGCCCGCAGTCTGCAGACGCTCGAGGTCGACCCACTGACCTTCGCCCGGCTCGCTCCGCTGATCCCCGACGGGATCGTCCGGATCGCCGAGTCCGGGGTCCGGGGACCGCACGACGTGATCGAGCTGGCCCGCAACGGCGCCGACGTGGTGCTGGTGGGCGAGGCACTGGTGACCGGTCGCGACCCCCGGGCAGGGGTGGCCGACCTCGTGGCGGCCGGTGCCCACCCGGCGCTGCACAAGTCCTGATCTCCCACGGCGGGGCCTGACCCCGCCCAGATCGCGTACGTTTGCCTGTGCGCCTGCAACGCACGGCGGCGCACGGCAACGATAGGAACTGACCCGTGGTCACCCAGACCCTTCCCGACGCGTCCGGTCACTTCGACCAGTTCGGCGGCAAGTTCGTCCCGGAAGCGCTCTACGCCGCCCTCCAGCAGCTGGAGGAGGAGTTCCGGTCCGCGCAGGCCGACCCGGCCTTCGCCGCGGAGCTGAACGCGCTGCTCGCCGACTACACCGGACGGCCGAGCCCGGTCACCGAGGTGCCACGCTTCGCCGCCCACGCCATCGGTGACTCCGGCGTGGCGCCGACGATCGTGCTGAAGCGCGAGGACCTGAACCACACCGGCTCGCACAAGATCAACAACGTGCTCGGCCAGGCGCTGCTCGCGCGGCGGATGGGCAAGACCCGGGTCATCGCGGAGACCGGGGCCGGTCAGCACGGCGTGGCGACCGCCACCGCCGCCGCCCTGTTCGGGCTGGACTGCACCGTCTACATGGGTCGGGTCGACACCGAGCGGCAGGCGCTGAACGTGGCCCGGATGCGCCTCCTGGGCGCCGACGTGATCGCCGTCGAGTCGGGGTCGCAGACCCTCAAGGACGCGATGAACGACGCGATGCGGGACTGGGTGTCCTCGGTCGACCACACGCACTACCTGATCGGTACGGTCGCGGGTCCGCACCCGTTCCCGCTGCTGGTCCGCGAGTTCCAGCGGATCATCAGCACCGAGGCCCGGGCCCAGCTGCTCAGCCGCTACGGCCGGCTGCCCGACGCGGTCGCGGCCTGCGTCGGCGGCGGCTCGAACGCGCTCGGCATCTTCGCCGACTTCATCCCCGACGCCGACGTCGCCCTGTACGGCTTCGAGGCCGGCGGTGACGGGGTCGAGACCGGCAAGCACGCCGCCACCATCTCGGCCGGCTCGGTCGGGGTGCTGCACGGCATGCGGACGTACGTGCTGCAGGACGAGGACGGCCAGACCCGGGAGTCGCACTCCATCTCGGCCGGCCTGGACTACCCGGGTGTCGGCCCCGAACACTCGTGGCTCGCCGCGACGGGTCGCGGCCACTACGAGGCCGTCACCGACGCCGAGGCGATGGAGGCGCTGGCCCTTCTGACCCGGACCGAGGGCATTCTGCCGGCCATCGAGTCGGCGCACGCCCTCGCCGGCGTGGTCAAGCTCGGTCGGCGGTTGCCGGTCCGGGCCGACGGCACGCCGCCGCTGATCCTGGTCAATCTGTCCGGGCGGGGGGACAAGGACGTCGACACCGCGGTGAAGTGGTTCGACATCGACACCTCGGGCACTGCCAGCACCGCGGGACAGACGTCATGACGGTGTCTAGTCCGGCCGGTACGAGCTTCGATCCGGGCCGTTCGGGTCGTCTCTTCGCCGAGGTCAGGGCCGCCGGTCGCGGTGCGCTCGTCGGCTTCCTGCACGTCGGCTACCCCGACGTGGCCACGTCGCTGAAGGCCGTGCGGGCACTCTGCGGCGTCGACGGCGACGAGCGACGACCCGGTGTCGACCTGGTCGAGGTCGGGATGCCCTACAGCGACCCGATGATGGACGGGGTCACCATCCAGCGCGCCGGCACCAAGGCGCTGGCCCGGGGTGTGCGCACCCGGGACGCCTTCGCCGCCGTCGAGGCGGTCGCGCAGACCGGCACCCAGGCCGTGGTGATGACGTACTGGAACCTGATCGAGAGGTACGGTCCGGACGCGTTCGCCCGGGATCTGGCCGCGGCCGGCGGGTCCGGCGCGATCACGCCCGACTTGACCCCCGATGAGGCCGACGCCTGGATCGCCGCCTCGGACGCCCACCGGCTCGACCGCATCTTCCTGGTTTCCCCGTCCTCGACCGACGAGCGGATCGCGCGCACGGTCGCGGCCTGTCGCGGCTGGGTGTACGCGACCGCCGTGATGGGCGTGACCGGGGCCCGATCGCAGACGTCGTCGGCCGCGCCCGCGCTGGTCGAGCGGAT
>DATDAP010000404.1:0-7406 GCA_036525335.1 Microlunatus sp. | reverse complement strand
TCCACCTGCCCGCCCTCCGGACCGCCCTCGCCCGACAGGTCGGCACCGAAACTGTCACCAACACCTGCGATGATCAAGAAATGAACGCCGCCTGATGTTCACGGGCCGCCACCGAAGTTCCACGGAACTCGGGACAACCTCCCAGCGATCTCCACCGCGTGATCGAGGCCCTCGCCCAAGGGCCGGTCGACGGGTTCGGCTCGAGCGGAGGCGCCACCAACGGGCTGGCTCTGCTCGCCGAGCACCCTGACGACCTCCGCCGGTTTGTCGGGCACGAACCGCCGGTCTCGGCGTACCTCCCTGATCACGACGAGGTGGTCGCGGCGGCGAAGCGGATGAAACAGGCCTACCTCGACGGCGGCCTCGGCCCCGGAATGGCGAGGTTCTTCGGGCTGCTGATGACCTCGGGCGAGCTGCCGGCCGGGTTCGCCGATCAGCCGACACCCAACCCGGCACAGTTCGGACTGCCCACCGAGGATGACGGCGACCGAACCAACTTGCTGTTTCGTAACGTGCCCTCCGGCCTGGACTTTGCGGTAGCCGACTCGCTACGCGACCTCGGCGATCGCGTGGTGATCGGGATCGGCGCCGAGTCGCACGACGAGCTCGCCGCCCGAGGGGCGAAGTCGGTCGCCGAGCACCTGGGCGTGCGGCTGGTCGAATTCCCCGGCGGCCACGGCGGCTTCTCCGGCGGCGAGTACGGACAGCCCGCCGGTGACCCAGACGGCTTCGCCACGGTGCTGCGAACTCTGCTCGATTGAGCGGAGCCCGATGGGCCGGACCGCTCAACGGTCGGCTCTTGCTGCATGATGTGTGACACGGTCGATATCGTCTTCGCGTGGGTGGGAGCGAGGAACGTATCCGGCTGGTCCATGCGCTCGACGTGGCACGGAATCACGTGCTCGACCAGGTCGGCACCATGAGGCGTGCTGACCTGTACCGAAGTCAGGTCCCATCCGGGTGGTCTCCTCTTGGACTGATTCGTCACCTCACATTGTCCGATGAGCGGTATTGGTTCGAGGTGGTCGTAGCCGGTGGAGCCCTCGACTTCTGGCCACCAGGAGACAACGGGGACTGGATCGTCGCTGAAGGTACAGAACCAGAGCAGGTCATCGACGAATATCGACGTGCGATCGCCAACTCCAACCAGATCATCGCCGCCACGGGACTTGACGCTGCACCGCTACGCCCTGAACCGCAGTGGTCGGAAACCGGCGCTTTCAGCGACGTGCGGTCGATTCTGTTGCACAACATCGTGGAGACCAGCACCCACGCTGGGCAGCTCGACGTGCTGCGCGAACTGGCCGACGGTGGCCAGCACATCGTCTTGTAGAACTCCGATGTGAGCTGCTTCAAATTAGAGCCTGTACGCCGACCCGTTGCCGTCACGGTTGACGGTAGTTCAGCGCAGTGTGTGACACGGCCACCGGCTGTTCCGAGGTGCCCGGTTGACGGTGGGCCTATGGCGTGTGGTCGACACGGCAGGCCGGCGTGCAGTGCACCCGCTTTGACCACGGTCGCATGTCGCTTTCTCGGACTCCGGCCTAGGCAGCCGCGGTGAGGTCGAGCATGTAGAGGACGTGCGGACGCGTCGGATCTCGGTCGGGAATGTTTGGATGATCGAAGTTGCGCACGAAGCCCAGCCCCAGTCGTCGCATCACGGCCTGAGAGCGTTGGTTGTCCGCTGAGGTGAACGACCATATTGACCGGGCCTCGATTTGACGGGCGACGTCGATCGCTGCTCGACCTGCCTCGGTGGCGTAGCCGTGTCCCCAGGCGTGCCGGGCGAGACGCCAGCCAACCTCCAGTCCCTCGCCAGTGATGATGCCGGGCGGCACCGGGTTCAGCCCCGCCATCCCGAGCAGCACGCCGTCATCGGCACGCTCCACGGCCCACAGTCCGAAACCCTGACGGTCGATCTTGGCCTCCCAGGAAGTGATCATGGACGCGGATGCCGCCCGGTCATAGGTCGACGGGAAGTGCCTCATCACCTCGGAGTCCGCGTTCAAACCAGCGAACGGACCAAGATCCCCCGGTTTCCATCGACGCAGAACGAGGCGGGGCGTCACCACCCGGTCGAATCGCATCACCATCAGTACGCCAGTAGCGATTGGCTGAACATGGCCACCAACCTACGGTCAGACGTGGTCGCCCGCGTGCCGTGAGGGGTCGGCAACTGACAACGGCGATCGGTCCCGCCGTCAACGGCAATCAGCTCGATCCCGCTCCGCAAAGGGACGTCAACCCCCTGTGCTCGGCTTGCGGTGGGATCGCACCAGCCGCGCCGATGGCAGCCCCGCGCGTCTCATCATCGACCGGCGTGCTGTTCCTGCTCGACGGCATCCCCGCGGTCGTCGGCGGCACGTCCTACGCGACCTGGACCCCACTGGGCTGGTCGTCTTCCCGGCCGGAATCGGCGGCACCTTCGCCGTTACCAGCAAAGCGGCCTACTTCCTGGCGATCACCTCCGGCGACGGCGCCGGACGGTTCTTCGCCGACTTCGCCAGGACTGTCCGGCCGATCGACCAGCCGCAGCGTCGATGGCAACCCACCGGTCCGTGACCAGACGCCACGGTGTGGCCGCCGCGGGCGCCTGATCCGACCCTCGCGACGAGGCTTCCCCGACCCGCACGGTGTGGAATTGGTTGGTCAGTGCTGGCCTACGCTCTTGTCGTGACGTCGCACCGAACCACGACACCCACTGTCCGTCCCGCCCGGATCGAAGACGTCGAGCAGATGGCGCAGGTGATCGTGACGTGCTGGCAGGAGACATACCGCGGGCTCATGGCCGACGCCGTCCTCGACGACCCGGACTTTGTTTCTCGCCGAGAGCGGTTCTGGACCGCCGCGTTGACCGATCCCCGCTTCAGCGCGAACCGCGTGGCCGTCGCCGACCGGGACGGCCAGCTGATCGGAGTCGCGATGTCGGGCCCCGCCCTCGACACCGCAGCGGCGTGGGACAGGCAGCTGTACGTGCTCTACGTGTACGCCGCCGACCATGGGTCAGGGGCCGGGTCGATGCTGCTGGACGCGGTTGTCGATCCAACCGAGTCGGTGGCGCTGTGGGTGGCCGACCCGAACCCGAGGGCGCAGGCGTTTTACCGCAAACACGGATTCATCCCCGACGGAACAACCCAAGTCGATGACGGAGTACGAGAGATCCGTATGGTCCGCAACAACCTCCGCCTCGGCTCGCGCTAGGACCAAACCCCAGCTCAGCCACGTCAGGCCCAGGTCGCCCCTAGCCGGATCGAACCCGGTGCCGATGATCAGTCCGGAACCGAGGAAGGAGCCACCGTGTCTTCGTGTGACTTTCCAGGTTCGTCGACGGAGGTGGCGGCCGCCTGAGCAGGCCTCGGATGTCCCTCTTCGGCAACCGGCAGCAGGGCAGTCGTGACCGGCTCAGACCATGCCACCACCGAGCTGGCGTAGTGTTCTGGTGCGGTTACTGGGCGGCGTGCCCCAGGCCGTCCGGTGCAGCCACCCAAGGCCATGGAGGTGGTCACGACGGATCGATCGCATCAAACGGGCGAAATCAGAATCCGTGACGCCCAGGTTCTCGATGCGGCCGCCATGGGTGAGTTGATGGTGACGACGTGGCTGCGGGCGCATCGCGCCCATATCCCACCGGCCGCCTGGCATCGGCGGCAGGCCTCATGGACCCAGGAGGACTCAGAGGCCGGCTGGGGGCGGCACCTCCGAGAACGTGACGCCGACCCGGGCGGCGCGCGGGCGTGTTACCTGGTCGCCGAAGACCCCGCCGGATCCTTGATCGCGGTCGCCGCGGCAGCTGTCGCCGTAGACGACCCGACCGGCACCACCGCTGAGGTGGGGTCCTTGTACGTCGACCCCGACCATCAACGTCACGGCCTCGGGCGACAACTGCTCCAACAACTCGCCACCAGGCTCCACGCCATGGGCGTCAAGACCCTCCACATCGGCGTCCTCGCCACCAACGTCGAAGCGCAGCACTTCTACGAGGCGCTCGGCGGCCATCCCGCGGGCGAACGGCTTTTCGACGAAGACGGTGACCTCCGGCCCGAACGGATCAACGCCTGGCCGGACCTCACCACGCTGCTCCCACAACCATGATCGTGCAACACTCGTCGGGAGGCACGGCCGCGAGACCATTGCGGCACCCGCCGTGTTGTTCGCGGACCAGCCGCCCGGCGTGACCTCAGCGCCGGGAGGTCGAGGTCTCCGAAGTCAGGCTAATGCCAGAGCAGGGCACCTGTTCCGGCAACTGTCCCCCCGCGCGGTGGTCGATAGGTCATGAACAAGCTGCGGACTCGCCCGAACGACTCGCTAGGGCTCGGGAAGACGCCCGGGTTGGAACGGATTCCGGCGACCCTACGCTCATCTCATGAGCGAGAACTTGTCCGAGAACTTGTCGGACCATGTGGCCGAGAACCGCCGCTACTGGGACGCCATGGCCGATGAGTGGGTCAGCGGCGGGGAGCGGGCGTGGGAGCAGGACGCGCGGTGGGGGGAATGGCAGATCCCGAACACCGAGCTACCGCTGCTCGCCGACGACATGCACGGACAACGGGTGATCGAACTCGGATGTGGGACGGGCTATGTGTCGGCGTGGATGCGACGACGCGGTGCGGCCGTGTACGCGATCGACAACTCCGACGCCCAGCTTGCTACGGCCCGGCGCCTCAGCGCTCAGCATGGGCTCGACGACATCGAATGGGTGCATGGCAACGCAGAGACGGTCGCTCAGCCGGACGGCTCGTTCGACTTCGCGATCAGCGAGTACGGCGCGGCGATCTGGTGTGAACCGGCCGCCTGGATCAGCGAGGCGCACCGACTGTTGCGGCCCGGCGGCGACCTCGTGTTCCTTGGCAACCATCCGCTGGCGATGGTGTGCTCACCTATCGACGGGTCGCTGCCAGCGTCCGAACGTCTGGAACGTCCCTACTTCGACTTGGGTCGGCTGGACTGGCGTCAGGCCATCGACGAGCCGGGCGGCATCGAGTTCAACCTGCCCATCTCCTCATGGATACGACTGTTCCACCGCATCGGCTTCGAGATCACCGACTACATC
Organism: Microlunatus sp.; assembly: GCA_036525335.1. Taxonomy (GTDB): domain Bacteria; phylum Actinomycetota; class Actinomycetes; order Propionibacteriales; family Propionibacteriaceae; genus Microlunatus. The sequence continues at coordinate 2,356 of DATDAP010000404.1, read as the reverse complement.
GAGATCCAAGCGCCCGAGTCCGCGACCGGCATAGGGGGAACGGTGACCGCCGACTGGGCCCAACGCTTCCCCTCCGAACAGGTGTGGCGCCTCACGAAACGGTAGGCCCGTCGACGATCGGGCCGCACACCCAATGGCCTCGCGCCGCTCCCCAGAGCCTGTACCCGCAGCCTGCGACCAGTTGGACAACGCCTGGAACCCTCGATGGAGTCGCATACTGACTGTCGGCGATGCGGCCCCGGAAATGGCAACCGGGGCTCGTGGACGTCGCCAAGGTCTTTTCCGAAACGGGCCCCGCGGGTAGGTGCACGCGCTCAAGGACACGTGCGCACGAGTCCGCGTTGTGCTGCACCGGCATGACTGCCCCCTTCCCCCTCACAAGGAGCTCCGCATGAAGATCGGAACGCTCCAACAAGATCGCAGTGCCGTCGACCGGTGTCCACCGGGTGTCTCACCGTGTCAATCGAGCTTGCGATGCGGAACGGTCGCCGCACGAGGCGACGGCACCAGCAGCAGGAGCTCGCCCGGTGCATGCTCAGCCGAGTGCATGATCAGCCGAGGCCCATCCAGATGCTGTACGCGCAGGTCCTCGACGCTGCGGCGCAAGCCCAGGTTGTAGAAGTGACCGGTTCCGTAGACGCACTCGATCGAGCACAACCCAGGCCGCCGACGTGCGACCTCGGCGCCCATCGGGACGCCGATGTGGGCCGTGCGCGGGTCAGTGACGGGCAGCGGTTCGAGCCGGGTATGGAGACTGCCCGCGACCACCAGCCGTCCACCCGGCATGTCCGGTGCGGCCAGCACCCGATCGGCCATCGCCGCATCACGGTCGCTCCACCACCGCCGCTGCATCGCCTCCGCAGTCTCCCCAGGTGCCGGCGGCTCGAGATCCGTCGCCCCGTCGATCAGCGTGATCATCAGCCCGGCAGCAGCGAGCCGCCGCAGCACAACCAGATGGCCGGCGGAGAGACGGCCATCGCCACCCCACACCTCCATTCCGACATCGTCTACTGCGGCGGCGACGATCCCGTCGGCAAGCCAGCGGTCCAGCCACGGCCGCAGGCGCTCACTCCACTCCAGCGCGATGCCACCCACCCCGAACCAGCCGATCAGCTCTTCCGCCAGCACCGGTGTCTGCTCGACACCATGCCGCTCCCCCAGCAGCACCAGCCCGGTCCGCCGAAGAGACTCCCGAACGGCCCAGTCAGCCTCAGGCTCCACCCGAAGCCCCAACGACGCGACATCGAACTTCCGCACCGCCGCGGCGAGCGCCTCAACCGTGGCAACCCCAGGCACCCGGCCAGGATCGCACTCCCAAGGTCCGGGGGCGAGCGACCCGGGCGTCGGGGAGACGGCCTCCATGTCGACTCGTCGCAGCATCGTGGGCCGGGCCCACGGGTCACCTCGGTGAGGAACCCCGGCGGACCCGTCGCCCCTGACCGACCAGGCCGCGGGCGGGTGAGGTCGAGGTCTTCGTGGATAATCTGCCCGGTTTCCCGACAACGTGTCGACCGGCACCGACGGGCTGTTCTGGGTGGCCATGGGCAACCCCCGCGACCAGATGCTGGACCAGCTGCTGCCGCGGCACCCGCGGCTGCGCCAGATGGTGTGGACGCTGCCGGACCGGCTCCAGCCGCGCCCGCAGAACTCCGTGTGGGTCTACGCACTGTCCCCGGCCGGTGACGTGGTGCACGACATGCCGGCCCCGGGCGACCGCTTCCACTTCGTCACCGGCGTCCGGGAGCACGACGGCACCGTCCACCTGGGAAGCCTGGTCGGCACCTCGATCGGTGTCTTCGACCTCCAGCTACCGACCTGAAGCAGTCGGATCCGTCGGCTGACGAGACCTGTCCGACACGACGTTTCATCTATGGCGCGTGGCGCGGACACATGACATGACCGCCTCCGGGCATCTTGTGACGCTGACAAGGGAGGCCCGGTCGCGACCACGCGTCGCCGCCTGCCAGCCTTGCCGACGACACCGTGCAACAGCGGGAGTTACCGCGACAACCGGCTCACACCCGCGTTCGCCAATGGGCAGCCTCTCCCCCACGCTCACTGCCGAATCCGGGGAGCACCCCGATCAGTCACGTCCCCGACGAGAGAGAACAATCGTCGTTCGGCCGGCGGCGAAGGTTCCCCGCGGTGGCTCGACCGGCGATACTTGACTCGGCCGCGTGGTCTGATCTGGCAACAAGCGAAGTAGGCATTTGGCGTCTCTCGTCGAGGGACGCATGGCCGCACGACATCCCTGGCTCTGGACGGTGGGCATAGGTCAGATGATCTTGATGGAGCGGCCCCAGCGGACGGTATTGCGGGCTGCATGGCTGTTCGACGGGACCGAAGCGACGTTGAA
>DATDAP010000403.1:0-4493 GCA_036525335.1 Microlunatus sp. | reverse complement strand
GGCCATCGGGGACGTGGCCCCGGGCGTCGTGGTGGTCGACGAGGCGTATCACGAGTTCGCGCGAACCGGGACGCCGAGCGCCCTGGAACTGCTGCCGCACTATCCGCGACTAGCGGTGAGCCGGACCATGTCCAAGGCGTTCGCCTTCGCCGGCGGGCGGCTCGGCTACCTCGCCGCGTCGCAGGAGTTCGTGGACGCGCTCCGGGTCGTCCGGCTGCCCTACCACCTGTCCGCGGTCACCCAGGCCGTGGCCCGGGTGGCGTTGGCCAACGCGAACGAGCTGCTGGCCGCGGTGGACAGGCTGCGGGCCAACCGGGACGACCTGGCGGCCTGGCTCGCCGGCCGCGGTCTGCAGGTCGCGGACTCCGATGCGAACTTCGTCCTGTTCGGCCGGTTCGCCGACCGGCAGGCCGTCTGGCAGGCTCTGCTCGACAAGGGTGTGCTGATCCGGGTGGTCGGGCCGGAGGGCTGGCTGCGCGTGTCGGCCGGCACCGACGAGGAGATGGCGGCGTTCAAGGCCGCTCTCCAGGGAGTCTTGGGTACCGAGGAAGGACGACTGCAGTGAGCTCTGTGCGGAGCCGTACGGCCACGATCGAGCGATCGACGTCTGAGTCGAGCGTCAAGGCCAGCCTGGACCTGGACGGGACCGGCGATTCGACCATCAGCACCGGCGTCGGCTTCTACGACCACATGCTGACCGCGCTCGCCAGGCACGGTCTGCTCGACCTGACCGTCGAGAGCGTCGGCGACGTGCACATCGACGCCCACCACGTCGTCGAGGACACCGCCATCGTGCTGGGTCAGGCGATCCGCGAGGCATTGGGCGACAAGCGGGGCATCCGCCGGTTCGCCGACGCCCTCGTCCCGCTGGACGAGGCGCTCGCTCAGGCCGTGGTCGACGTGTCCGGACGGCCGTACTGCGTGCACACCGGCGAGCCGCCCGGTCAGGAGTACGCCCTCATCGGCGGCGGGACGTCTTCCTCGGGACAGGGGGGCGTCCCCTACACCGGCTCGCTCACCCGGCACGTGTTCGAGACCCTCGCGTTCCACGCTCACCTGTGTCTGCACGTGACCGTGCTCGCCGGCCGCGATCCGCACCACATCGTGGAGGCCCAGTTCAAGGCCGTGGCCCGCGCGTTGCGGGACGCGATCGCGGTCGATCCGCGGGTGGAGGGCGTACCCAGCACCAAGGGCGCTCTCTAGGTGGCTCGGCTCGAAGGTCGCGCCGGGCCTGACATCGTCGTCCTGGACTACGGGTCCGGCAACATCCGCTCCGCCGAACGTGCAGTGGCCCGCACCGGCGCCCGGGTGACGGTGACGTCGGACCCGAAGCTGGCGATCGCGGCCGACGGTCTGGTCGTGCCGGGGGTCGGCGCCTTCGCCGCGTGCATGGAGGGACTGCTGGCGGTCGACGGGGGCGCGGTGATTGCCGAGCGGATGGCCGCCGAGAAGCCGGTGCTGGCCATCTGCGTCGGTCATCAGGTGCTGTTCGCCAACGGCATCGAGCACGGCCTGGAGGCCGCCGGCTGCGGCGTGTGGCCCGGCACGGTGGAGCGGCTGCACGCCGAACGGCTGCCGCACATGGGCTGGAACACGGTCACGCCGGCCCAGGGCAGCAGCCTGTTCGCCGGGATCGAGACGGAGCGGTTCTACTTCGTCCACTCCTACGGTGTACGGGAGCTGGCCGCGGTCGACGGGCGGCTGATCACCTGGGCCGAGCACGGCGGTGACCGGTTCGTCGCGGCGGTGGAGCAGGGCCCGCTGTGGTCGACCCAGTTCCATCCGGAGAAGTCGGGGTCCGCCGGCGGCCGACTGATCGCCAACTGGGTCGCGACCCTGCGGAGCGATCGGGAATGACCCGGCGTACGGCGATCTTCGACCTGGGCGGCGTGGTGCTGTCCTGGGATCCCGTCCGGGCCTTCAGTGCGGAGGTGGATGCCGTGGCCGCGCAGCGGCTGATGAGTGACGTCGACTTCGCCACCTGGAACCGCCGCAACGACGCCGGGCGACGGTTCGCCGACGGGGAGGCGGAGGTCGCGGACACCTGGCCGCAGTATGCCGAGGCCATCACCGCCTACCGCCGACACTTCGACCGCACCCTGACCGGCACCGTTCCGGGCACCTCGGCGGTCGTCGCCGAGCTGGCCCAGGCCGGCGTGCGGCTGCTCGGGCTGACCAACTGGTCGGACGAGACGTTCCCGATCGCCCAACGCCGCTTCGGCATCCTGCGGCGGCTGGAGGCGATCGTGGTGTCGGGCCGAGAGCGGTTGGCCAAGCCCGACCCGCGCCTGTACCGGCTGCTGCTGGACCGCTACCAGGTCGACGTCGCCTCGGCGGTCTTCGTGGACGACAGCGCGGCCAACTGCGCGGCGGCCCGCGAGCTGGGGCTGACCGCGGTCCGGTTCACCGACGCCGACGACCTGCGGGTCCGGCTGGTCGAGGTCGGCATGCTGGCGGAGCGTCGGCCGGTCGCCGAGTCGACCGTGCACATCGCCGAGCGGGTGCTGTGGGACGAGGCCCGGATCACCGGCAGCTATCCGTGGTCCAGCCACGGGTCCAGCTACGACGCGGAAGGCTTCGTGCACCTCGCCTATCGGCGGCAGGTCCCCGGCGTCATCGAGCGCTACTTCAGCCGGTTCGCACCGGGGGAGCTCGTCCTGCTGGAGCTCGATCCCGACCGAGCCCGACCGGTCATAGAGGAGGGCACGACCGAGTCCTTTCCGCACCTGTTCGCTCCGCTGACTCCGGAGATGGTCGTCCGGGAACGCGACGTTCACGAACCGTTCAACCGCCCTGCCTAGGCTCGTCCGGTGCCTCGCTCTGCTGAACCACGACGGGCCCTGTTGATCGCCTCTTTCGACTCCCAGCTCAAGTGGGTCGCCGGCATCCGGGATGAGCTGGTGGCGCGCGGCTTCGAGTGTGCGGTGGTGGTCCCGGAGGTGCGCTCCGCCCTGTCGGCGGGTCAGATCGCCGCCGCCGGGTTCGCAGAGGTGGAGTCGGTCGGCTGGGCCGAGCTGCTCGACCGGGCGGCGGCCGTCGACGTGGTGATCTGTGGTCTGTCGGGACCGTTCACGCTCCGCTTCACCGTCGATCTGGCGGCCCGGGTCGTCGGCGAGGCGGGCCCGGTCGTGGTGACCGGCTGGGTCGGGGTGATCATCGAGAAGATCACGGCGGGCTTCCTCGACCGGGTCGGCTCCGACATCGTCGCGGTGAACTGCGTCGACGATCTCGAGCACTTCGTCACCGTGGCGCAGCAGCTGGAGCTGAGCCCCGACAACCTGCTGCTGTCGGGACTGCCGATCCTCGGCTCCACGGCCGCTCCGACGAGTTCCGGGCCGATCCGCCGCGTGCTGTTCGCCGACCAACCGACCGTTCCCGGTCCTGCTTCGGAGCGGCTCCACCTGTATCGCCGGCTGATCGACTACGCGTACGCGCACCCCGAGCGTGAGGTGCTGCTCAAGCCGCGGCACCGTCCCGGGGAAGGCACGTTCCACACCATGAAGCACCATCCTGAAGACCTGTTGGCCGGCGTCGATCGCCCGCCGAACTTCCGGATCGACTACACCGCGATCAGCGAGATCCTGCCCGACGTCGACCTGCTGCTCACGATGTCCTCCACGGCGTGCCTGGAGGCGGTCGGCCGCGGCTGCCGGGTCGGTCTGGTGCTCGACCTCGGGGTGCACGAGCGGTACGGCAACCACGTCTTCCTGGCCAGTGGACTGCTGCGGACCTTTGACCAGCTGATCGCTGACGACATCGGCATCCCGAACCGATCCTGGCTGGGCAGCTACTACTTCGATCGGCCAGGCACCGCTTCCCAGCAGATCGCCGCCCGGGTGGAGAAGCTGCTGGCCACGGGGGAGCGGCCGTCGCGGCAGATCCAGGAGTCGGCCTACTTCACCAGCACGGCTGCGTATCTGCGCACCACGCCGGTGCCCGGTGACGCCGGCCGGCGGGGTAGGAGCACGTTGGTACGTGATCTCGTGCCTCCGCTGCTGATGCGACGGGGTCGACGCCTGACACGCCGGGCCGCTCGTCGCTGACTGTCACACCCGGGACCACGCCGGTGTCTCATGGGCATGACGATGTCCTTCGACTCCTCGAAACCTCTCCTCACGCTGACCCCGGGACCCGGCACCGAGCTCGGCGCACGCCGGCGACTCGCCCGAGTGCCGATCGACCAGCCGCCGGGACTGACCGGCCGACTGGTCGGCTGGCTGAGCCGCAAGCTGTACGGCCAGACGGCCGACAACGGGTTCGCGATGGCGCACAACCGCAAGGTGCTGCTGGCCACCCTGTTCCACGAGCGACGGGTCGCGAAGTTCGACCGCCTGGACCCCGGTGTGAAGGCCCTGGCCGTGATGGCGGTGGCCGCCGAGATCGGGTGCACCTGGTGCATCGACTTCGGCTACTTCCTCGCCGACGCGGAGGGTCTGGACCTGGCCAAGCTGGCCAGCGTCTCGACCTGGCGCGACGCAGAGAACCTCAGCACC
>DATDAP010000402.1:0-4067 GCA_036525335.1 Microlunatus sp. | reverse complement strand
CGCCCACTGCGACAGCTGTGAACGTGAGCTGAGCGAGCTCGGCCACCTGTCACAGGTCGGCCGGACGATCTCCGATCACTTCACCCTCGAGACTCCCAGCCCGGCGGTGTGGAACCGAATCCGGGACCAGCTCGGCTTCGGCTCCGACTTCTCCTCCGAGCTGGTGCCACCACCCGTCGACCCGAACCGTCCGATCGACATCGGGCCGACGACGCGGCCGACCCCGATCTCGGGTCCACTGTCCGTGGTGCCCTCTTCGCCGTCCGGTCCAGCGGATCCGCCGGACGGGATCGCGGTACCGTCCCGACCCAAGCGGCGGAGGCTCAGTCTCGCGCTGGCCGCCGTCCTGGCGCTGCTGGCCGGCATCGGGGGCACCCTCGCCTGGCAGCGGGTGCAGGCACCGACCGAGACGGTCGTCGCGTCCACCGCGCTCGCGGCCCTCCCGGACTGGTCCGGAGCGGCCGGCGAGGCCACGCTCGAAGAGGACCCCGCTGGCCGCAGGATCCTGGTCGTCACGATGGAGACCCCGCGGCCCGTCGACGGCATCCAGCAGGTGTGGCTGATCGATCGGAACGTGTCCGGCATGGTGCCGGTCGGCATGCTCACCCAGCCGATCCAGCGGTTCGTCCTGTCGTCCGACGTCGACGTCAGTCGGTTCCCGGTCGTGGACGTCTCGGTCGAGGCTCCGGACGGCAATCCGGTGCACTCCGGCAACTCGATCGTGCGCGGCACGCTCGACGTCTGACCGGTCAGTGCCTGACACCTCCGGTCCCCCCGCGGCGGTCTTCGCCAAGACACGACCCACCGCCCCCGACGCGTATCCGGCCGAGGCCGCCGGCCTGACCTGGCTGGCGGCCGCCGGTCCGGAGGCGGCTCGGATCGTCGAGGTGCTGGAGGTGTCGCCAGAGCGACTGGTCCTGCCGCGGCTGATCCCGGTCCGGTCGAACGCGCCGGCCGCCGCCGCGTTCGGAGCGGCCCTGGCCGTCACCCATGCCGCCGGCGCGCCGGCGTACGGGGCTGCGCCCGACGGTTGGACCGGCGACGGGTACATCGGCACCCAGCCGCTGCCGCTCCGCCCCACCGAGCACTGGGGCACCTTCTACGCCGACCAGCGACTGCTCCCGTACGCCGAGGCGGCTACCGCGATCGGCACTCTGCGACCTCGCGGCCGGATCCTGGTCGACCGGGTCGTCGAGCGGCTCCGCGCGGGTGAGTTCGACGACGAGCGTCCGCCGGCCCGGATCCACGGCGACCTGTGGGCCGGCAACGTGATCTTCACCGAGACCGGTGTGGTGCTGATCGACCCGGCGGCGCACGGCGGACACGGGCTGACCGACCTGGCCATGCTGCACCTGTTCGGCGCGCCTGAGCTGGCCACGATCAGCAACGCGTACGCCGACGCCGCCGACCTCCCCACCGACTGGACCGATCTGATCGGGCTGCATCAGCTCCATCCGCTGCTGGTGCACGCGGTCAGCCACGGAGCCAGTTACGGCACCGAAGCCGAGGCGGTGGCGGCGCGCTACGCCTGACTGTTGGCGCCCTCACGCCACCAGACGGCGACATCCGGCTCCACGGTCCAGGTCTCCAGTGGCTCGCTGGCCAGCAGCACGTCGGCATCCTGGGTCAAGGGCAGCGCCGTCGAACCGAGATTGACCGTCACCCGGATCCCGGCCGTGCGGAAATCCAGCACCGTGCTGCCGGGATCACTGACCCACGTGAGCTCCCCGGTGGCCAGGGACAGTGACCGCCGGAACGCCAGCGCGCCCACGTACAGGCGCAGCGTCGAGCCAGGCTCTTCCTCCTGCCGGTTCCGCGCGTACGCGTCGAAGCTGTCCGGCTGGGGCAGCCACGGCACACCGTCGGTGAAGCCGAGACCCTCGATCCCGGCCAACCAGGGCAGCGGCACCCGGCAGCCGTCGCGGCCCCGCTCGGTGTGACCGGACCGTTCCCAGTTCGGGTCCTGCCGCGCCTCGTCCGGCATGGTGGTGTGCTCGGGCAGGCCGAGCTCTTCGCCCTGATAGAGGTAGGCCGAACCCGGCAGCGCCAGCATCAGCAGGATCGCGGCGCGAGCCCGGCGAAGGCCCAGCGCGGCATCCGGCTGCGGATCGTCCGCGCCGACCCCCATCCGCGGTTGGGCGTCGGCCGGGTAGCCGTACCGGCTCGCGTGCCGGACCACGTCGTGGTTGGACAGCACCCAGGTCGACGGGGCACCGACGCTGCCGTACGCGGCCAGGGACTCGTCGATCACGCGCCGCAACGCCACCGGCTCGAGGGGTGTCTGCAGGTACGGGAAGTTGAAGGTCTGGTGCAGCTCGTCGGGTCGTACGTAACGGATCGCCCGCTCGATCGCCACGTTGGCCTCGCCGCACAGGATCCGCGGCTGACTCGGGTCGGCGTCCGTGTAGGCGTCGAGGATCGCTCGCCAGGAGCGATAGATGTCGTGCACCCCCTCCTGATCCCAGTACGGCGCACCGCTCTTGGCCAGCAGGCCCAGGGGGCTGCCACCGTACGGGCGGTAGGTCGAGTCCTTGACCAACCCGTGGGCGACGTCGACCCGGAACCCGTCGACGCCGCGGTCCAGCCAGAACCGCAGGATCTGCTCGAACTCGGTCCGCACCTCCGGGTTGGCCCAGTTGAGGTCGGGCTGCGCCGAGTCGTACAGATGGAGGTACGACTGTCCGTCCGCCACCCGGGTCCAGGCGGGACCGCCGAAGACGGACTGCCAGTCGGTCGGCTCGTCGGTGAAGTGGTAGCGATCGCGGGCCGGCGACCCCGGACCGTCGCGCAGGGCCGCTCGGAACCAGGGGTGCTGGTCGGAGGTGTGGTTGGGCACCAGGTCGACGATCACCTTGAGGCCGAGCTCATGGGCTCGGGCCAGCAGCGCTTCGACGTCCGCCAGCGTCCCGAACACGGGGTCCACGGCGCAGTAGTCGCTGACGTCGTAGCCGGCGTCGACCTGCGGCGAGGTGAAGAACGGCGACAGCCAGACCGCATCGACGCCCAGTGCAGCGAGCGACGTCAGCCGAGAGGTGATACCCGGCAGGTCGCCGACCCCGTCGGCGTCGGAGTCGGCGAACGACCGCGGATAGACCTGGTAGATGACGGCTGTCCGCCACCAGGGGCTGTCCACGGCCGGGCTCTGCCTGGCTACTTCTGCTTGATCGCCTTCAGGCGCGGTGTCTCGGCGACGTCACCGACGATCACACCCGATCGGCCGAGACCGGAGTAACGCACGGCCAGGTTGACCAGGGTCTGGATCCGGTTGCGGCTGCCCAGCAGGAACATGATGTGCAGGGCGATCCAGCCGAGCCAGGCGACGATGCCGGTCAGCTTCAGGCCGTTGGGCAGCTGGACGACCGCGTCCGCCCGACCGATGGTCGCCATGGTGCCCTTGTTGTAGTACTCGAAGGGGACCGTCGGCTGACCGAGGTGGATCCGGGTGATCTGCTGGGCGGCGTGCTTGCCGGTCTGCAGGGCCGGCTGAGCGAGCTGCGGCAGCGGGTTGTCCACGATCACGGAGGTGTCCCCCACGGCGAACACCCGCTCGTCGTTGGTGCTGCTCATGTCGGCGTTGACCTCGATGCGACCCGCGCGACCGATCGGCAGGCCCCAGTCCCGCAGCAGTGGGTAGCCCGAGACCCCGGCGGCCCAGATCACCAGGTCGGCCTGCATCGTCTGGCCGCCCTTGAAGTCCACCCGATCGGCGTGCACCTCGGAGATGGCGGTCTTGAGCCGGACGTCCACGCCGCGCTTGACCAGCTCCCGGAGGGTGTAGCGGCGCAGCTTGTCGTCGAACGGGGCGAGCAGGGCCGGACCCATCTCGACCAGCACCACGTGCATCAGGGCGGGGTTGAGCTCGGGCCAGACCACCGGGACCGCGTGGCTCTTCAGCTCGGCGAGCTGGCCGGCGATCTCGACGCCGGTGGCGCCGCCGCCGACCACCACGATGGTGAACCCGCCGGTGTGCTCCTCGGACATGCCGGCGATGGTCTCGATCCCGCCGAAGATCATGTCGCGCACCCGGAGCGCCTCGGCCCGGGTGTACATCGAGACGCTGTACTCCG
>DATDAP010000401.1:0-25233 GCA_036525335.1 Microlunatus sp. | reverse complement strand
TGCTCTCTCCCCGGTCCAGACGGAGTCCGTCGCTACGCTCACGGCCGCTCGCGAGGGGAGTCCACTCCCTGCCCGTCGAGATCAGCTCTCAGAGTTCCGGGCCCTGGGAGCGGAGCTTGTCGACCTCCGACATGGCGTCGCGGAGACCGGAGAGCCAGGTCTCGGTGTGCTCGCCGACCAGGGTGACGGCCCAGGCCAGGGCCTCGGAGCGGGAGCGGGCCACGCCGGCGTCGACCAGGGTGTCGAGCACCTGGCGCTCGGGCTGCCGCAGGCGGGTCATCACCGGCACCGACAGGTGGGTGAACAGCTCGCCGACCTCGCCGGAGCGAGCCCCCCAGGAGACCTTGCGGCCGTACCGGGCCTGAGCCTCTTCGGCGATCTGCATCCGGGTCTCGCGGGTCTCCTCGCGGAACCGGCTGATCCGACCCTCCGCCTGAGCGGCGTCGGTGGCCTCACCGGTCAGCGTGCCGACGACCACGATCTCCTCGCGGTCGGCGCTCACGTCGACCTCGGAGAACCAAGCCTCGGGTAGCCGACCCTCGAACCAGGACTGGGCATCGTCGGCGGCCGGCAGGTCGGCGTTCTGCCAACCACCCGGTCGCCCGAAGCCGTGACGGCCGCCTCCGCGACCCCGTCGCTCGCCGCGCTCGCCGCGCCGTTCGGCTCGTCCTTCGCCGCGCGCTCCGCCACGCCGGCCTTCGCCGCGAGGAGCGCTGTCCTCGCCGGCATCGTCGGGGCCCATCCCGCGTCCACGCGGGTGTCCACCGAACTCTTCGCCCCCACGGAAGTGGCGGCGTCCCCGAGGTCCGACCTCGGGTCGATCTGAGGTGAATGCGTTCGTCTTCATGACGTGCACCCCTTTCTCTGTATGTGTGATTACAAGATTACACATGCTACCGATATATCGCAAGCGGCGGTTGGAGGATGGTTAGGGTGACGCCCATGGACGCTCCCCACGCCCGGTTCGACGCGCTGGTCCGCGGCGGCGCCCTGGATTTGGCCGGAGAGCCCGAGCTCGTCACCTCCTACTCCAACGACACCTGGTACGTGCGCTCGGCCTCGGCCGGAGACGTCGTGCTCCGGGTGTGCTGGATCGGTGACCGCGAGCGACTGCTGCGCGAGGCGGCGGTGGGCCGGGCCCTGCCGGCTGGCATCGGCTATCCGGAGGTCCTCGCGTCCGGTGCCCTGACCGTCGACGGTGAGGTGATCACCTGGATGACCTGTCGCCGGCTGTCCGGCACGACCCTGATGAAGGCCTGGCCGGAGCTCGCCGAGCAGCAGCGTGTGCGGGCCCTCCGTGACGTCATCGCACCACTCCAGGCGCTGCATCGCTGGCGCCCCCCGGCCCAGGTGGCGCAGCGACTCGGTCCGCCGTCGCCGAGTGAGGACCCACAGACCATCGTCGGCACGACGATCGTGCCGTTGCCGTTGGAGCGGGTGCGCCACCTGGTAGCCCCGGCCGGCGAGCGCGCACCGGAGCACCGGGGGCTGATCGCCGACGCCTGGGGTTGGCTGATCGACCACGCGGACCTGCTGCCGCGGCTGGATGACCCGGACGACGGGGTCACCCACGGGGACCTGCACCTGGACAACATCTGGTGGGACGGAGAGCGGGTCGCCGGGCTGCTCGACCTGGAGTGGGTGGGCTGGGGGCCGGCCTGGCTCGATCTGGTGTCGGTCCGGGACAACGCCCTGGCCGGCGATGAGTTCAGCGAGCCCCATCAACGCCTCCTGGACACGTTGCGCGTGCACGCCCCTGAGCTGGAGGTTCCCGACCTCGTACGGCGACTGACCGTGGTCGAGCTCGCGTTCCAGTTGCGGCAGATCCTGGTCTGGCCACCACCCGGACCGGACCCGGCGATCGATCACCCGGTGCGGCTGCTGCAGCGGCTGCTCGACCTCAGCCGGTGACTCCCGACGGCCGGCGTCGGGTGCCGACGTCCCACACCGTCTTCACGCAGGCGACCTGATCGCGGACCCAGCCGCGCGCCCAGGGTTCGTTGAGTCCGTCGCCCGCCTCCCGCAGCCGAACCGTCCGATCGCCGACGCCCACCGCGTCCAGACCGATCAGCCGGGCCGTGCCGACCGCCCGGGGCAGGTGGTAGGTCTGGGTCACCACCACGACCCGCTCCACTCCGTACACGTCCCGGGCCCGGACGCAGGAGTCGTACGTGTCCAGCCCCCACGGATCGAGGATCAGCCGGTCGTCGGACGCTCCGGCGGCCAGCAGGTGGGCCCGCATGGCCGCCGGCTCGTCGTACTCCGGGGCCTGCGCGTCGCCGGACAGCAGCAGCCGGTCGACCGTGCCGCGCTGGAGCAGCAGCAGAGCCAGGTCGAGCCGGGCCCGCAGGAACCGGGACGGTGAGCCGCTCGGATACACCTGAGCGCCGAGGACCAGCCCGATCGGCGCGTACGGCACCTGGTCGAGCGGATACAGGTGCCCCGCCGCCGCGCCGCGGACGATCCCGAGCGAGGTTCCGACGGCCGCGGTGACGCCGAGGGCACCCACGCCGAGCACGCCGGCGCTGATCGTGAGGAGGGACGGCACCCGTCGAGCCTAGGCTCCGGTCGGCGACGGCCAGGGCAGCTGCAGCGCCGCGTCCACCGCGGCTCGCAGGATGGCCGACTCCACCTCAGGCGTCAGGCCGTCATCCGGGAGGGCCCGGTTGATCGCGAGCCCGTCGATGACGGTGAGCAGGTAGCGCGCACGGGTCGAGTTGTCGCCTTCGGGTAGCGATCCCTGGGTCTCCAGGGTCGCCAGCCAGGACTCCACCCGGTGCCGACTGTGGCGGACCTCGACGGCGTACCCGGCGTCGGCCCCCGGCTGCCGGTCGGAGTCGACGAACGTACGGAAGATGTGCCGCCAGAGCTCGCGAGCCTGTTCGGCGGAGCCGACCGGCGTGAGGCGGTCACCCGACCACGATGGCGGCCGCCCTGTCGAGCGTGTCGGCGGCCATCGCCGTGACGCACGGTCGCTGACTCGCCCGGCAGTGTCGGCGGTGCCTGACAGGATCTCGAACCATGAAGACACCGACGGCCAGGGTGTCGTTGCGCGGACCGTACGACCTGCGCGAGGTGGCCCTGATGGGCTTCGGGCACCGCGACGAGGACTCCTTCGACGGGGTGGTGCGGTTGGGCTTCTGCGTCGACGGGGACCACGAGAGCCAAGTCGGGGTCGCCGTTCGGCAGGAGGGTGACGAGCTGTCGGTCGAGATCGAGCGGCACGACGGTCCGGCGCCCGACGCCGCGGTGGTCCTCAGACAGGCGGCGCGGGTCGTCTCGGCCGACCAGGACGGGCAGGCGTACGCGGACCTCTGCCGGGCGGATCCGGTGTTGGCGCCGATTTTCGACCGAGCGCCGGGCTTCCGGCCGGCGAACTTCTACTCCCCGTACGAGGCGGCCATCTGGTCGATCGTCAGTGCCCGCCGCCCGCGCAGTCAGGGCATCGCGCTCCGGGAGCGGCTCGCGGAGACGTACGGGACGGTTCTCACCGTGGCCGGACAGCCCGTTCCGGTGGTGCCGACGCCGTCGCGGCTGCTGGAGGTCGACCAGCTGCCGGGACTGCCGGCGGACCGGGTCCCGCGACTGCACGCCATCGCCGAGGCCGCCCAGCGCGGCGATCTCGCGGTCGATCGGCTGACCGCGCGGGGGGTGGACGACGCAAAGACCGAGCTGCAGCGGCTGCCCGGCATCGGTCCGTTCTACAGCGCGCTGATCACGGTGCGGGCGTGCGGGCTGACCGATGTGCTGGCCACCGAACCCCAGGTGCTGAAGCACCTGGAGGCGACGTACGGTCGAGCCGTGGACGCGGTCGAGCTCGAGCAGCTGGCCGAGGCGTGGCGACCCTGGCGGACGTGGGTGACGGTGATGCTGCGCGCCCTCGGCGGGCGAGCCGATGCCGGAGGGTGACACCGTCTGGCGGGCCTGCCGTCGCCTGCACGGGCTGCTGGCCGGCCAGCAGCTGACCAGGGCCGAGTTCCGGGTGCCGAGCCTGGCCGTCACCGATCTGACCGGGGTGACGGTGCTCGACGTGACTCCACGCGGGAAGCACCAGCTCTTCCGGTTCGACAACGGGTGGACCCTGCACACCCACTTCCGGATGGAGGGAGCCTGGCGGACCTACCCGCGTGGCCGTCGCTGGAGCGGCGGTCCCGACCACGAGATCCGGGCTGTCCTGTGCACGGCGGCCACGGATGCGGTGGGCTACCGGCTGCCGGTGGTCGAGCTGCTGCCGACGGCAGACGAGGACGAGGTGGTCGGTCACCTCGGACCGGATCTGCTCGGCCCGGACTGGGACCAGGAGGAAGCCCTGCGTCGGATCCGAGCGCAACCGGACACCTCGATCGGCGAGGCCCTGCTCGACCAGCGCAACCTGGCCGGCCTAGGCACGTTCTACCGGGCCGAGCTGCTCTTCCTGCAGGGCCTGCATCCCCGCACCCCGGTGTCGCAGGTGACGACACTGCCACGGGTCGTGCAGCGCGCGCACCTGCTGCTGAACGCCAACAAGGTCCGGGCCGAGCAGTCCACCACCGGCGACCTGCGCCAGGGCCGCCGCGCGTACGTGTTCGAGCGCCCCGGGCAGCCCTGTCGGCGCTGCGGCACGTCCATCCGCACGGAGGAATTCGGTCCGCTGGGCCAGGAACGGCGCAGCTACTGGTGCCCGCGCTGCCAGCCCGAACGGTGAGCGACCTCAGGTGGACTGCAGGTGACGCACCAGAACAGGTTCCGGCCGACCATCTCGGTGCGACTGACGGGGGTGCCGCACCGACGACAGGGCAGGCCGGCCCGCCGGTAGACGTGGTGGGAGGTCTCCCGGCGTACCCGGCCGGACGGGCGGTCGGCGGGATCGGTGGTGACGATGCGCCCACTGCGCACGCCGGTCCGCATCAGGGTCACGAGATCGGGCCAGAGTTCCGCCCAGTCCTCCGGCGTCAACCCGATGCCCGGTCGGAACGGCTGATCCGGTGCCGGAACAGGATCTCCGCCCGGTACACGTTGCCGATGCCGGCGATCCTGGCCTGATCCATCAGCTGCGCGCCGACGACCACCTTCGAGCGGTGGATCCGCTCGTACGCGCGTGCGCCACGATCGGGGCTGCGGCGCAGTGGGTCCGGCCCGAGCCCGGCGACGATCGCCCCAGCAGGTCAGGTCTGCCTGCGACAGTCAGGTCAGGATCCAGGTGATCCTGACGCTGCCGTCGCCGCCGGCGTTGGCCTGGGCCATGGTGCTGGCCTGCCCGTCGGAGCTCACGTAGGAGCCACCTGCTGCCCCGCCCGCGCCGCCGCCGGCACCCCAGCTGCCGCCGCCCCCGCCGTTGCCGCCACCCCAGCCGCCACCGCCGGCGCCACCGCCGTGGTGACCGCCGCCGCCGCCCGTGCCGGCAGCCAGAGCCGGTCCGTTGCCGCCGGCGGGGCTGTCACCCGAGCCCGGCCCGGATCCGCCGTGGCCGTTGCCGCCGTTCACGGTCGAGGTGCCACCGGCACCACCGTCGTCGATGTCGGGGAAGGCGCCCTGCGCGCCACCGCCACCGCCGCCGCCCGCGACGGCGATCACCCGACCGTCGATCTCGACCGCGGAGGCGCCGCCGCCCCCACCCCCGTCGCTGCCGCCGGCCTAGCCGCCGCCGGCTGCACCGCCACCGGGATTCTGGTCGTCGGTGCCCTGACCCACGGTGAGGCTCAGCGTCTGACCGCCGGTGACGGACCAGGTGCCGGTGACGGCGGTGCCGTAGCCGCCGGCGGCGGGATTCGCCTCGCCGCCCTGGCCACCGGCCAGGGACACCTGGATGCCGGTGGCGTTGCTCGGCACGGTGATGGTGGCCGCCGAACCGGTGTAGCTGCTGCACTGCCAACCCTGGGCCTGGTTCGTGCCCTGACCGAACTGGTAGCAGCCGTTCGGGTCGTCGTCTACGGTGCTGACGGCCCGGGCGGAGGCCCGGGGGCCCGGTCCGGCGAGCCCGCTCATGTCCTGCGGTGCCACCACCGCGGAGGAGCAGCCGGCCAGCACCGCGACGCCGGACGCCAGGACCAGGGCCGCGAGCGCCCTGCGTCCGGCGGAGACTGTCGTGTTGATCATGGTGTTGCCTCTCGTGCTCGGCGGCACCCGGCCGCCTTCTCGTGGTGACACGAACTGTGGTGTCGACGTCTGCAAGCCGCCTCCAATCCCGGTTGGACCGGAGTTGGAGCGGGTCCCGGCAGATTCCTGGTCACGGGTTCATCGACGTGAACCCCACACCGAAAGGAACTCCCATGCGCACTCGACTCGCCGCCGCCGTCCTGACCGCCGGACTGGCCGTCGCCGCCCTCACCGCCTGCTCGACGCCCGGCTCGACGGATCTCTCCGAGCTCGGCAGCACCGGCTCCGCCTCCGCCTCGTCGGCCCCGTGCACCTCCAACTACCACTCCGGGGTCCAGAGCGTCGACATGACCATCCAGAACAACACCGGCCAGGTCCTGACCCTGGACTCCGGGCACACCGGCCGGGCCGACATCGGGCACTGGGGCGCTCAGCCGCCGACCACGCTCGCCCCCGCCGCCTGCGCCGAGCTCACCGGCTACAGCGACAGCCCGATCGGCGACTTCTACCTGACCGCCACCTACCGGCTGCCCGACGGAACGTACATCCCCTTCAGCGTCGACTCCGGTAGCGACAGCTACAACCGGCTGGTGTTCACCGCGAGCGGGATGAGCGGGGTCAGCACGGACGGGATGTCGGGTCAGCAGGACTTCGACTGGGTGATCGACAACCCCACCCACAGCGGCACGATGCACGTGCACTACACGCTCGTGGCGCAGGCCGCCGCGACCACGTCCTGACGACGCCGGACGTCCGAAGGGTGACGCCGGGTCGGGTGGTCCGGGTGATGACTAGATTGCCGGGTGGTGACCCCTCCCGGCAGCTCTATCTCGACGCCTGTCAGCGGCTGGCGGACCGGTTGGCCCCGCCGGGCTTCCGCTACCGCCGCAGCCGGACCGATCTCACCCTCGACATCGGGGAGTGGGCCTGCGTGATCGTCCTGCAGTCCACCCGGTCCAACTCCGTCGACGACGTCCCGGTGCTGATCAACCCGTCCCTGTCGAGCACTCGCGTTCAGGACTACCGCACGCTGGGGAACGACCCGTTCCCGTTCGGGTCGGTGACCGGCGGGTTCCTCGAGTACTGGGCGGCGCCCTACGACCCCCCGCTCCGGCGGAACCTGGCCGGCCCTCACGGTGCAGCCGTCCTCGACGACAACGTCGCGTGCTGATCGACGCCCAACGGCTGGCTCGAGGTCTACCGCCGATCACCGACCTGAACACTGGCGGGGCACAGGCCCTCAAAGAACGTCTCGTCCGGGCGGCTCGCCTGGATGACCTCGCTATGTCCCTTTAGGCCACCGGCGACCGAGTATCAGTCAGCAGTACGGCAGGGCGCGGACCCGGAATCCTCGGGCGTGCAGGTCGGCGATCACCGTCGGCAGGGCCGCGACGGTCTGGGTGCGCACGCCGCCGCCGTCGTGCATCAAGACGATGGTGCCGTTGCCGATGCTCTTCAGCCGGCCGGTCCTGGCCAAGGTGCTGACTCCGGGCTTGGTCCAGTCGAGCGTGTCCACGTCCCACAGCACCTCCCGCAGCCCGGCGTGTTCGATCGCCTTGTGGACCGCAGCGTTGGTGGCCCCGTACGGGGGGCGGAAGCACTTGGCCGGGGGGCCGTGCATGATCTGCCACTTCAGCTGCGACGCCGTACGCGTGGTCAGATCCGGATGATCGTGGGAGTGGTTGGCCACCTTGCTGCCCTGAGCCCGGATCCTGGCGTCGGCGTGGGGGAACCCGCCCTCGTTCACCCCGAGGTGGAAGAAGGTGGCTGTCGATCCGGTCCGGTCGAGGATGCTGAGGATCGAGGACGTGTACGGGCTGGGGCCGTCGTCGAAGGTGAGGTAGACCGTTCCCCCGGGGCCCTTCTTCAGCGGACCCTTCAGATATCTGGCGCCGGAGCTCTTCGCCTTCGGCGGGGTCGTCGGTGCGGCGCCGCTCGTAGCCTTGGGCTTGGTCGGGGTCGGCTTCGGTTTTGCTGGCGCCGTCGGTGGCGTGCTGACTGATGGCTTGGCCGGGGAGGTGGCCTTCGGTACGACGGTGACGGTGGGAGTCGCCGTCGGGGTCGGTACCGCCGTCGGAGTCGCCACCGTGGCCCGCGGCTTGGGAGTGGCCGCCTTCTTCGGCGGGCTCGACTCGCTCTCCTGCGCAGGCGTCGGCACCGCGGACGGCGACGCGACGAGCTGGCCGACGATGGCGCTCCGGGCCGACGAGTCGAGACCGACGATCACCCCGATCGTCAGTGACGCGAAGAGGATGAGGACGAGCGAGAGGACGGCGCGACGGATGATCACGACGCGGCGCCAACCTGAACGAGAAGCACGACGAACTCTTTCGGCGAGGAACGAATACCCCGCCATTATGGGCAAACCCCGGGCCCCGACGATGGTCCGACGCGGTCGAGTCGTGATCTCGATTCGGTTGCATCACCGACTGTTCACGGTCGGCTCGGTCCATTGAAGGGCTATCGACTGCTGGCCCAAGCGGCGACCACGACCGCCGCGGCGGCCGACCAGGCCTGCGGGCGGCAGGCCGCCGGGTAGGGCACCGCCCGGCCCTCGCCGGACCACAGCTCGGGCAGCCGGCGGTCGAACGCCGACGAGGCCCGGAGCAGGCCCTCGGCCAGACCGCTCGCGAGGTCGGCGTGGCCCGCGCGCACCAGGCCGGCGAACACGATCGCGGTGTCGTGCGGCCAGACGGTACCGCAGTGGTAGCTGAGCGGGTTGTAGCCACTGTCGCGGTCGGACATGGTCCGCAGTCCGAGCCCGGAGTCGAGATCGGCCGCCACGACCCGCCGGGCCACCAGGCGCTCCTCCTCGGCGTCCAGCAGCCCGGTGCCCAGCAGGTGCCCGATGTTGCTGGTGACGGAGTCGACCCGCTGCTTGCTGCCGTCCAACGCCAGCGCGGGGAACCGTCGCTCGCCCTCGCCGCACCAGAACGCTGCCCGGAACTTCTCGGCCAGCGCGGCCGCCCACGTGCGGTAGCCGTCGGCTCCCTCACGACCGAACGCCTCCAGCAGCGCCGCCCCGCCGATGGCGGCCTCGAACGCGTAGCCCTGCACCTCGCAGAGGGCGACCGGCCCCTCGGCGATCCGGCCGTCGGCGAACCGGACGGAGTCGGCTGAGTCCTTCCATCCCTGGTTGGCGAGACCGTGCCCGCTGGCGTCGACGTACTCCAGGAACCTGTCCCCGTCGGCGTCCCCGTAGCTGACCAGCCAGTGCAGAGCGCCCTCCAGCACCGGCAGCAGCGCGGTGACCTCGGCTTCCGCGAGACCGGCCCGCCACGCGTCGTGCAGCAGGCAGATCCACAACGGGGTGGCGTCGATGGTCCCGTAGTAGAGCGGAGGCAACGAGATCTCGTTGAAGGCGTACGTCCCGCGCCGCAGCTCGTGCATGATCTTGCCCGGCTCCTGGGCGGTGGACACGTCGACCTCGGTGCCGGCCAACCGACCCAGGGCCCGCAGCGTCCCGCCGGACTGGCGGACGTCGACGGGCAGCAGCAGCCGGGACGTCCACAGGCTGTCCCGGCCGAAGAGAGTGAAGTACCACGGGGAACCGGCGGCGAAGAACGCGTCATCCGGTGCCTCGGTGGTGGCCATCCTCAGCCCGTTCAGGTCCTGCAGCGACTGCCGCAGCCACGGTGCCAGCCGGGGATCCGCACCCGAGCCGCGGCCGGTCAGTCGATCGGTGATGGTGTCGGCGGCGAGACCGGGCCCACGAGCCGGCACGACCGCAGCACCGCTGTCGGTCACCCCCACCAGCCAGTCGAGCTCGATCACCCCGCCGGCCGGGATCGTCACCAGCCAGGTCAGCAGCAGCCGGGTCTCGTCGGCGCTGCGGGCGATCTCGGCGCCCGGCGCATGCAGGCGGGCGGTCACCTCCGCGCTGCCGAAGGTGACCGTCTCGCCGGTGGGATCGCCGTCGAAGCGGATCGGCTCGCCGTGCCCGCCGACCTTGATCGCCTCCATCGGCGTGAGGTCGCTGGCCACCACGATCCGTACCTCGGTGGTCACCGCCACGCCGAGCTCGGAGGTGAGCAGCAGGGTCTCGGTGAGCATCCCCGGGCGGACCGAGCGAGTCAGATCGAGTCGGAGGAGGCGGTCGACCCCCTCGCCAGGCACCGCGTCGGCCAGGTAGGTGAACCGCGCCTCACCGGCGCCGTCCAGATCGGTGGCCAGGTGCGCCGGAGCCTCGCCCCCGATCGTCACGTGCCAGCCGCTGAGCACCCGCAGATCGGCGTGGAACAGACCCCGCGCGGTGGTACGGCCGTCGACCTCGGCCGCGATCGTGCCGTCACGACCCGACAGCACCTGGGTGGGCGCGGCACAGACCGTGGCGAGGTCGTGCAGCAGCGGCTGGGTGGGCTGAGGCATGGCCCGCATCGTAGTGACCCCGCACGGACGGCAGGACCGCCGAGATCGGGGATACTTGGTCCTCGTGTCTTCCTTGCCGTACGAGTTGAACGCCCGGGTGCAGTCCGTGGCCGGGATCGACCCCGAGCTGCGCCCCGCGACCAAGCCCCAGTTCGGTCACTTCCAGAGCAACGTGGCGCTCCGGTTGGCCAAGTCACAGGGTCGCCCACCGCGCCAGGTCGCGCAGGGGATCGTCGACGCGCTCGACCTGTCCGACCTGTGTGAGCCGCTCGAGATCGCCGGACCCGGCTTCATCAACTTCCGGCTTCGATCCGACGTCCTGGCCCGGGCGATCACCGACCAGCTGGCCGAGCCGGACGTCGGTGTTCAGCCGGCTGCAGACGCGCCCCGGACCGTGGTGATCGACTACTCGGCGCCCAACGTGGCCAAGCAGATGCACGTCGGGCACCTGCGGACCACCATCATCGGCGACTGCTTCAACAGGGTGCTGACCGCCGTCGGTCATCGGGTGCTGCCGCAGAACCACATCGGTGACTGGGGCACGCAGTTCGGGATGCTGGTCGAGCAGGTGCTGGAGGACGGCATCGACGCCTCGACGCTGACCCTGCCGGAGGCCGAGGACCTCTACAAGCGGGGGTCGTTCCGGTTTCGTGAGGACGCAGAGTTCGCCGACCGCGCCCGCCGGCGGGTGGTCGCACTGCAGTCCGGTGACCAGCAGACCCGGGCCATCTGGCGCGACCTGATCGACATCTCGCTGACCGGATTCAACGCCGCCTACGACCGGCTGAACGTCAAGCTGACCGACGAGCACCTGGCGGGTGAGTCGATCTACAACGACGCTCTGCCCTCGGTGGCCACCGAGCTCGAGGCCGTGGGCACCGCCGTCATAGACCAGGGTGCGCTGGTGGTCTTCGTCGAGGGCTTCAACGCACCGATGATCGTGCGCAAGTCCGACGGCGGGTACGGCTACTCGATCACCGACCTCGCCGCCGTCCGGCACCGCGTCCGCGACCTGCACGCCGACCGGATCATCTACGTCACCGACGCCCGGCAGGGTGACCACTTCGCCCAGGTGTTCGCCGTCTGCCGGTTGGCAGGCTGGCTACCCGACGACGTGGTCGCCCAGCACGTCGGGTACGGCATGGTGCTCGGCCCGGACGGGAAGCCGTACAAGACGCGTGAGGGCAAGGCCATGCTGCTGGCCGACCTGCTCGACATGGCCGAGGAACATGCCGCGCCGCCTATCGCCCTGGCGGCGATCAAGTACGCCGATCTGTCCAACGGCCTCAACAAGGACTACGTATTCGACATCGACCGGATGGTGCAGACCACCGGCAACACCGGGCCCTACCTGCAGTACGCGCACGCCCGACTGGCCCAGCTGCTGCGCCGGGCCGAGGCCGAGGGTCTGATCGTGGAGGAGAAGATCGAGGTCCTCGACGAGCCGGCCGAACAGACCCTGGCACTGCTGCTCACCCGGTTCGGTGAGGTCGTGGCCGAGGTGGCCGACACACTTCAGCCCCACCGCCTGTGTGGCTACCTCTACGAGGTGGCCGGCGCGCTGTCGGTCTTCTACGAGCAGTGCCCGGTGCTGAAGTCCGACGGCGAGGTCCGGGCCTCCCGGCTCGCGCTCTGCACCTTGACCAAGAGGGTGCTGGCCAGCGGTCTGGACATGCTCGGCATCGAGGCCCTCGAGCGGATGTGACTCAACTCAACGGGTCGGGGTGCACCAGACGGTCGGCGGCCAGCCAGGCGGCGCCGACGATGCCGGCCGTGTTCAGCAGCTTGGCCGGCACGATCTCGGTCTTCAGCTTCAGCTTCGGCAGGAACTTCTCCGACTTCTTGCTGACGCCGCCGCCGACCACGATCAGGTCCGGCCAGAACAACGCCTCGACTCGCTCGTAGTAGCGCTGCAGCCGGGGCACGTACTCGCTGTAGGAGAGCCCCAGGTTCTCCTTCGCACTGGCCGCGGCCTCCTTCTCGGCGTCCTTGCCGTCGATCTCGAGGTGCCCCAGCTCGCTGTTCGGCACCAGCACACCGCGATAGATCAGCGCGCTGCCGATGCCGGTGCCCAGGGTCGTCACCAGTACCAGTCCCGGGTGGTCCTTGGCGGCCCCGTAGTGCACCTCGGCCACCCCGGCGGCGTCCGCGTCGTTCACCAGGTAGATGTCGCGCTGCAGCACGTCCTCGAAGATCTTCTCGGCCGGGGCGTCGATCCAGGAGTGGTCGATGTTGGCGGCCGAGCGGGTCTGGCCGTGGGTGACGACGGCGGGGATGGTGATGCCGATGGGACCTTCCCCGATGTCCTCGGCGAAGTGGGCCACGATCTGGGCCACCACCTTCGCCACGTTGGCCGGCGTCGACTTCGACGGCGTGTCGATCCGCAACCGATCCTTGGCGAACAGCCCCGAGACCAGGTCGACCGGGGCGCCCTTGATACCGCTACCGCCGATGTCGATGCCGAGGACGGGGCGGCCGGGTGCAGCGACGGGTGTCTCAGTCATGGCCGGCAGCCTATCCACGGGTCTCTCCGTCCGACACCCCGGCCGGGGGCCGAGTGGCCTCGGCAACACTGGGCCCATGAGCTCCGACATCGTCTCCGCCACCCGTACGGTTGCCGCCCCCGCCGCCGAGATCTTCGATCTGCTGGCCACCCCCCGGCGACACAGCGAGATCGACGGCTCCGGCAGCGTCCGTGGCGTCCAGGAGCGGACGCCCGAGCGGCTGTCGGCCGGCGCCAAGTTCGGGATGGAGATGCGGATCGGTCTGCCGTACAAGATCTTGAACGAGGTGGTCGAGTTCGACGAGCCGACCAGGATCGCCTGGCGGCACTTCGGTGGTCACGTCTGGCGCTATCTGCTGGACCCGGTCGACGAACAGCACACCCGGGTGACCGAGCAGTTCGACACGACCGGGTCGCGGGCGCCGGCGGTGCTCGCCGTGATCGGGGCCAAGCGACGCAACGCGAAGGCGATCAACGTGACGCTGGACCGACTGCAGCGGTGGGCGCGAGACCGTCCCTGACGTCCCGAGCGAACCACTCCGCGTCCTCGGGATCGGCGATCGGTACGGCCAGTGCGGCCGACCAATCTGCCTCCGCCTCCCGTGCGCGGCCGAGCGACCGAAGAGAGCGGGCCCGGATCTCGAGCGCGTACGCGAGGTCGAAGTCGAAAAGGTCGTGAGCCCGGCAGGTCTGCAGGCACCGGTCGGCCCAGTCGAGCGCCGCTTCCGGTCGCCCGACGGCGAGCAGCGCCTTGGCGATCAGGTAGTCGCCGCGGGCACCAGTGGTCTCTGTCCTGCCGGTCGCCCTGGCCCAGTGGTAGGCCGAGGCGAAGGCGCAGGCGACCAGGTCGGCCTCGTCGGCGGGGGTGCGCTCCGACCGCTCGAGCAGCTCCCAGGTCTGCTGATGGGCTTCGACCGCCTGGGCTCGGTGCCAACCGCCGTCGACCGCGCTCGCCGGATCCGCGGGGCAGTCCCGATCGGCTGCGCGGGGCGGCAGGCTCTGCCCGGTCTCGATCACCGTCTTCAACCCGTCCAGCACCCAGGGCCAGCCCGCCTCGACGGTGGCCCAGGTCAGCGGGCTGGCGGCGAGATCGCCGTGCACGAGTCGGACCCGCGTGAGACCCTCGCCGGCCGCCTCGACCGTCCACTCCACCCGGCTCGGTGGCTCGGCGGCGAGGGCGGCGTCGTAAAGAGTGCGCCAGGTCAGCACGAACCGGCCGGGACGATCGTCGGCGGGTGGCTGCAGCTCCTCGACCGTGCCCTCGGTGGCGTCGGCGCCGTCCGGGGTGATCGTCCGGTACGGCCGGCCGGCTTCGGGCGGCCGAACGAACACCGTGCCGAAGAAGTAGCGCTGGGTCCACTCCGAGTCGGTGATCGCGCGCCAGACCTGCTCGGGCGTGGCCGCGATGTAGACCTGCTGGACGTGGGCGGTGATCCCCATCAGGTGTCTCCTCTGATCGTCTGAGCGTCGGTGACCTGCTCGTCGAGCGCGACCAGCGCCGAGGTGAAGCGAGCGGCGTACCGGCTGATCCACCGGTTCGCGATCTGCTCGATCGGGACCGGGTTCAAGTAGTGCCGCTTCTCCCGACCCTGGCGGAGCGGGATGACCAGGTCAGCGGCCTCCAGCACGGTCAGGTGCTTCATCACCCCGAACCTGGTCATGTCCGCGAACGGGGCGCACAGCTGGCCGAGGGTCTGGCCGTCGTCGACGAACAGGCTGTCCAGGATCGCGCGCCGGGTCGGGTCGGCAAGCGCCTTGAAGACGTCCGGGCCGGTCACAGGGCGACGATAGGTGACTAATTGGTCACCTGTCTAGAGGTTTCCGAACCGTGTCCAGCGGTGTGTGAAGGAATTGGCGCGTAGTCGCACCGAATCCCACCCGTTGTCTCGACTCAGCGGGTCAGCTGGCGCTGACACCAGCCGTACAGGACGGGGTCGAACGCGTGGGAGTTCGAGAAGTAGAAACCGTAGTAGCGGCGGTACATGGCCAGCGCCTGCTGCAGGTCCGGACCGAACCGCTCGTACGCCTGCCCGGCCAACCAGAAGGCGTCGTCCGCCGCCGCGGTGTAGGGCTCCAGCTCGAGGAACATCACGGCACCAGCGATGTCCATCATCGGATCGGCGTGCAGGGTGTGCGGACTGAAGTCGCCGACCCCGGTGATCACCGGGCGTCCGTCAGGAAGCATCGCCACGTACGTGTTGGGCGGGCAGAAGTCGCCATGGACCAGGCGCGGCACACCCCGGCGGTCGGCGAGCCACTCCTGCAGCTCGTCCCAGATCCGGCCGACACCGGGCACGTCCTGTTCCAACCGGGCCTGGCTCTGGGGCAGGATCCGCAGCAGCTGGTCGGTGAGCAGGGCGGCCAGCGTGTCGAACTCGCGGGGGGCGTCCTCGCCGAGCAGCCGGGCGTGGCCGGGCACCGGAGAGGGAAGCTGCTGTAGCCGGCTGGCCGCCTCGAGGTAGCCCAGCAGGGCCTGCCTCCGTGCGTCGACCTCGGCCCCGGCCAGCCAGCCGGACAGGTTGCCGCCGGACATCCGGCGATCGACGCTGAACCAACGGCCGCCGATCTCCCCGCTGTCGAGGACCAGCGGCAGCTCGAGCCCGATCCGCTGCCCGCTCCAGCCTGCGTAGAGGGGGCCCAGCTGGGCGATCAGCGCGGCCGGGGACTCGTGGCCGGAACGGTAGACCCGCAGCACCCGGTCGGTGCCGAGGGCGTACACCTCGGATTCGCCACCGCTGCCGACCAGGTCACGGTCGCTGAGCCCGAACCGCTCGAGCACCGTCTGCCGCCCGCGCTGATCGGTGGCGGGGTCGGTCAGATCGACCGGCAGGCGGGCCCGGTCGGCGGCTCGGGCGACCCGCGCCCGGTCCAGCTGGGACAGGGTGAGCGCGCGGGCGGCGGCCGCGTCCAGCTGATGCGCGATCGGGGTCACGGGTCCGCGGGTGATGTCGAGGTAGACGTCGGCCAGTCCGAGTCGGCGCTGCAGCGGGCCCTGACTGAGACGGACGGACTGCGTCTTGGCGTGAGGCACGAGATTGCGGACGTGCGTCAGCCAGCCGTGCTCGGTGACGGCGACCCGGTCGTCGGTGCCGTAGCGCAGGGTCCAGTAGTCGTACGGCCGCAGCCACTTCGCGCGGCGAGGCGCCGCCTGGAGCTCGACCCGGGCCAGGTCGAGACCGGGCAGGATCCGGTTCAGGGTGATCTCGACATCGTGCCCGTCGGCGACCGGGACCAGCACGCTGGTCGCGGAGGTGTCGTTGTCGCTGCCCTCGCTGCTGCCGTAGCCGAGGACGTTGACGTCGATCCGATACCAGCCGAGCCGGCGCCACAGGATCGGCTGGAGCACCCGGACGCCCTGGATCCGGTTGACCGGCACCGACTGACTGGTCAGGTTGAACAAGCCACGCGTGACCCGGACGCCCCTGGCCGACTGCGCCAGGGTGAAGTTGAACATCTGGAACACCCGGCGCCCGATCATCGAGGCCAGGCCGATGGCCAACGGGATCAGGCCGGCCAGGGCGAACGCCACCACGTCGAACCCCGCGGTGACGATCAGCGCGATGACCAGCAGGGCGGCCGAGAACAGGAACTCACTCGACAGCAGGAAGCCGATGATCAGCCGCTGCGGCGGCACGGTCACCAGGGGCTGGTCGGCGACCGACAGATCGGTCAGCAGACTCGACTCGCCAGCGCCCGGTGCGCCCTTCCGCACCCGGTCGCCGTGCGCCCGGCTGAGCAGGTAGTCGCGCAGGGACGAGGCCTGCTGTCGGGTGAGATAGCGCAGCTTGATCGTGGAGTCGCCGGCGCCGACCTCGATCCGCAGCTCGGCGAGACCGAAGATCCGGGCCGCGAACTGCTGGATGATGTCGACCGACTGCACCCGCTCGAACGGGACGCGCTTGGAGTTCTTGAAGATCGCGCCCGTCTCGATCCGCAGCTCTTCGTCGTCGATCACATACCGGGTGAAGTACCAGGACGCGAAGCCGGCGGCCGCGGCGAGCACGACGATGCCGACGACGCCGAGCAGGATCCAGCGCAGGCCCAGTCCGACGATGCCCGGCTCCTCGCCGGAGCCGTTCGGGATGAACTCGCGCCCGAACCCCACCACGATGGCCAGCAGCACGACCCAGCCACGGATCAACGGGGTCAGCGGATGGGGGCGCTCGGTCTGCTTGACCGGCGATGGTCCGGCCGCTGGCGTCGGTTGGACCGGTGCCTCCGGAGGATTGGTGTCGCTCATAGCCCGGAGGCGTGCGCCTCGCCCAGCTCGGTGAGCTGATCCCGCAGCCGTGCCGCCTCGATCGGCTCCAGCCCGGGGATCCGGGCGTCGGTGCCCGGGCTGGCGGTCTTCAACGTGACCGACGCCAGGTTGAACAGGCGCTCCAGCGGTCCGGACTCGACCTCGACCAGCTGCATCCGGCCGTACGGGACCGCCGTCAGCGAGCGCCACCAGACACCGTGGGTGATGTACAGGTCGTCCTCGCGCTCGACGTAGCCCCACGACGCACACGACCGGCGCAGGAAGTAGAACCGCAGCCCGATGATCACCAGGGCCGCGACCCAGAGCAGCACCGGCAGCCACCTCAGATCAGTGAAGATCAGCACGAGGACCGCCGGGATCGAGAACAGGATCAGCCAGAAGATCGCGTCGCCGAGCCGCCTCAGCTTCAAGAAGCCGGGCGCAAGACGCTTCCAGTCGTACGCGGGTGGTGCGAAGAGGTCATCCATCAGGCAGTCAGGCTAGGGCCTTGCGCCAACGCGACGGCTTCCTGGGGCCGCGCACCTTGATGTCACCCATGATGTTGGTGCCCTTCAAGACGATGGTGGGCATCATCGGATCCGGCTCTCCGAGACCAGAGATCGAGGTGTCCCCCAGCACGTTGGTGACCTCGTTGACGATGGTCACACCCGGCGGCACCCGAAGCACCATGCTGCCCATCAGCTGGGTGCCGGTCAGTTCGACCACCGGGGCGTCGAAGGTCGCCTGGGTCAGGTCGAGCTTGATGTCTCCCATCACGTTGTTGGCGACGCTGTGGGCCCGCACCCGCCAGCTGCCCTCGCGCTTCACCGTCGACATCACTGTCGACATCGTGTCCGACTCGGGGTTGGCGCCGTCGCTGACGACCAGCTGGGTGCCCGCCGCGTTTGCGTGCACCGGGAGGGACTGCACGGGCACCAGGTCGGTGGTGAGCGCGGTCAGGTCGTCGAAGGTCCTCGCCTCCAGCGCGGCCTGGGTCCGCTCACTGTGCTCGTCGAGGGTGAGGCGTCCTTCCGCGTACGCGGAGTTCAGCAGCTCCGCGACCTGGTCACGGTCGGCGTCGGAGGCGCGGTAGCTGCCGGGCGTCATCGGTTACCTCTCAGGGAGCGGGGAACGGGAGTCGGGTCAATGGAGCTGGTGTTTGCTCCGCTTCTTCTTCGATGGCACCGGACCCGTCACTGATACACCGCCGAACAGGGAGACCCCCTTGATGGTGATCACCGGTGCGCCGGGGATCGGGTCGCCGAGTCCCTTGATGTCGGTGCCGCCGAAGATCCCTGCCGTACGGTCGCGGACCTCGATCCCGGCCGGGGCCTTGATCTCCATGCCGCCGAAGCACCAGAAGCCGGTGATCTCGATCTCGGTCGACTCGAAGACGGCCTCGGTGACGTCGATGTCCACACCGCCGAACAGCGCGACGGCGGTGGACTGCTTCGGTACGCGCCAACGCCCCTTGCGGGTCGCGCCGCCGAAGATCGCGACCATCTGGTCGCCGCCGGAGTCCCGAGAGGTGTCGACGGAGAAGGTCGTGGCCGGCGTCGCCGACACGGCGGCGGGAGCAGTCGGCGGGCTGACCGGGAGCGGGACGAGGTCGGTGGTGATGGGCACCAGATCGTCGAAGGTCCTCGCCTGCATCACCTGGTCGAGCCGCTCGTCGTGCTCCTCGCGGGTGATCCGCCCCTCCGCGTACGCGGTGCTCAGCACCGTCGCGACCTTGTCCCGGTCGGTGTCGGAGGCGCGCAGGTTGCCGCCCGCGATCGGACCCACGCCGGTGGGCTCGGTGAAGCTGTCAGCCATGAGATCCACCGTACGTCGGTGGGGCCGGCCTGTTCGAGGGGCGTTGGGCCCGGTCAGGGGCGATCACGGGAGGAATCGAGGGTGGACCCTGATGCCTGGACCCGCCTGTGGAGTGTGGATCCGTCAGTGGGGTGCGGCCACGTCGAACAGGTTCCCTTCCGGATCGGCCAGGGTGGTCCAGACCGTGTCGTACTCGTCGTAGTCACCGTGCCGGCTCGCTCCGAGACCGATCGCCCGCTCGATCTCCGCCGCCGGATCCTCGGCGAACAGGTCGAGGTGCCACTTGTTCTTGCCGGGCGTTGGGTTCTCCACCTGCAGGAACATCAGCGGCGGCAGGCTCTTGTCCGGCGGCGCGGGGATCATCGCCCAGAACTGGCTGGCCCCCTCGGCCAGAGGCTGTCCGAGCAGCCTGGACCAGAACGTGGCGAGCTTCTCGGCGTCGACACAGTCGACGACCACCTGACCGAGGGCGATGGGCATGGCCTCGATGCTAGTGCGGCCTCAATGGGACGCCTCGCCCTGGCGCCCGGTGACCGGCACCTCGTTGCCGTCCGCGTCGATCAGGCGGCCACCGACGAAGGAGTCGCCGTCGAGAAGGGCGGCGAGCTCGTCCTCCCGGACCATCCGGGCCGGGGAGGCGGCGAGCACCGAGGCCCGCTGTGAGTTCCCGACGGGGAGGTGGTTGAACAGGATGTTCAGCAGGATCGCCACCAGCGCCGCGGAGCTGATGCCGGAGTCGAAGATGGTGCGGAACCACGACGGGAAGTCTTCGTAGATCTCCGGAGCGACGACCGGCAGCATGCCGATCCCGAGGGAGGACGCCACGATCACCAGGTTCATCGTGTCGTCATAGCGGACCTTCGACAGCGTACGGATGCCGCTGGCCGCGACAGAGCCGAACAGCACGATGCCGGCGCCTCCCAGCACGGGCGACGGAACCGCGGCGACCACCCGGCCGAGGATGGGCAGCAGTCCCAGCACGACCAGGATCCCGCCGCCGGCCGCGACGACGTACCGGCTCTTGATCTTGGTGATGGCCACCAGACCGACGTTCTGGGCGAAGGCGCTCTGGGTGAAGGAGCCGAAGACCGGGGAGACGGCGCTGGAGGCCATGTCGGCACGCAGCCCGGCGGCGATCCGCTTGCGGTCCACCTTGGTGCCCACGATCTCGCCGACGGCCAGGATGTCGGCGGTGGTCTCGGTCAGCGTCACCAAGATCACGATCAGCATCGAGACGATGGCCGCCACGTGGAACGTCGGCGCGCCGAACGCGAACGGCGTCGGGAAAGCGACCACCGGACCCTGACCCACGGTGGAGAAGTCGACCACGCCCAGGACGGCGGCGACCAGGGTGCCGAGCACGATGGCCAGCAGGATCGACAACCGGGAGATCGTGGCGTTGCCCAGCTTCGACAGGACGAGCACGATCACGAAGGTGAGCCCGGCCAGCCCGATGTTCTGCGCCGACCCAAAGGAATCGGCGGAGGGGTTGCCGCCCATGGCCCACATCGCCGCCACCGGCAGCAGCGTGAGTCCGATGGTGGTGATCACCACGCCGGTGACGACCGGGGGGAAGAACCGGATGATCGTGGCGAACAGGGGCGCGATCGCCAACCCGATCAACGAGGCCACGATGACGGCGCCGAACACGGCGGGGAGGCCGCCGCCCCCGTCGACGATCGCCACCATGGTCGCCACGCCGGCGAACGAGACGCCCTGCACCAGGGGCAGCTGGGAGCCGAACCACTTCACCCCGATGGTCTGCAGCAGGGTGGCCAGACCACCCATGAACAGGCACGCGGTGATCAACGCGCCGATCTCGGCCGGCGACAGGCCGGCGGCCGGACCGATGATCAGCGGTGGCGCGATGATGCCGCCGTACATGGTGAGTACGTGCTGGAGGCCGTACGCGATGGTGCTGCCGAGCGGCAGCCGCTCGTCCTCGGATCTCGTTGTTCTCTGCACGACAGGCGATGCGGCGGGGGTGGTGGAATGATTCATGGCAACGTCCTTGTTGTCCGGGCGGGCTCGGCGAGCCCGTCGATGTGGATGGTCGAGAGAGGATGTGGTCAGTACGTGGAGCCGACGAGCCGCGCGGCGGCGGCCCGGTGGGCGGTGATCAGCTCGGGTAGGTCGAGACCGACGACGGCCCCGTCGACCACGCGCCACTCTCCGGCGACCATCACGCGATCGGCTCGATCTGCGCCGCACAGCAGCAGCGCCGACAGCGGGTCGTGGCTGCCGGAGAAGCGAAGATCATCCAGGGTGAAGAGGGCGAGGTCAGCCTGCTGCCCGGCGGCGATCGTGCCGATGTCGTCCCGGCCCAGCACCCGAGCGGAGCCCGCCGTCGCCCAGGTCAGGGCGCGTTCCGGAGTCACCTGCTCGGCGCCGTAGCGGAGCCGTTGCAGGTAAAGGGCCTGCCGCGCCTCCAAGATCATGTTGCTGGCGTCGTTGGAGGCCGAGCCGTCCACGCCGATCCCCACCGGTACGCCGGCGGCCTCCAGCTCGACCGTACGGGCGATGCCGGATGCCAGCCGCATGTTGGAGCTCGGGCAGTGTGCGACACCGGTCCCGGCGGCACCGAGGCGGGCGATCTCGGCGTCGTCGAAGTGGATGCCGTGCCCCAACCACGTACGAGAGGACAACCAGCCGACGCTCTCGAGATAGTCGACCGTACGCAGACCGAACATCTCCCGGCAGAAGTCCTCCTCGTCGATGGTCTCGGCGAGATGGGTGTGCAGCCGTACGTCGTGCTGTTCGGCCAGGGCGGCGGTGTCGCGCATGATCTCGCGGGTGACCGAGAAGGGGGAGCACGGCGCGAGTCCGATCTGGACCATCGCCCCCGGTCCGCGCTCGTGGTAGGTCGTGATCAACCGTTCGGAATCCGCCAGGATCACGTCCGGCTCCTGCACCGTGCTCTGCGGCGGGAGACCACCGTCGCGTTCCCCCAGGGTCATCGAGCCTCGGGTCAGCAGCACCCGGACTCCGAGCCGGCGGGCGACCTCGACCTGGACGTCGATCGCGGCGTCCATCCCGGCGGGGAACAGGTAGTGATGATCGGCCGCCAGCGTGCACCCGGACAGCAGCAGCTCGGCCAGGGCCACGGTGGTGGCCAGCTCGAGATCCCGCGGGGTCAGCCGGGCCCAGACCGGATAGAGGTTGGTCAGCCACGGGAACAGTGGGGTGTTCACCACGGGAGCCCAGGCGCGGGTGAGGGTCTGGTAGAAGTGGTGATGGGTGTTGATCAAGCCGGGCAGCACGACGTGCCGGCTGGCATCGAACACCTGATCATGGCCCTGGGTGGGCCTCCCGCCGGCGGGCACGATCTCGACGATCTGCGATCCCTGGACGACAATGCCGCCGGACGCGTCGTCACCGGTCGCCGTGAACACGGCCAACGGGTTCTTGAACCAGAGGCGGTCCATGCCACCAACTCCGTCTAGCTCGGGTGGGCGGGCCCACGGAGCGGCTCCCCACGACATTGGGTGCCAGCTCAGTGGTTGACCTGTCTGCTGATCCAGGTGCTCCGAAGCTCGGAGTGAGAGAAGCACACCATGCGGGGGTCGCCCCGGTCAAGGCCCAATTCCACTGAGAGTGAAGTTGCTACCGCATGGTGGAATCTAGTGCGCGGTAGATCGGTGGGCTCGATCGAGATCGTCGCGCGTCAGCCCCCCCCGGACGGCGACGGCGACGTCATCGAGTGGGCGACTGCCCGCCGGGCTCCGGTCGATCGCGCAGACGACGGTGTGCACGCGGGCGCCGAGTTCCCTGAGCGCGAGAGCAGCCGCGCGCACCGCACCGCCGGTGGTGATCACGTCCTCGATCAGCGTGACCGTACGGCCGGCCACCTCGGCTCCCTCTGCCAGCCGGCAGGTGCCGTACGTCTTCGCCGCCTTCCGGACGAACAGTGCCGGCGTGCCGGTGGGGGAGCTGACCATGGTCGCGATGGGCACTCCACCGAGCTCCAGCCCACCGAGCAAGTCGGTGTCCTCGGGGAGCAGCGGCACGACGGCCGCCGCCACCCGGCGGAGCAGCTCGGGCTGGGACTCGAACACGTACTTGTCGAAGTACTCGGGCACCTGCTGCCCCGAGCGCAGGGTGAAGTTCCCCGTCAAGCGGCAGGTGCTGTCGATGTCCCGGGCGAGTGTCGTGAGCTGGTCCACACCGCACATTCTCGCAACGGTCCGTTCGGATCTGGGCTGGCCAGCGGGCCTGCAACTTCGGCTAGACTGCTCCGCGCGCAGTCCTGGGGACCTCCCCAAAGGCGCCGCGCGGACGTAGTTCAATGGCAGAACATCAGCTTCCCAAGCTGAGAATGCGGGTTCGATTCCCGTCGTCCGCTCCACCACCGAAAGCCCTGATCACCTGCACGTTCCGCAACCAGGGCTGAAATCGAACATCGACGCTAGCCAGCCGCCGTGCCCTCAACGTGCCCCGAGCCGGACGCGTCGGCCTGCTTCAGCCCCTGGACCATCAGGTCAAGCGAGTCCGCAATCGCCCGGTCCCGGACCGCCGTCCGGTGCTGGTAAACCAACGCCGCGTTGACGCTGACATGGCCCATCCGACCCATGAGCTCGCGCGTCGAAGCCCCCGAGATCGCAGCGAAGTGGTTACCCGTGTGCCGCAGATCGTGGACGTGGATGCCGCTGAGTCCGGCCTTCTTCAGCGCCCGAGCCCAGATAGGGGAGAAGTTCGGCCGAGCCGGTGTCACACCGTACAGACCGACGAACACCCGCCCGTCGGGCAGCAGCTCCGCATAGTCCGCGAAGTGACGCTCCAACTCAGGTACCAGCCACAGCGGCAGCGCCACCGTTCTGACGCCGGCCGCCGTCTTCGGTCGCTTGGTCACCTGGCGCGCACCGATCAGTGACACCGAACGCTCGATGCTCACCAGCCCGACCGACAAGTCGAAGTCCGTTTTCCGAAGACCCATCAGCTCGCCCCACCGAAGCGAACCGAACACGGCCAGCAGCACCAGCAGGCGATATCGCGGCTCGATGGCATCGGCCAGCAGCATCACCTCGGCCAGCGACAACACTGGCCGCTCCTCAGGATGCTCAACACCAGCACCCTTTACTCGACAGGGATTGCGCCGGATCAGCTCGTCATCCGTCGCCGTATTCAGCACCGCACGTAGGAGCCGATACGCCTTCGACACCGTGCTTGGTCCGGTTCCCCCGTCGAGCAGCTCCTGACGCCACGTCCGCACCAGCGCCGGCGTGATCTTCCGAAGTCCCGTCTCTCCCAGTCGCGGAGCAATGTGCAGCCGCAGCAGACCCTCGTACAGCTCTACCGACCGCTCAGACAGCCCAGGCCGCTCCGCGATCCACCGAGCCGCGTACTGGCCCAGACGCTCACCGTCCACGTCATCCCTGTCCCACCGCCCACGCGCGATATCGGCCTCCATCATCGACAGCCAGCGCCTAGCCTCCGTCCGAGTCCCGAAGGTCATCGGCGCCCGGTGACGCAGGCCATCAGGTCCGTGACATCTGACCTGAATACGACCCGACGCCAGCACCCGCATCGACCCGAACGGACGCCGACGGCCACTCACAACGAACTCCGCAGCGCCATCGGCTCAACCGTCCCCGCCGCGATGAACGCATCCAGCGCCGACCGAGGAATCCGCACATGCCGACCAACCCGCACGAACCGGATCCGACGCTCAGCGATCAGGCGCCTCGGGAACCGTGCCCCAGTGCCAAGCGCGCGGCCCACCTCCTCCACAGACAGAAGCACATCCTCATCCATGGTCATCCACTTCCTCTACGTGGTTGGGTTCTCGGCCTCCCCCGGCTGAGTCAGGAGGGTGGTCTCCGGTCCGGGCGTCAAGGGCCTCCGCTGCGCTTCGGTCACACGTGATTCGCTGCGCTCACCCTTGACCCCCAGACCTACGACCACGGGCGGCTGGTCATCCGGGGGAGGCCGAAGGAATGGTCCCTGCCAGCGCGCCTGAGATATTGCGGGTCTGGGTCAGTCGTCGCGTGCCCTCGCTGCAGATGCGGCCGCCAACGCGGCATCACCTGATGTCAGCCACCCGATGCCGGCGAACCGCCATGACCCGATCACCAAAGTCGTGTCGACGTCGAGGTCGGCCAGGTCCGCGTCGTCACCGACCCGCACCGGATCCGACGACCGAGAAGAGTTCAGTTGGGATCGGACGTGATCGCGGCGGGCCTGCCGGAGCCGACCGAGGGTGGTCGAGTACCGCCGCGACTTCGACGCGAAATGG
>DATDAP010000400.1:0-18350 GCA_036525335.1 Microlunatus sp. | reverse complement strand
GCCGGCCACGACCCCGACCGGACCAGCTTCGTCGCCGCCCTGCGGATCGCCCGGGCCACCATCGCCCACGCGGGCGATTTTCCCCCCTGACGACACCCGGCACTGGCTGGGATTCCTGCGACGACTCATCACCCGCCTGCTGCCCACCCGCCGCAACCGCGCCGCACCACGAGTGATCAAACGCAAAATGCCGAAATGGCAGGTCAAACGCGCCCATCATCAGCACTGGCCCCAACCCCACAATCCCATCACCTACCGAATCCGTGCCGTCCCTAACTGAACGGTATTGGGGCTAGGCCGGGGCTAGGCCAGGCCTACGCCAGGCCTACGCCCGTCTGGGCCGCGTCTCGCGATCGGGCCCGGTCAGTTCGTTCACTCCCTCGGCGAGGACGCCGACGAAGGTTCCCCTCGCCCTCGAAGGTGTATGCGCCACTCTCGATGCGCTCGATCAGGCCGCGGGTCCATGCTGCGCCCGCGTCCGCCGAGTGCACCCAGAGGTGCATGATCTCGCCAATGTGGCCGAGCTGTCCCGGCTCGTCGTCGTGGTTGTAGTAGTCGGTGACGCTCTTGCGCCACCCCTCGAACCCCTCCACCCGCTTCCTCAGGAGCGCCACCACCTCCTCGCGCGGCAGGTGGACGATGAAGCCGACGCCGGACGAGACGACGTCCACCTTCTGGTCGTAGGACGCGAGGGCCGCGCGGAGGAGGGAGAAGAATTCCTCGGTGCCCCGCTGGGTGATCTCGTACTCGGTGCGCGGCGGCCCGCCCGCCGTGGACGGGGCGATCGCATGGGACAGGAGAAGGCCTTGTCGCGCCATCTGTTTCAGCGCGTGGTAGATCGAGCCGGGCTTCGCACTCGACCACTCGTGCGCGCCCCAGGACTCCAGGTCGTTGCGGACCTGGTAGCCGTGCGCGCGGCCGTGCTGGCGGACGGCGCCCAGGACCAGGAGACGGATGGCGGACATCCAAAGACCCTTCCCCAAGCTATTCAAGTTTGACTAGAGTAGCGGTGTGGCCGAGAAGACGATCCCCCTACTCCCTTGTCAGACCATCCAGCCCGTCACCGACTTCTACGCGGCCCTCGGTTTCGAGGTGACCTTCCTGCAGAAAAGCCCCAATCCGTTCGCGGTCGTCAAGCGCGGCGACATCGAGCTGCAGTTCTTCGGCATGAAGAAGTACGAGCCCAGCGAGTCGTACAGCACGTGCTACATCCTCACCGACGACGTCGACAGCCTGTACGAGGCGTTCCGGGCCGGCCTCAAGGTCGCATACGGGAAGATCCCGAGCCGGGGCATACCGCGGATCGGTCCGCTCAAGGACATGTCCTACGGGGTGCGGCAGTTCCTGCTGACCGACCCCGGAGGCAACTGCGTCCGAGTCGGCCAGCCCACCAGCGTGGACCAACACCACCGGCCCGCCCCCAAGGAAACCTTCGCGCGGGCGCTGCACAACGCCACGCTCTTCGCCGACTCCAAGGAAGACCCGGCGGGCGCGGCGAAGATCATCGATCGCGTGCTCGGGCTCGACGACGAGCGGCCAACACCCGCACAGCTCGTACGCCTCCTCGTGCTGCGCGGCGACGTGGCCGGGCGGCTCGGCGACGAAACGACCGCGGTGTCCGCGCTGGAACGGGCTGCCGCCGTCCAACTCACCGATGAGGAACGGGAGTCGGTCCGCGACGACCTGGCGCGACTGAAGGACCTGGCGGGCCCGAGGCCAGTGTTCAGTGGGGAGTTCACCAGTTCCTCGGCCGCTTCATACCCATGATCCATGTCCTGGGAGCTGGCCCGTAGGCGCCGGCCAGACTGCCGACCTGTTCTCGCTCTACAGTCGTGCGCGCGTTCTCGCGCGACGGTCCGCTTGTGAATTGTCGGACGGCGGTACGTCTCCACGATCAGCAGCCGGGGTCGGCCGCTGACGTTCTGCCGCCTCTCGACGGCTTGTGGCTCTCTCCAGATGTGCGGCTGTGTGACCGACCGGTCAGGCGGCGCGGGAACCGGTGGCAGCGGCCACCCGGGCGGCAGCGGCGGCGACAGGGGTGTCTCCGTCGACGACTTCGACGATGGTGCGGTGCAGTGCCGGTTCGTGCAGGGCGGCG
The DNA here is from genome assembly GCA_036525335.1 of Microlunatus sp. Taxonomy (GTDB): domain Bacteria; phylum Actinomycetota; class Actinomycetes; order Propionibacteriales; family Propionibacteriaceae; genus Microlunatus. The sequence goes on along the minus strand of DATDAP010000400.1, from coordinate 16,252 downwards.
TCGATGAACGCGGCCACGTTGTCGCCGGGACACGGTGCCGTACTCGACGGCGACTCCGGCGGTAACGGTCGCGGTGCCTCCTGGTTCGTCGGAGAGGAGTCCGGGCCGCACGATGATCAGTCCAGGTCGGTGCGGGTCAGGTAGATGTCTGCGGTCTTCTTTATCCGCATGTAGTGCTCGAAGCCCTCGCCGAGCCCTCTCGACATCGGTCCGCACGTCCGCGGCGACGGTGTACGGCTACCCGCGGCGGGGCCGTGACCGTCAGCTGAAACGAGCCTTGGAGAGCTCACACTCCGATGAGAATCTTGGCTCCGGACTGGAGCTGGTCATCTGAGAACGGACAGGTCGTCGTCGTTCCTGTCCGTTCTCAGACAAGTCGCGACCTGCTGCCGGTGCTGACTGCCCTCCTCGCATGGGGTGGCGACCAGCGCCCAACCGGATGCGGATCAGCGCGCTGGCCGTCCAAGCGGCGACCGGTCGACCACTCCGGATGGCATACCTGGGGGACGACGGGGTCGAGGTTCCGCTGTCCGAGGTCGCGGTCGTTCGTGGACCGGGCGCAGCTTCCTGAGCTTCGGGTCGTTCGACAACTCGAGTCGTCTGACAGCCATTGTCGCCTTGGGCGGCCATGACACGGCCTCGACCAAGATCACGAGACGTAAGGGGCTGCACCGACGTCCGTGGCTCGCTGCTTCTTCGCTCGAAGGTCCTGAAGCGTACCTGCGGAGAGGTCGCATCCTTCGGCGTCGACCGCTCCCGTGCCGTCGACGCCGGGCCGGCCCACAAGGGTGTGATTCCCGCCCCGGATCCGTCCACGAACATCCAGCCAAATCCGCCCTTGGTCGCCGAGGAGCCCTCCACGTCGGCCCCCGGGGGACTCGAGCCCAGAGTTGATCGAGCACCGCCTGGAGCAGCCCTCGTGCATCAGGTTGAGACTGGGCGAGGTGCGCGACGCCGGCGCCTTGACGACGCCACGTTCGCGGTTCTGCAGGACGAGATCCTGCACGGATACATAGCCTTGCACGCGGTGAGCCGGGCCACGGAGGCCGACGCCGTCACTGCGGCTACGGCATCCTCGCCGTAGACCCACTACGCCGACTCAGCTCCGCGGCGGACTGCGAGGGTTCCGAGCACCAACCAACGGCCAACTGTCTCCACGCGACGTGCGCGATGGCCTGATCATCAGCCTAGCCCCCGTGGATCTGGGTAAGGGGTGGACATCGGGTGATCGGGCAGAATCGCTGCGCCTGCGAGTATCTCGAGCAGAGAGATGTGCCGATCGATATCAACGCGCAAGTCGACGGTGACCGACTGACCCAGTAGACCGTACGCCGCAGATAGCCGTCGGGTGACCGCCGGCGATCCAGCCCCATAGATGGCGATCTCGGTGAACGCCAAGTCGACTGTCTCTGTCCAGGTGGGTTCGGCGTGCACGAGCCGTACAACGTTGTCGGTGTCCACGAACAAGCCCGAGGGCTGTGGCCGTCGCCCGATCCGCAGGAGCAGCTCTTCCACTCGGTCGATGACGATGACGGCTGTGGTTGGCTGGTTGACCGCCGGCGACAGTGCCTGACTGGCCACATCGACGAGCTGCCGGATCCCGAACAACGGATCCTGATACATCGTCCGTGCGCGACCCAAGTGGACGCATCGGCGTATGACCTCATCGGGGGGAGCGCTCCCACCGTGAACCGCCACGATCGGCTCCCCGGGCGGCAGATACTGTCCAACCTTGGGCAGGAACTGCAGCATGCAGTCGTACTGCTTGCCCAACTGCACCAGCCGCCCACGGTCGATCCCCAGGATCACACCAAATCTGCCTCTCACGTCATCCTCTGCCTCACCACGGAGCCGCACGAGTGGCGGGTCCTGGTCGGTGCCCGGCGTCGCGACCGAAACATAGTCCGTCCCGGATGGTCGGTTCGCACCGATGGCACGGCGCGTTTCCTCAGCCACTGCCGTCACCACCCAACTGACCTGGAGTAGACGCATGGTGGCCGTCACATACATGACAAAGACACCCAGGCTGGCAAGCACCAGCACGACTCCGAGCGTCACAGCGAGACGGAGAACGGCCGGGTTGGATGACGCCCCTTCGACGACTATGACAACGATCGCGTACCCGAACGTGGCGAGGAACAGCCCGAAAGCAACCTTGGTGATACCGGAGCGGACGAATGTGCGGATGACGCGCGGAGACAGTTGTGCGCTCGCCAGCTGGAGGGCTACGAGGGTGATGGTGAAGACAACGCCGACGAAGGTGAGCATCGACGCCGCGATGATGCCAAGAAGCGTTTCAGCGGAGGCGGTCCTGATCGGTAGGCCTCCTCCGAGCTGGGCGAGCCCGGGGATCGAATCCACGCTCGACACTGCCAACCCTGCGGACACCCCTGCGACCAGCAGCACAGTGGGTACCGCCCAGAACCGTTCACGGATCCACTCCTGCACCAACACCATCCGGAATCGCCTTCTCGACTCCGGCCGCAGCGCCTTCGCTAGTACTGGGGGCACGGGACTGACCCAACCCTTTCTTGATCGGACGTCAACACCCTGGCTCTCAACCGCCAGCGCGCACACTATGCGCGACGGGTCCGCATGTCATCACCCGTCGCAGGCTGCGTTTGCTGGTCGAAGGTTGAACAGGACCGGCTGCAAGCTCAGGTCACCCCTGCGCCGGTACAGGTACGCCGGGTCCCCGCGCACGCATCCGGCATCTTTGGACCGCGTCCGCTCTTGCCCGAACGGTCACTTGTCGCTGGGTTGATGGATGCGACCACACCGTCGTAGCTGGCAGCCTTGACCAGGCAGGGTCAGTCCAGGAAGGTTGGCGCCGTGAGCCTGCAGCAGGGCCTGTTCGACCTGGCCATCGTGAGCTTGCTCGCTGCGCTCACGCCGATCGTGGTCGGGCTGCTGTCACGGTTGAGGGTCCCCCAGGTCGTGGTCCTGATCATGGGTGGGATCGCGGTCGGGCCACAGGTGCTGGGCTGGGCCGAGCCCGAGAGCATCGAGCTGATCGCCAACCTGGGGCTCGGGTTCTTGTTCCTGTTGGCCGGCTACGAGCTCGACCTCGGACTCTTCGGTGAGCGTGCGGGACGCTTGGCCATCACGTCGTGGATGGTGACCGCGGTGATCGCGGTCGCCGTGACCGGCGCTCTGGCAGCCGTCGGCTTCGTCCAGGCATTCGTGCCGATCGCCATCGGGTTGACCACCACCGCGCTCGGTACGCTGTTGCCCATCCTGCGGGACAACAACATGTTGGAGGGACGATTCGGGGCCTTCATCATGGCGGCAGGAGCGGTGGGTGAGTTCCTGCCGATCGTGGCCGTGGCGATCTTCCTCAGCGCCAAGGGTGCGTTCCTCGGGCTGATCTCGTTGGCGGTCGTGGGCCTGATCGCGCTGCTGTTCGTCTTCGTTCCGCAGGTCGTGCGTCAGCGGAAGATCAGGGGGATCATCGCCCGGGGTGAGCACGCGACCTCGCAGACGACGCTGCGTTGGACGATGTTTCTTCTCTTCGCGCTGCTTCTCGTCGCCGCGGACTTCGGGTTGGACGTGGTGCTGGGCGCCTTCTTGGCCGGGGTGGTGCTGCGCCGATGGGCGCCCGGAGACACCGAGGCCCTCGAGGCGAAGCTGGATGCGGTCGGCTACGGCTTCTTCATCCCGGTCTTCTTCGTCACCTCCGGGATGAGTCTTGACCTCCGGTCGATCATCGAGGCTCCGGCGCGGCTGATCGTCTTCTTCGTCTTGTTCCTCGTGGTCCGCGGCCTGCCGGCCCTGCTGTTCTACCGGCACCAGCTGCCCCTGCGCGGGCGGATCCAGATGATGTTGTTGACCGCCACCGCGCTGCCTCTGCTGGTCGCCCTGGCCGAGATCGGTCTGGCGTCGGGCACGATGCTGCCGGAGAACGCAGCCGCGCTGGTCGGAGCCGGTGTGCTGTCGGTCGTCGTCTACCCCGCCGTCGCCGTCGGGCTCGGCCGGGCGGCCGGGCGTCCGAACCTCGACCCCACCGTCGGCAGCGACCGATGATGCCACCGTGTAGGTCGGTGGCCGGATCCGGCAACCGGGTACGTCAGCCTGGAACGGCCCAGAAATCATCCACGATGGGTGAGGCCGACAGATCGCTCCTCCGCCAGACTGGACGTGAGTTGCGACCGGGAAGGAGAGCCTTGTGCGGATACGGCCGCAGCGGTTGAACGCGGCCATCGCCACCCTGTTCGTGGTGGGTTCGGCCTGCTTCGTGCTGGGCTCGATCCCGGCCTACGCCACCACGGTTGCGGGCGTCGTCGACGGCGTCACGTACTTTGTCGGCTCGCTCTTTTTCACGACAGCGTCCTTCCTGCAGTTGCTGCAAGCGCAGAGTCCTTCGACGACCGAACTCGAGCGAGCCCGTGACAACAGGCCGGAGCCACTGACGTGGTGGCGTCCGCTGCCGCACGATCGGACGTGGCTCGCTGCGATCGCCCAATTCCCGGGCACCCTGTTCTTCAACCTCAGCACGGCGGCTGCGCTGGTACGCAACGCCACCGTGCAGGAGCAGGATCGGCACGTGTGGCGGCCTGACCTCATCGGCTCGACCCTGTTCCTCGTCGCCAGCACGTTCGGGGTTCTCGCGCTCGGCCGCTTCCGCAGTCTCCGGCCCCGCTCGCTGCCGTGGCAGATCGCCTGGTTCAACATGGTCGGATCGATCTTCTTCATGGCCTCCGCTCTGGCGAGCTTCATCCTGCCGAGCTCAGGCGAGGTGATCAACATCCGAGTCACCATCGTCGGGACGTTGCTCGGCGCCGTGTGCTTCCTGATCGGAGCTGCCCTGATGTTTCCCGCCTGGCGCCGCTTCGTACACGATCCCCGCCCCGCCGCCCAGACCACCTGATCGTCGCGAGCCCCCGCATCTGTCCAACCATCCAGCCTCACCATCCATCCCTGGACCGTACGAAGGAGAACTCATGACCGCACCGACTCCCACCGATGCCGACGCTGCGCTGTTCGGAAACCGCTTCATCACCCAGGAGGTGCCGAGTCGTGAATTTCCGGAAGGGGGTATGACGGCGGCGGATGCGATGCGCCTGGTGGCCGAGGACCTGGCCATCGAAGGTGATCCGGCTCGGAATCTGGCGACCTTCGTGACCACGTGGATGGAGCCGGAAGCGCAGCGGATCATCTCCGCGAACCTGCATCGGAACTTCATCGACCATGCGGAGTATCCGCGGACCGCCGAGATCGAGCAGCGGTGCATCCGGATGCTGGCGGACCTGTTCCATGCGCCGGGCGCCACCACCGGGGCTCGGACCCAAGGCTCGTCCGAGGCGATCATGTTGGGGGCGTTGTCGCTGAAGTGGAAGTGGCGCGAGCGTCAGCGGGCGGCGGGGCGTCCGGCGTCGAACCCGAACCTGATCTTCGGCGGCGACGTGCACGTCGTCTGGGAGAAGTTCTGCCGCTATTTCGACGTCGAACCTCGGATCGTGCCGTTGCAGCCGGGAAAGTACACCATCGGTCCCGATGACGTGGCGCCGCACCTGGACGAAAACACGATCGGGGTGGCGGCGGTGCTCGGCACCACCTTCACCGGCCACAAGGACGACATCGTCGGCATCAACGACCTGCTGCTGCAGGTCAAGAACGAACGCGGCCTGGACATCCCGCTCCACGTCGACGGCGCTAGCGGCGGTTTCGTCTGGCCGTTCCTGTATCCCGACTCGGCCTGGGACTTCCGCCTGGAGCAGGTTCGCTCCATCAACGTGTCCGGGCACAAGTTCGGACTGGTCTACCCCGGCATCGGCTGGCTGATCTTCCGGGAGACCGCCGACCTGGCCACCGACCTGGTCTTCGAGGAGAACTACCTCGGCAAGACAGACGCCACCTTCACCCTCAACTTCTCCACCGGGTCGGCGATGGTGCTGGCCCAGTACTACAACCTGATCCGCTACGGCCGTGCGGGCTACACCTACATCATGTCCAACATGCAGCAGAACGCCCGGCTCCTCGCCGAGCGGCTGGAGGCGATGGGGCGGTTCGAGCTGATCGGCGTCGAGGAGGAGCAGCTCCCCCTGGTCGCGTTCCGGCTCGCGGCCGACAACGGCTACGACGAGTTCGACCTGTCCTGGCAGCTGTCGGCCGAACGGGGCTGGATGGTCCCCGCGTACACTCTGCCCCCCAACGCCCAGGACGTCACCATCATGCGTGCCCTGGTCAAGGAGACCCTCAGTCGCGAGCACGTCGATACTCTGGCCCGCGACATCGACCAAGCATGTACGACTCTCGCTCGCAAGGGCGGCGCCCACGAGTCGGAGCGGCAGCAGATCATCATCGGCCCTGGCCATTGACTCCGACTGATGACGACACCAGGTGCCGACGGCGCACGACGACTCATCAACCGAGGAGACAACTATGGGATTTCGAGATCGCCGGCACCAGGATGGTCCGGTCGTCCAGCGCTATCAGATGCGGGAGAAGTTGCTCAGCATCGGCGACGACTACTGGATCGAGAACGACGCGGGCGAACGCGCGTACAAGGTCGACGGCAAGGCCCTGCGGCTGAGGGATACCTTCGAGCTGCGCGACGCGTCCGGGGCCGATGTCGCCAAGATCCAGGAACGCACACTGAGAGTTCGAGACTCGATGAAGATCGAGTTCGCGACCGGACACGCCACCGTGCACAAGGCCCTGATCGGGATCCGGGACCGCTTTACGATCGACGTCGACGGCGGCCCCGATCTGAAGGCGCACGGCAACATCGTCGACCACGAGTACAAGATCGCGCAAGACGGTGAAGTGGTGGCGGAAGTCTCGAAGAAATGGTTCCGAGTCCGCGACACCTACGGCGTCGAGATCCAACCCGGTCACGACGCCGGCCCGATCCTGGCGATCACGGTCTGCATCGACGCCATGACGGGAGACTGAGCCGAGGTCTTTTGCTGGGCTGGTGGTCTTGCTGGTCGATCCTCTCGATCAACCGTCGGGCATCCCAGGGGGCCGGGTCTTCTTTGTGGGATCAGTGCGCGAGCTGCCGGCTGGGGAGGCGGCGGCGGCGGATCTGGCGTCGCCGGAGCTGCGGGACAGGGCGGGGCAGCACGATGTGGCGGCGAGCGTCCGATTGATCCGGCAGTTGGGAAGTGTTCCGGTGGTGGAGCCGGCCGGATGGCTTGCGGTCTCGGCAGGAGAAGCCGAACCGTGCGCGGTGGTTCAACTGGAGGACGTGGCGATCCACCTGGCTGGTGACCGGGGTATGAACCCGAGTCCTCGCCGTGCGGCGTGATCGTGACGGTGCCGGACGCCGAGGGTTTGCGCTCGGAGTTTGCGGCCGGTCTGCGTGCGTCGCACGGTCGTGTTCCGGTGGAAGGCATTCCTCGGCTTCTCCGACTACGCCGCAAGGCGGGCAGCGCTGTGAGTTTCAGCGTGATCGACACCGGTGGGATCTGGCTGCGCTTCTACCAACAGGGATCGGAGGAGGAAACAGCGACGACGCGACGCCACGGCCTGGCACGGGTGATCGATGTCGCGGCCCGGCAAGGAGAGGCCCAGGGTGAGGACGGGCTCGCCTTCGCGAAGGTCACCGTGGGTCCGGACAGGTACGCCAACGCTCCAGTGGCCGAGCGGATCGGGGCGCAGGTCTATCGCGCCGAATTGTTCATCAGACTCGGTCGCACCCAGGAAGCGAGCGACCCCGAAGGGAATCGCTTCACCTTCAGCTCTCGCCATCACACGATTGACTGCTGGAGAGCAGCGGCACACGTCGAGGCGGTAAGAAGTCAGTTGCTGTTGGACAGCTCCTCGTGTTCGACCAGGGCTGCGTAGATCCGGTCTCGAGACGCGGGCGTCGGGTGAGCCGGATGCCGGTGGCATCGCGGATGGCGTCGAGCAGTGCCGGCACGACCGGGTTGTACGGGGATTCGCTCATGGATTTCGCGCCTTGAGGACCCAGGGAGGTCGCTGGTGTCGGCGAAGTACCCACAACCTCACACCATCGGCGTCCGGACGTGATGCCTCTGATGCGATTTCCGGACCCCGTCGCATCCGCGACTGCTGCAGTAGAGTGCTCTTTGTGCCGAAGATACGGATCAGGGACGCCGCCGCCTACCTGAGCGTCAGCGACGACACCGTCCGGCGGTGGATCGACGCTGGTCTGCTCCCGGCGGAGACGGACGCCAGCAACCGCAAGGTCGTCGACGGGTACGCCCTGGCGAAGTTCGCCCAGAACCACGCCAATCCGATGGCCGACCCCTCCTCGGTCGGACGGTCGGCCCGGAACCGGTTCGTCGGCCTGGTCACCAACATCGTCACCGACACGGTGATGGCCCAGGTCGAGCTGCAGTGTGGCCCCTTTCGGGTCGTCTCGCTGATGAGCAGCGAGGCCGTGCGCGATCTCGGCTTGGAACTCGGCTCGGTGGCTGTCGCCGTCGTGAAGTCGACCACCGTGATCATCGAAACACCCCAAGGAGAGTCATGAACCGCACGATCGCCCTGGCCGCCGCCGCGACCGCCCTGCAGTTGGTCGGAGCCGGCTGCAGCACCCCCGCCGAGCCAGGCGGCACAGTCAGCGGCAGCCCAGCCGCCCCGGCCGAGACCCAGACGCTGACCGTGTTCGCGGCCGCCTCGTTGAAGACGACGTTCACGACTCTCGGGCAGCAGTTCGAGACCGCCCGCGCGGGCACCAAGGTCACGTTCAGCTTCGGCGGCTCCTCCGATCTGGTCACCCAGCTCCAGCAGGGCGCCCCCGGTGACGTGTTCGCCTCCGCCGACACCAAGAACATGGACAAGGCCACCGCGGACAACCTGGTGAAGGGTGATCCGGTGACGTTCGCCTCCAACACCCTCGAGATCGCGGTGCCGCCGGACAACCTGGCCAAGATCACCTCCTTCGCCGACCTGGCCGAGGATGGCGTGAAGGTCGTGATCTGCGCCCCCCAGGTACCGTGCGGCTCCGCGACACAGAAGGTCGAGACGGCGACCGGAGTGACGCTGAAACCGGTCAGTGAGGAGAACTCGGTCATCGACGTGCTGAACAAGGTCACCTCCGGTGAAGCCGACGCCGGCCTGGTCTACAAGACCGACGTCAAGAGCGCCGGCGACAAGGTGCTGGGAGTGCCGTTCCCCGAGTCCAGCGAAGCCGTGAACGTCTACCCGATCGCGGTCCTGACCGGCAGCAAGGACGCGAACCTGTCGCAGGAGTTCGTCGACCTGGTCACCGGCACCGAGGGCCAGCAGGTCCTGACCGACGCGGGCTTCGGCAAGCCTTGACCTGGCTGACACGTCTCGTCGGCCTGTCGTCGATCTGATGCCAAGAGCTCACACGTACTCCGGGATTCCCCGCTGGGCATACATCCCGGCGGGGCTCGGAGCCGTGTTCGTGATCTTGCCGTTGGTGGCGATGATCTCCCGGGTCGACTGGCCCAACTTCGTCGAGCTGATCACCAGCCCTTCCTCGCTGGCCGCCCTGAAGCTCAGCCTGCAGACCTCGACCGCGTCGACCCTGCTGTGCCTGCTGCTCGGGGTGCCGATGGCGCTGGTGCTGGCCCGCACGCAGTTCCCGGGCCAGCGGGTGGTGCGGTCGTTGATCCTGCTGCCGCTGGTGCTGCCGCCGGTGGTCGGCGGCATCGCGCTGCTGTACACGTTCGGCCGCCGCGGGCTCCTCGGTCAGAGCCTGCAGGTGCTCGGCATCCAGATCGCGTTCACGACCACCGCCGTCGTGCTGGCCCAGACATTCGTGTCGCTGCCGTTCCTGGTCGTCGCCCTGGAAGGCACCCTCCGCTCCGTCGGCCGCCGCTACGAGGTGGTCGCCGCCACCTTGGGCGCGAGGCCGACCATGGTGCTGCGGCGGGTCACGCTGCCGTTGGTGCTGCCCGGACTCGTGTCGGGAGCGGTGCTGTCGTTCGCCCGATCCCTCGGCGAGTTCGGGGCCACCCTCACGTTCGCCGGCAGCCTGGAAGGGGTCACCCGCACGCTGCCGCTGGAGATCTACCTGCAGCGCGAGACCGACGCCGACACCGCCGTCGCCCTCTCCCTGGTTCTCATCGCCGTCGCCATGCTGGTCGTCGGCCTGTCCCAGACCGGCCGCCGCGCCGGCTTGGTCTAGGTAGGTAGACGAATCGGCATGAGTCTCTCGCTGACCGCGCAGATCGCCGCCCGCACCTTCGAGATCGATCTCGACGTCGCGACCGGTGATCGACTCGCAGTCCTGGGACCCAACGGTGCCGGGAAGTCCACCCTGCTCTCGGTCCTGGCCGGCACGTTGCGGCCCGACCGGGGCCGAGGCGAGCTGGACGGTGTGCTGCTGTTCGACGTCGACGGCCGCCGTGGCCGCTGGCAGCCGCCCCACACCCGCCGCATCGCGCTGCTGGCCCAGGACCCGTTGCTGTTCCCCAACCTCACCATCCTCGACAACGTCGCCTTCGGGCCTCGCGCCGCCGGCGTACCCCGCAGCGTCGCCAACGAAACGGCCCGGCGCTGGCTCAGAGAGGTCGACGCCGACCAGTTCGTCGACCGCAAACCCGCCCAGCTGTCCGGTGGTCAGGCCCAACGGGTCGCCGTCGCCCGAGCCGTTGCCGCCGACCCCCGACTGCTGCTGCTCGACGAACCCCTCGCCGCGCTTGACGTCACCGCCGCCCCCATGCTCCGCCGCGTGCTGCGTGACGTTCTCGCCGACCGTTCCATCATCATCGTCACGCACGACCTGCTCGACGCGGTCCTGCTCAGCAACCGGGTCATCGTCCTCGGCGACGGGCGGGTGGTGGAAAGCGGCGCTACCGCCGATGTGCTGCGGCACCCGACCAGCCCGTTCACGGCCCGACTGGCCGGGCTGAACCTGATCACCGGCGCCGCACACCCTGACGGTCTGCTACCGGCCCGGGGCGGCCCGGCCATCGCGGGGGGCGCCCGCACCCCCCTGTCGCCGGGAGAGCCGGCCACCGCAGTGTTCTCCCCCACCGCAGTCTCGGTCTATCTCACCGAACCCCACGGCAGCCCGCGGAACGTCTTCGCGGTGACCATCACCGAGCTCGAACCGCGCGGCGACCAGGTCCGCATCCGGGCCACCACCGGCAGCGGGGAATCGCTGACCGCCGACGTCACCATCGCCGCCGTCGGCGAACTCGACCTCTACCCCGGCCGGAACGCCTACTACACCGTCAAAGCCACCACCGTCACCCTCTACCCGAGCTGAACACCACGAGCCCTCATTCGCCGCAGACGTAGACGCGGAGGTAGTGGCTGCGGTTCTCGTAGCTGGGGCCCCAGACCGCTCGGAGCAGCTCGTCTTGCCGCACCAGCGCGCCGGGTCGGCGGGTCAGGGTTTCCACCATGCGCCACTCGGTGGGAGTGAGATGCACCGGCTCGCCGTTCTTGCGGGCTGTGTGGTCAAGGAGATTCAGGTGGAGCGTGGGGGTGGTCACGACGGTGGACTGAGGTGCTGGGCGACGGTGGGGGCATGCCGCAGCGCGGCCCGGATGCGGGCCATGAGCTCCTCAACTCCGAACGGTTTCGTGACGTCGTCGTTCGCGCCCAGGTCGAGTGCCTCGACCTTGTCGTCGGAGGAGTGGCGTGCTGAAAGCACGACGACCGGTACCGCGGTGAAGGTCCTGAGGCTGAGTTGGTGCAGCACCTTGATCCCATCGAGATCCGGCAGCCCGAGATCGAGCACCAAGAGGTCGGGGCTCTCCTCTTCGGCGACCTGCAGGGCGGTGCGGCCGTCGCGGGCGATGCGCACGCCATAGCCGCGGGCGCGGAGGTTGATCTGCAGCGTTCGGACCAGTGACGGATCGTCATCGACCACCAGGATGCGCGTCATGTCGCGTCTTGGCGGCCGTGGTCTGCAGCTGGCGGTCGACGGTAGCGGCGGGCAGGTCGATGACGACAGTCAGTCCGCCGCCGGGGGTGGGTTCGGCGGTCACGGTCCCGTCCATGGCCTCGGTGAGTCCACGAGCGACGGCCAACCCGAGCCCGACCCCGTCGCCGGCCGGCACGTCACCCATGCGTTGGATGGGTTCGAAGATGTGGCCCAAGGCCCGTGCGGGTACGCCGGGTCCGTGGTCGACCACCCGGAGACTGACATGCACGGCGCCGTCAGGGAGAGTCCAGGAGGACGCGGCGATGGAGATCCTGGCGGCACCGGCATGCTTGAGGCGTTCTCCACCACGTTCGCGATCACCCGGTCCAGTAGGCCGGGGTCGGCGATCGCCGCGGGCAGGTCGTCGGGGGCGGTGACGGTGATGGACTCGGCGCCCGGGATAGTGATCAAGGTCCATTCGGTGGCGGTGGCCAGGTCGAGCTCGGCAGCCCGGGCGGTGATCGGCTGGGTCTGCAGCCGGCTCATGTCCAGCAGGTTGGCGACCAGCGCGTCGAGGCGGTCGGCGGACTCCTCCACGGTGGCCAGCAGGTCTTCCCGGTCCTGCACGGACCAGGAGATGCTGGTGTTGCGGAGGCTGGACGTGGCCGCCTTGATCGCGGCGAGGGGGCTGCGGAGGTCATGGGACACGGCGGCCAGCAGCGCGGTCTTGGTGCGGTTGCCCTCGTCGAGCTCACGGGTTCGGACGGCCTCCTGCTCGGCCCGACGGCGTTCCTCCAGCACAGCGAAGTGCGCCGCATAGGCTGTCAGCAGCCGCTGGTCGGCGGCATTGAGGGTGCGGCCGCGCAGCACCAGCTGCAGGCCGGGGCCGGCCTCGACCCGGCAGCTGACGCCGGCCGGATCCATCACACCCCAAGCCGCGGTCGTCGACTCCGGGCCGCCGTCGCTGGTTCGCACCAAGGCGACACCGGTCATGCTGAGCGCCTCACCGGTCTGCTTCAACAGCTCGCTCGGGTCGTCACCGGAGCGGAGCAGGCTATGTGCGAGCACGGCCAGGGTGTTGGCCTCGGTGCGGGCCTGGATGGCTTCCTGCGTGCGGCGCGCCGACCGGTCGACCACCGACGCTACCGCGACCCCGACGAGGACGAACATGACGATCGCGAATGCGTTCTCAGGGTCGGCGACGGTGAGGGTGCCGGTTGGCGGCACGAAGAGGAAGTTGAGTGCGAGGCTGCTCAAGACCGCGGCCAGGACCGACGGCCACAACCCCCCGAGCAACGCGGTGCACACCACCATGGTCAGCATCAGCATCGACTCTGTCGGCAACCCGTGCAGATCCGGCATCACGACAAGCCCGGCTGCCTGCAGTGCGGTGCCGACCACGGCCAACAGATACCCGCCGATCCGCCGGGCCCGGCTCACCACGCGTTGGTGCTGGCGCCGCCGGCCGGCGCGGCGGGCAAAGTCGTGGGTGACCACATGCACGTCGATCTCCCCGGAGCGGGCGATCACCTCCTCTCCCACGCCTGGTTGCAGGAGCGCCGAGATCCGGCCGCGCCGACTCGCGCCGATCAGCACCTGGCTGGCGTTGACGCCGCGGGCCACCTCCAGCAGCCCGTCGGCGGAGTCGTCGGCGACGACGGCCCGGAAGGTGCCGCCCAGCTCCTCCGCCGCCCCGCGGAGCCGTTCCAACGCCTCCGGTGACACCCCGGCGAGCCCGTCCTGCCGACTCACATACACCGCCACCCATTCCCCGCCGGCGGTCCGCGTCGCGATCCGGGCCGCGCGACGCATCAACGCCAGGGTCTCCGGACCGCCGGAGACGCCGACCACCACCCGTTCCCGGGTGGGCCAGCTGCCGACGATTCGGTGCTGCTCCCGGTAGCGATCCAGGCCGTCGTCGACCCGATCAGCCAGCCACAACAAGGCCAGCTCACGCAGCGCCGCGAGATTGCCTTCACGGAAGTAATTCGACAAGGCGGCGTCGACCTTGTCGGCCGCATAGACGTTGCCGTGCGCCATCCGCCGGCGGAGCGCCTGCGGGCTCATGTCGACCAGCTCGATCGTGTCCGCCGCCCGCACCACCTTGTCGGGAACCGTCTCGCGCTGCCGAATCCCGGTGATCGAGGTGACCACGTCGTTCAACGACTCCAGATGCTGGATGTTGACGGTGGTGATCACGTCGATACCGGCCAGCAGGAGGCTCTCGACATCCTGCCAGCGCTTCTCGTGACCGCTGGACCCTGGGTTACCGGCGGCAGCATTGAAGTCGAGGGCGTTGGTGTGGGCGAGCTCGTCGACCAGGACCACTTCCGGCCGTCGGGCCAGCACCGCCGCGATGTCGAGCTCGCCGACGATCATCCCGCCGTGGTTGACGTCGCGACGGGGCAGTACCTCGAGATCGCCGATCGCGGCCTCGGTCTTCGCCCGACCATGGGTCTCGACCAGCCCCACCACCACGTCGGTGCCGCGTTCGGCGCGCCGTTGTCCCTCGGCGAGCATCGCGAAGGTTTTCCCGACTCCCGGTGCTGCACCGAGGTAGACCCGCAGCACACCGCGTCCACCACCATCAGCCTGCATCGCGGGCCTCACTCAGTTTCGTCGGTCGTGGGCTCGAGTCAGGACAGCCGCCGCAGGGCCAGGTTCAGCTCGACCACGTTGACCCGCGGTTGCCCGAGGAAGCCCGATGCACGTCCCTGTGTGTGCTCGGCCACCAGTGCCTGGACCCGGTCGGCGGCCATGCTGCGGGCCCGTGCGACCCGCTGCACCTGCTGGTGGGCGTAGCCGGGTGAGATGAACGGGTCCAGTCCGGACCCGGACGAGGTGATCGCGTCCGGCGGTACGTCCTGGGCGGCCACGCCGTCTCGTGCGGCGATGTCGCGGCGTCGCGCGGCGACGGCGGCGGCCAGCTCACCGTCGTTGGGTCCGGCATTGGTGCCGCCGCTGGCCAGGGCGTCGTAGTCCCCGGCCGAGGGGCGCGGCTGGAACCACTGCTCGCCCTCGAAGCTCTGACCGATCAGGGCGGAGGCGACCACCTGGCCGTCGGAGGTGATCAGGGAGCCACGGGCTTGGCGGTGCAGACCGAGCTGTCCGATGCCGAGCATGACGAGAGGGTAAATGACGCCGAGGATGACGGTGAGGGCGAGCACCGCCTTAACCGCGGTGAGGATCTGACGGACTGTCTGAGGCATGAGCGGGCTTCCTAGAGAGCCAGCACCGGCAGCAGGGTGCCGACACCGACGAGGATGAGGTCGATGATCTTGATGCCGACGAACGGGGCGATGATGCCGCCGACGCCGTAGACGAGCAGGTTGCGGCGCAGCAGCCGAGACGCGCTCACCGGCCGGTACGCGACCCCGCGCATCGCCAACGGGATCAGAGCCACGATGATCAACGCGTTGAAGATCACCGCCGACAAGATGGCGGACTGCGGGGAATGCAGCTGCATCACGTTCAGCACCCCCAGACTCGGGTAGGCGGCCACGAACAGGGCCGGGATGATCGCGAAGTACTTCGCGATGTCGTTGGCCACCGAGAAGGTCGTCAACGCACCCCTGGTGATGAGCAGCTGCTTGCCGATCTCGACCACGTCGATCAGCTTGGTCGGGTCGGAGTCGAGGTCGATCATGTTCCCGGCCTCCTTGGCGGCCGACGTGCCGGTGTTCATGGCCACCCCGACATCGGCGGCGGCCAGGGCCGGGGCGTCGTTGGTGCCATCACCGGTCATCGCGACCATCCGGCCGCCGGACTGCTCGGCCTTGATCAGCCGCATCTTGTCCTCCGGCGTGGCTTCGGCGAGGAAGTCGTCGACCCCGGCCTCAGCGGCGATGGCCCGCGCGGTGGCGGCGTTGTCGCCAGTGATCATCACCGTCTTGATCCCCATGGCCCGCATCTGAGCGAACCGGGCGGCAATGCCGGGCTTGACGACATCCTTGAGATGCACGACCCCGAGGACCCGCCCAATTCCCGCGACCCGTTCGGCCACGACCAGCGGTGTGCCGCCGGAGACGGCGATCTCCTCCACCGCGGCGTCGACCGGACCGAGGCCGTCGAACCCGAGCCACGCCATCACCGCGGAGCCGGCGCCCTTGCGGATCTGCCGGTCGCTGTCGCCGAGATCAGCGTCGCCGAGGTCGACCCCGGACATGCGGGTCTGCGCGGTGAACTCGATGATTTCGCACCCCGCGGGGGCAGCCCCATCGGCGGCTCCCTCGGTGTGGGCGAGGTCAACGATCGAGCGGCCCTCCGGGGTCAGGTCGGCCAAGCTGGCCAGCCGGGCCGCGTCCCGCAGCTCGTCCTGGCCGACGCCGGGCGCGGGCCGGAACGCCGTGGCCCGCCGGTTGCCGAGGGTGATGGTGCCGGTCTTGTCCAGCAGCAACGTGGCAATGTCCCCGGCCGCCTCCACCGACCGCCCGGACAGGGCGATCACGTTCGCCCGCACCAGCCGGTCCATCCCGGCGATGCCGATGGCACTGAGCA
>DATDAP010000399.1:0-2598 GCA_036525335.1 Microlunatus sp. | reverse complement strand
TGAGATCGGCCCGACATCCCTCCCGGATCCGACCGGCCACCTGGTCGAGGCCGGCGGCCGCGGCGGCGTGGGTCGTGTAGCCCTCCAGCGCCATCCGGGCGGTCAGCCCCTGGTCGGGCAGGATCTCCGGCGTCTCGGGGTTGACCGTGCGGTCGGCGCAGCTGGGCGTCGGCGATCACCCCGCGCGGATCGTACGGCGCGATGGGCCAGTCCGAGCCGAGCGCGAGGCGGGCGCCGGCC
This sequence comes from Microlunatus sp., assembly GCA_036525335.1. Classification (GTDB taxonomy): domain Bacteria; phylum Actinomycetota; class Actinomycetes; order Propionibacteriales; family Propionibacteriaceae; genus Microlunatus. The sequence continues at coordinate 2,358 of DATDAP010000399.1, read as the reverse complement.
GCCCGCAGATCCCGGGTGCGCCAAGCCCGCCCAGCCCGCTCCGGACCGAGTCTGTGCGACCAGTTGTCGGTCTGGTCGGCACGGGAGTACAGGGTGCAGTGGGTCCGGTTGCATGCTCGCCGTCACGTTCTGGCGGGCGAACCGACCGATCAGGTCGGTGGGGACCGTCTCGATGTGCTCGATCCGGTGCGGCGCAGATCAGCGATCTCTTAAACCGAACCGATTCGGTTTAGGTTGACAATGCAGTCGTCGATGCCGAGTGTCAAGAGGTCGGTGACCGATCACGGATCGAGGTCGCCGAGGACCCCGACCGCGTACGGTGGCAGCCGTGACCGACCGGCTCCGCCTCGCGGACGGCACCGCCGAGGTGCTGGGCTCGCTACAGCGCAGCCTGGACGGGTCCGGCGTGACCGCTCCACTGCCGGCCGAGCGCGCCGAGCGGGAGCAGACCCTGGCCATGATCCGCCCCGAGATCGCCCTCGAGGAAGCCGACGCCGCGGCCGTGGTCGCCACCTCTGGCTCGACCGGCCGGCCCCGTGGAGTCGTCTTGTCGCGGTCCGCGCTGATCGCTTCAGCGGAGGCTACCCACCGGCGACTCGGCGGGCCGGGCACCTGGGTGCTGGCCCTGCCGGCGCACTACGTGGCCGGCCTGATGGTGCTGGTCCGCTCCCTGGTGGCCGACCGTCCGTTCCTCGAGGTCGACGGTCGGCTGGAAGCGCTGCCCGCGCTAGAGCCGGTCGGAGACGCCCCGACCTATCTGTCCTTGGTGCCCACCCAGCTGACGCGGGCCCTCGGCGATCCGGCTCGTGCCGCGGCCCTCCGACGCTTCGACGCCGTGCTGCTGGGCGGGGCCGCCGCCGACAGGAAACTGCTGGAACGGGCGGCGGCGGACGGGATCACCGTCGTCACCACGTACGGGATGAGCGAGACCTGCGGTGGCTGCGTGTACGACGGGGTGCCTCTCGATGGGGTGGATGTCACCGCGGACGCGGGCGGGCGGCTCGGTATCGGGGGTCCGATGGTGTTCGCCGGCTACCGACTGGATCCTGCGGCCACCGCCGACGCCCTGGACGGTGGCCGGCTGCTCACCCGCGACCGGGGCACGGTCGACCGCGACGGCCGCGTCACGGTGCTGGGGCGGATCGACGACGTCGTCATCTCCGGCGGTCTGAACGTCGATCTGGCCGCCGTCGAGCGAGCGGTCCGGGCCTGGGCCGGTGTGGAGGCGGCCGTGGTCGGCGTACCGCATGCGGAATGGGGCACCGAGGTGGTGGCTGTCGTCACCGAGGAGCAGAATCGAGCGCTCGTCCCGGCGCCTGCGCTCGAGCAGCGCTCGGGCGTCACAGTGATAGGGCGATTTTTCTTGTCGGACCTCCGCACCGCCCTCGCCGACCGCCTGCCGACCTACGCCCTGCCCCGCCGCCTGGTGGTCAGACCGGCCCTCCCCCGCACCTCCGGTGGCAAGATCAATCGCCGACAGCTGATCGCCGACCTGACCCCACCGTCGGCGGACCGACCGGAGGACCCCGCGTGAGCACCGATCTGACCAAGCCCCGCCGCCCGACGGCGTCGCAGTGGGCGGCCGGAGCGCGCCCGCGGACCCTGCCGGCCGCGGTGGCTCCGGTGCTGGCGGGCAGCGGCGTGGCAGCCTGGGCGGGCGGTTTCTCGCTGGTCGGGGCGGCGCTCGCCCTGGTGGTCAGCCTGGCCCTGCAGGTCGGGGTCAACTACGCCAACGACTATTCCGACGGCGTGCGCGGCACCGATGCCGTACGGGTGGGACCGCTGCGGCTGGTCGGCTCCGGCGTGGCCGAGCCGCGGTCGGTGAAGCGGGCCGCCTTCGCCAGCTTCGGGGTCGCCGCGGCAGCCGGTCTCGTGCTGGTGGTGCTGACCGGTCTGTGGTGGCTGCTGATCGTGGGCGCCGCGTGCGTGCTCGCCGCCTGGTACTACACCGGCGGCAAGCGCCCGTACGGCTACCGCGGCCTCGGCGAGGTGTTCGTCTTCGTCTTCTTCGGTCTGGTGGCGGTCTCCGGCACCGTGTTGGTCCAGGTCGGCGCCGTGCCCTGGCCGACCTGGCCGGTGGCCGTCGGGATCGGGGCCCTGGCCTGCTCGATCCTGGTGGCCAACAACCTGCGCGATCTGCGCGGCGACCTCGCGGTCGGCAAGCGCACCCTGGCCACCCGTCTCGGCGATCGCGGTACGCGCTGGTTCTACGTGTCCCTGGTCTGTCTGGCCGCGGTGGCGGTCGTGGTGGTGGCGGCCGCGACCACCTGGTGGGCCCTGCTGGGGCTGGCCGGGATCGCGCTGCTCGTCCCCGCCGTCCGCCGGGTCCTCGGCGGGGCCCAGGGACCGGCGCTGATC
>DATDAP010000398.1:0-2656 GCA_036525335.1 Microlunatus sp. | reverse complement strand
CTTGCAGGGGAAGAAGACCACCATGTTGATCGCTCAGCGCCCGTCGCTGTCGGAAGAGGTCCTGTCGGACTTCCGCTCCCGGTTCGTCATCGAGCCGCTGGAGCCCGGCTTCGGCTACACCCTCGGCAACTCGCTGCGTCGTACCCTCCTGTCGTCCATCCCGGGCGCGGCCGTGACCAGCATCAAGATCGACGGCAACCTGCACGAGTTCTCGACCATCGAGGGCGTCGTGGAGGACGTCACCGAGATCATCTTGAACCTCAAGGGCCTCGTCGTCTCCTCCGAGGAGGACGAGCCCGTCACCATGTACCTGCGCAAGGCAGGTGCCGGTCCGGTCACCGCGGCCGACATCGCCCCGCCCGCCGGGGTCGAGGTGCACAACCCCGAGCTGCACATCGCCACCTTGAACGAGAACGGCAAGGTCGAGATGGAGCTCGTGGTCGAGCGTGGCCGTGGCTACGTCTCCGCCGTCCAGAACAAGACCATCGACGCCGAGATCGGCCGGATCCCGGTCGACTCGATCTACTCGCCGGTGCTCAAGGTCACCTACAAGGTCGAAGCCACCCGCGTCGAGCAGCGCACCGACTTCGACAAGCTGATCCTGGACGTCGAGTCCAAGCCGGCCATCCGTCCGCGCGACGCCGTCGCCTCGGCCGGCCGGACCCTGGTCGAGCTGTTCGGTCTGGCCCGTGAGCTGAACGTCGAGGCCGAGGGCATCGAGATCGGCCCGTCGCCGATCGACGAGCAGCTGGCCGCCGACCTGGCCCTGCCGGTCGAGGACCTCAACCTGACCGTCCGGTCCTACAACTGCCTCAAGCGCGAGGGCATCCACACGGTGTCCGAGCTGGTGTCGCGCAGCGAGCAGGACCTGCTCGACATCCGCAACTTCGGCTCCAAGTCGATCGACGAGGTCAAGCTGAAGCTGCACGAGATGGGTCTGTCGCTCAAGGACAGTGCACCCGGCTTCGATCCGCTGAGCGCGATCGGTCGCTACGACGATCTCGACGAGGAAGAGGAAGCCGACTTCACCGAGACCGAGCAGTACTGACAGTGCTCGCCGCACGGGCCGGAGCTCGGTCCGCTCACACCAAAGACCTGACAGTGCTCGACCTGTGACGAGTTGACGAGCTGATCATGAAGAAGAAAACGGAGAACTGAGATGCCTACACCGGCCAAGGGCGCGCGCCTGGGCGGCAGCCCCGCTCACGAGCGGATCATCCTGGCGAATCTGGCCAGCCAGCTGTTCGAGCACGGCAAGATCGTGACGACCGAGGCCAAGGCCAAGCGGCTGCGCCCGGTTGCGGAGAAGCTGATCACCAAGGCGAAGCGTGGAGACATCCACTCCCGTCGCGAGGTGCTCAAGACCGTTCGGGACAAGGGTGTGGTGCATGTTCTGTTCACCGAGATCGCCCCGACCTTCGAGGGTCGCTCGGGTGGCTACACCCGCATCACCAAAGTGGGCCCACGCAAGGGCGACAACGCACCGATGGCGCTGATCGAGCTCGTCACCGAGCCCGTCGCGGCCAAGACGTCGACGGCGGCTCCGGCCGCTGCGGCGTCGGCCACCGCTCCGGTCTCCGAGTCGAGCCCGGCCTCGCCGGACAGCCCGGAGAGCGCGGGCAGCCCCGACAGCCCGGCCTCGCCGGATAGTGCGGACGAGTCCCCGGCCACCGAGCTGGTCGAGGGCACCGAGAAGCGTGACGAGGAGGTCTCCGACCAGGAGACGCCGAGCGACGACTCCTCGACCGAAGAGGGCGCGGCAACGGACAAGGCCTGAGCCGGAAACGCGATCGTCGAAACGGCGTCCATCCCTTGGGGGTGGGCGCCGTTTCTGCGTCGGAGCGGACGATCGGGTGGGCCCGCACAGTTCAGCGACAGGGTGATCCGTCGGGCCTCACAGTCTGATTCGCCAGGATGCGACGGCAACCGTCGGTCGACGGCTGCCCGCGCAGACCCAGGAGCTCCGTGAGTACCGAATCAACCGTCGGGTCCGTTCCGGTCGGAGGATTCGGCGCGGTTGCGGCTGGCCGCCCCGGCCGACCACTGCCGTACGTGGGTGCTGGGTCTGATCGTGCTCGCCGCGCTAGCGGTGCGCTGGCCGTTCGTCGACGTGCAGAGCGGCGACTATCGGTTGTTCTCAATCCGTGGTTCCGTCATCTGTCGGAGCAGGGGTTCGCGGGTCTGGCCGACGAGTTCTCCAACTACAACACGCCCTACCTCGTGCTGCTGTGGCTGGCCACCAAGCTGCCGGTCAGCCAGATCGTCGCGATCAAGCTGCTCTCGGTGATCTTCGACGGACTCCTCGCGTTCTTCGCGTACCGGATCGTCCGGGTCGTGCGGCCGGCGTCCAGCTGGCTGCCGGTGCTGATCACCGGGCTGGTGCTGCTGTTGGCGACTGTGCTGCTCAACAGCAGTGCCTGGGGTCAGTGCGACGCGATCTACGCGTCGCTGTGCCTGGGCAGTATCTACTTCCTGTTGCATCCCGGGCCTGGCCGGCCTGCGCCTTCTTCGGTCTGGCCTTCGCGTTCAAGCTCCAGGCGATCTTCCTGCTGCCGGTGCTGGTGGGCGTCATGATCGTCAACCGGCTGCGGCTGCAGGCGTTGGTGATGGTGCCGCTCACGTTCGTCGCGGCGCTGGTGCCCGCCTGGATCGCCGG
>DATDAP010000397.1:0-3679 GCA_036525335.1 Microlunatus sp. | reverse complement strand
CGCTCGGCGATGATGGCCGGCGTCGCCATGATCATCTCCCACGCCCTGTTCAAGGCGGCCCTGTTCCTGGTCGTCGGGATCGTGGACCGCTCCACCGGAACGCGGGACATCCGCAAGCTGTCGGGGGTGGCGAAGCGGCTGCCGCTGGTGGCAGTGGCGGCGGCGGTGGCCGCCGCGTCGATGGCCGCGGTGCCCCCGATGATCGGCTTCACGGCCAAGGAGGCGGCGTTCGAGTCGCTGCTCTATCTGCTGCCCGACGGCGACCAGACCGGCATCCCCCCGCTGCCGGCGTTCCTGCTGATAGGCGCGCTGGTCGCGGGATCGGCCCTGACCGTCGCGTACACGCTGCGTTTCCTGTGGGGCGCCTTCGGCACCAAACCCGGGGTGCTCCCGACCGAGGTCACCCGTGAGCCGTTCGGCTTCACGCTCGCCCCAGTCATCCTGGCCGCGGCCTCCCTGATCGGCGGTTTCGTCGGCCCCGCCCTGACCCGGGTGCTGGACCCGCTGGCCGAGACCGCCGAGGTGGGTGAACCCAGCCACGGCATCGCCCTGTGGCACGGTCTGACCGCGCCGCTGGCCCTGTCGGTCCTCGCCCTGTCCGTCGGCGTGCTGCTGTTCGTCCGCCGCCGCTGGATCGGACGGGTGCAGTCCACCTTCCCTCGGACCCAAGAGGCCGAAGAGGTCTACCAGTCGCTGATGCGGGGGATCGACCGGTCCGCGGTCGAGGTCACCGCAGTCACCCAGCGCGGCTCGCTGCCGATCTACCTCGGCACCATCATGCTCGTGCTGGTGGTGCTGCCCGGTTCGGTGCTGCTGACGCTACCGTCCTGGCCGAACTCGCTGCGTCCCTGGGACGTACCCGGCCAGGTGCTGGTGGGGGCGATGATGATCGTCGCCGCCGTGCTCGCCGCCAGCTCGCGGGGTCGGCTCAAGGCGGTCATCCTGGTCGGGGTGACCGGCTACGGCACCGCCCTGATGTTCCTGCTCCACGGCGCCCCGGATCTCGCGCTCACCCAGATCCTGGTGGAGACGGTCACCCTGGTGGTGTTCGTGCTCGTGCTGCGCAAGCTCCCCAAGTACTTCACCGACCGGCCCCTGCACTCCTCCCGCTGGTGGCGGCTGGTGATCGCGATCATGGTCGCCTTCACCGTGGTGTCGACGGTCTATCTGGCGGCGGCAGCCCGGGTGGCCACGCCGGTGTCGGAGGCGTTCTACGAGGCGGCGTACACGTTCGGGTACGGCAAGAACATCGTCAACGTCACCCTGGTCGACATCCGCTCCTGGGACACCCTCGGCGAGATCTCGGTGCTGGTGGTCGCCGCCACCGGGGTCGCCAGCCTGATCTTCATCCGGCGCCGCTACACCGAGCTCGAGCCGCCCCGGGGCGCCGGCCGACCACGCCGCCGCAGCTTCCGCCGACCCGAGACCCAGACTCAGGACAACAGCACCCAGGGTCGGATGACCTGGCTGCGCGGGACCGAGCGGCTGTCGCCGATGAAGCGCTCGATCATCTTCGAGGTGATCACCCGGCTGCTCTTCCCGGTGATGATCCTGACCTCGCTGTTCTTCCTGTTCAGCGGTCACAACAACCCCGGTGGAGGGTTCGCCGGTGGTCTGATCGCCGGGCTGGCGTTGACGATCCGCTATCTGGCCGGCGGTCGGCACGAGCTGGACGAGGCGGCTCCGGTCGACGCCGGCCGGGTGCTCGGGGTCGGGCTGCTGACCGCGGGGTTGAGCTCGCTCGCCCCGGTGCTGGTCGGGGGGAGGATCGGTCAGAGCTTCGACGTGGTGATCAACGCGCCCTACCTCAGCTACCTGCCCACGCCCTGGGGGACGGTCACCCTGATGGGCGAGATCCACTTCGTCACCTCGGTGATCTTCGACATCGGGGTCTACCTGGTGGTCATCGGGGTGATGCTCGACCTGGCCCGCAGCCTCGGCTCCGGGATCGACCAGCACGAGGAGGAGGACCGCACCCCGTCCCCGCAGACCTCCAGCCCGCGGACCCGGGCCGCGGCCCTGAGGGCGGGGCAGCGCTCATGAGCTCGAGCCTGACCCTGATGATCGTCTCCGGCGTGTTGATCACCGCCGGGGTCTACCTGATGATGGAGCGGTCGCTGACCCGGATCCTGGTCGGCGTGCTGCTGGCCGGCAACGGCGTCAACCTGCTCTTCCTGATCGCCTCCGGTGAGCCCGGTGGTGCGCCGTTCATCGGCACCGAGCGGGGCCGGGACATCTCCGACCCGCTGCCCCAGGCGATGGTGCTGACCGCGATCGTGATCACCCTCGGACTGACCGCCTTCCTGCTCACGATGGCCTACCGCAGCTTCCAGCTCAACGGTCACGACGAGGTGGCCGACGACGTCGAGGACCGGCAGATCGTTCAGCTCGCAGAGGCCGACCGGGCATCCGCCTCGTTCGACGAGGACGACCGGTCGCTGCCGTCGGAGGACGACTCGGATCCCGACCCGGCCGAGGAGGGCTCAGAGGAACAGCAGCGGGAGAGTGCCGAGTCCGACGAGCGGCGGGACGCGGCCGAGGAAGCCACCGACGAGATCATCGGACGCGGGGAAGGGGGGACCGGCTCGTGAACAACCTGCTGCCGCTCCCCGTCCTGCTGCCACTGCTCGGCGCCGGCCTCGCCCTGATACTCGGTCGCCACCCGCGCGCCCAGCGGGCCGTGTCCACCTCGGTGCTGCTGATCGTGGTCGTGGTCGCGGCGAGCCTGGTGGTGCTGACCGACCGGCACGGACCGATTGTGCTGTGGGTGGGGGCCTGGCCCGAACCGCTGGGGGTCGCCCTGGTCGCCGACCGGTTGTCGTCGCTGATGCTGCTGGTGTCCTCGCTCGTCACCTTCACCGTGCTGGTGTTCTCGATGGGCCAGGACGTCGAGGAGCGCAAGCGGGAGACACCGGTCTCGATCTACCACCCGACGTTCCTGGTGCTGGCGGCCGGCGTCTCGAACGCGTTCCTGGCCGGTGACCTGTTCAACCTGTTCGTCGGCTTCGAGATCCTGCTGTTCGCCTCGTACGTGCTGCTCACCCTCGGCGGCACCGGCGAGCGCATTCGGGCCGGGACCACGTACGTGCTGGTCAGCGTGCTCTCCTCGTTGCTCTTCCTGATCGCGATCGCCGCCATCTACGCGGCCTGCGGCACCGTCAACCTCGCACAGCTGTCGTTGCGACTGCCGGAGCTGCCGCCCGACCTCCAGCTGGTGCTCCAGCTGCTGCTGCTCACCGTCTTCTCGATCAAGGCCGCGGTGTTCCCGCTGTCGGCCTGGCTGCCGGACTCCTACCCGACCGCGCCGGCACCGGTCACCGCCGTGTTCGCCGGACTGCTGACCAAGGTCGGTGTGTACGCGATCATCCGCACCCAGACGCTGTTGTTCCCCGCGTCCCCGCTATCCGACCTCCTGATGTGGGCGGCGCTGGCGACGATGATCATCGGCATCCTGGGCGCCATCGCCCAGGCCGAGATCAAGCGGATGCTGTCCTTCACGCTGGTCAGCCACATCGGCTACATGATCTTCGGGGTCGCCCTGGCCAGTGAGGCCGGCTTCGCCGGCGCGATCTTCTACACCGCCCACCACATCACCATCCAGACCACCCTGTTCCTGGTCACCGGGCTGATCGAACGCCGGGGCGGCAGCACGTCGCTGAACGACCTCGGCGGCCTCGCC
>DATDAP010000396.1:0-16554 GCA_036525335.1 Microlunatus sp. | reverse complement strand
GTGGGCTCCGACGACGGCGACCCGGACGTCCGACCGGTGACGATCTACGACGTGGCCGAGGCTGCTGGGGTGGCGGCGTCGACCGTCTCTCGGGCGCTCTCCAAGCCGGGGCGGGTGAGCTTCCGCACAGCCGAGCACGTTCGTAGGGTGGCGGCCCGACTCGGCTATCGCACCGAGGACACCGAGCGGGACGCGCGGACGGACACGTCGCTGATCGCCATGGTCGTGGCCGATATCACCAACCCGGTCTTCTACGGCATGATCCGCGGTGCCGAGCGCGCCGCCCGGCACGCCGGCTGCACGATGGTGCTCGCTGAGAGCCAGGAGTCACCCACCGCCGAGCACGAGGCCCTCCGGCACATCGTGCCCGCGGTCGATGCCGTCGTCCTCGCCTCGTCCCGGATGACGGATTCCGCGATCCGCACGCTGGCCAAGTCGACCCGGGTGGTGGTGCTGAATCGCCTGGTCGACCAGGTGCCTTCGGTGGGCACGGACACGATCGGGGCGGTCCGCTTCGCCGCCGAGCACCTGCTCGCGCGAGGTCATCCGTCGCTGACCTATCTGGCCGGACCGGAAGCTTCCTGGTCCGACGGCATGCGCTGGCGTGGGGTCTTGGAGGCGGGTCAGCAGCTGGCGCTCAAGGTGCGCCGGATCGGGCCCTTCCGACCCACCATCGCCGGCGGCCGCGAAGCGGCAGCCGAGTGGTTGCGGTCACCGACCTCCGCGGTGATCGCCTACAACGACCTGCTCGCCATCGGTTTCCAGCAAGCCGTCGCCGAGGCGGGCTTGACGGTACCCGCAGACGTCAGCGTCATCGGCTTCGACAACATCCGCGACGGGGAGCTGATCGTCCCCGGGCTGACCACCATCGCCTCGCCGCTGGCCAGCCTCGGGTCGGCGGCGGTCCAGCACCTGTTGCGGCCGCGACAGGCCGCCGTCGACCACACTCCGCTGCTGCTGCCCAGTCGACTGGTCGTCCGCGGCTCGACGGGGCCCGCCCGCTGAGACCGACCCACCACGACGGGCCAGTACCGGCCCATTCGGCAACTCCCGGCAACCACTGGTTGGTCCGCCAGGCGCTCCGGCACGATGAGTGGGTGACCACCTCGCCGCTCGCCCCGCATCCCGATCGACTTTTCCCGCCCGACCCGGGAGTCCGGTGGCTGGCTGCTGCCTCCTCTGTCGCCCGCCTGGTCACCGAGCACCGGCCGGACGAGGACGAGGCGTACGAGGTCGTGCACGAGCTGGTCGACACCAGTCCCCGTAGGGCGTTCGAGCTGTGAGCACCTCCGCTGCGACTCCGACCGACGCTCTGCCCCGCCTGTCGCGGGCGCTGCCCGGCACCCCGCCCGCCGCACCTATCCGGATCGTGCATCTCGGACTCGGCAACTTCCACCGCGCCCACCAGGCCTGGTACACCGCCCACGCCGGCGACGGTGCCGACTGGGGCATCGCCGCGTTCACCGGACGGCGGCCCGACGCGGCCGACGCCCTCGCCCCCCAGGACGGCCTGTCCACCCTGATCACCCGCGCGTCCGACGGAGACTCGTTCGAGCTGATCGGGTCCTTGAGCGCGGTCCATGCCGCCGGCGACCACGAAGCCTTCCTCGACTACCTGCGGCGCCCCGAGGTCGCCCTGGTGACCATCACGGTCACCGAGCAGGGCTATCTCGCCGACCCCTCCCGCCAGCTGCGTCGCACCGACGAGGTGGCGGCCGACATCGCCGCTCTCCACCAGGATCCCACCGCGGTGGTGACCACGCTGCCGGGACGTCTGGCCGCCGGGCTGGCCGCCCGCCGCGCGGCCGGAGCCGGGCCGATCACCATCCTCTCCTGCGACAACCTGCCCGAGAACGGTGAGGTCGCCGCGTCGGTCGTGACCCAGCTGACCCAGGCCGTCGACCCCGCGCTGGCCGAGTGGATCGGCGAGCACGTGGACTTCGCCTCCTCGATGGTCGACCGGATCACACCGACGACGACGGACGCCGACCGAGAGCTGGTGGCCACCGAGCTCGGCTATGTGGACGCGTCTCCGGTGGCCACCGAGCCCTTCCACGAGTGGGTCATGACCGGCCGGTTCCCCGCCGGCCGGCCCCGCTGGGAGGACGCCGGCGCCCGGATCGTCGACGACGTCACCCCGTTCGAGCAGCGCAAGCTCTGGCTGCTGAACGGTTCCCACTCCCTGCTCGCGTACGCCGGCAGCATCCGCGGTCACGACTCCATCGACGAGGCCATCGCCGATCCCGCGTGCCACCGCTGGGTCGAGGCCCTGTGGGACGAGGCGGGACCGCACCTGCCGTTGCCCGCCGACGACGTCGCGGCCTACCGCACGGCGCTGCTCGACCGGTACGCCAACCCGCGGATCCGGCATCGGCTGGCCCAGATCGCACCCGACGGCTCCACCAAGATCATCGTCCGGACGGTGCCGGTGATCCGAGCCGAGCGGGCCGCCGGACGGGTGCCGGTGGGCTGCGCGACCGTGGTGGCCGCCTGGATCCGCCACCTGCGCGGGCAGGGCGCACCGGTGAGCGATCCGGGCGCCGAGGCGTACCTGGCGCTGGTCGACGCCGAGGACGAGACCGCGGTCCGGTCCGTGCTGGATCGGCTCGACCCGGCCGGCGAGGTTGCCGCGGGCCTCGGGAGCGACGACGATCTGGTGCAGGCGGTCCTGGCACAGCTGTCCGCGGTGGTCGAGGACCAGCGTTGATCGACGAGCCGGCGGAGAGGTGAGGCGAATGAGCGACGAGGCGTACGGAACCGAACCGGGTGACCCGACTCGAGCCCGACAGCTCGGCGGCGTCGGTGCGCAGCTGGATGAGACCCAGGTCGCCGCGTTCGTCGAGCAGGTCTTCGGCGCCGCCGATCTGGAGGACAAGCGGGTCTGCCTGGTGGTGCCCGACCGAACCCGGACCTGCCCACTGCCGTTGATCCTGACCGCGGTGCATCGGGCTCTGGCCGGCCGGGCCAAGGAGGTGACGGTGCTGATCGCGCTGGGCACCCATCAGGCGATGTCGGAGCAGGCGCTGGGTAGGCATCTCGGCTATCGGGTCGGTGAGCTCGACCAGACCTACCCGGGCTGGGAGGTCGTGAACCACGAGTCGTGGCTGCCGGAGACCTTCGTCACTCTCGGCACCATTCCACGGGAGCGGATGAGTGAGCTGACCGGCGGGCTGATGACCGACCTGGAGGTCGACGTCAGGATCAACCGGCGGGTGGCCGACGCCGATGTCGCGATCGTGGTCGGACCCGTGTTCCCGCACGAGGTGGTGGGCTTCTCGGGCGGCAACAAGTACTTCGTCCCCGGCGTCTCCGGCCCCGAGCTGATCGACGTGTCCCATTGGGTGGGCGCCCTGATCACCAGCGCGGAGATGATCGGCACCCGGGGCGTCACGCCGGTACGGGCGTTGGTCAACGAGGCCGCCTCCCTGATCCCGGCGGAGCGGCTGGCTCTCTGCCTGGTGGTGGAGTCCGGCTCCGACACCCTGCACGCGGCGGCCTTCGGCACCCCGGAGGATGCCTGGGCGGCCTGTGCGGCGATCTCCGCCGAGACCCACGTCAGCTACCTCGACCGGTCCTACCAGCGGGTGCTGTCGATCATGCCCAACAAGTACGAGGACATCTGGACCGCGGCCAAGGGTTTCTACAAGCTGGAGCCGATCGTGGCCGACGGCGGCGAGGTGATCATCTACGCCCCGCACATCACCCAGATCTCGGTGATGCACCCGCAGATCAGCGAGATCGGCTACCACAACCGCGACTACTTCCTGGGGCAGTGGGACCGATTCGTGGATCGCCCCTGGGGCGACCTCGCGCACTCCACCCACCTGCGTGGCCAGGGCAGCTGGGACGCCGAGCACGGCGAACGCAACCGGGTGGCGGTGACACTGTCGACCGGCATCCCACGGGAGCAGGTCGAGGCGGTCAACCTGGGCTACCTCGACCCGGCGGAGGTCGACGTCGACGCGTACCAGGCCGATCCGGACACCTTCGTCGAACCGCACGCGGGCGAGGTCCTCTACCGGCTGCGGCCGGGTCAGGGCGGGGGCGGGGAGGCTGATGGCCGGGAGGTGCCCGTCGGCGGTGGCGACGGGTGAGCTTTCCTTACCCCCTGCAGGCCGACCCGGCCGACGCCGACGGCCCGCTGCCGGCGGTGCGTGAGGGCACGCCTGCGTGACCTCACGATCGCGGCTCAACCGGCCGCTGGCGCTGCTCGTCGCGGGCACCTTCTTCATGGAGATCCTGGACGGGACCATCCTGTCCACCGCCGCACCGGCGATCGCTGCCGACCTCGGTGTCGCACCCGTCGACATCAACACCGCGATGACCGGCTACCTGATCGCGCTGGCGGCGGGGATCCCGGTCAGCGGCTGGCTCACCGAACGGTTCGGCGGGCGGCGGATCCTGGCGGTGGCCATCGCCGTCTTCACCCTCGCCTCGATCGCCTGCGCGGCTAGCGCGAGCCTGCACGTGTTGGTGGCGATGCGGATCGTTCAGGGCTTCGGCGGTGCGCTGATGGTGCCGGTCGGGCGCCTGGTGGTGCTGCGGGAGACGACCAAGGCGGACATGCTCGACGCCATCGCCTACCTCACCTGGCCGGCCCTGCTCGCCCCGGTGATCGCCCCGACGCTGGGTGGCTGGATCGTCACCGTGGCGAGCTGGCACTGGATCTTCTTGATCAACGTCCCGCTCGGGCTGCTGGCCTTCGTGATCACCTTGCGGGTGGTGCCGACGACCCGGGCGGAGGACCCTCCACCGCTGGACTGGTTGGGCTTCGCGCTGTGCGGCAGCAGCCTCGCCACATTCATGATCTTCATCGAGCTGCTGCAGCCCGAGGGAGGTCTGGATCGCGGAGCGGTGCTGATCAGCGGGCTGGCCGCCGCGGGGTCGATCATCGTCACGGGGTGGTGGCTGCGCCAGGCCCGGCACCCGATCCTGCGGTTCGACGCCCTGCGGGTGCACACCTTTGCGGTCAGCAACCTGGGCGGCGGGCTCTACCGCCTGGTGATCAGCGCGGTGCCCTTCCTGGTGCCGCTGCTGCTGCAGGTGGGCTTCGGCTTCTCCCCCGTGCTGTCCGGGTCGATGCTGCTGCTGCTGTTCCTGGGCAACGTGGCGATCAAGCCGGCTACCAGTCCGCTCATCCGGCGGTTCGGCTTCAGGTGGGTACTCATCGGCAGCGTCGCGGCCGGCGCGGTGGTGATCGCCGTGCTGGGACTGGTCCAGGCCACCACCTCGCTGGTGGTCCTCGGCGGGCTGCTGCTGCTCAGCGGCGTGTTCCGCTCGGTCGGCTTCAGCGCGTACAACTCCCTGCAGTTCGCCGACATCGCCGGCACCAGCATGGCCGGCGCCAACACCTTGTCCGCGACGCTGCAGCAGCTGGCCGGCGGGCTCGGGGTGGCGGTCGGCGCCCTGCTGCTCCGCACCGGCGAGCAGCTGGTGCCGACCTCGGCATCCGGAACCGGCGCATACGCGTACGCGTTCGGTGGGCTTGCTCTGATCATGATCATCCCGCTGGTCCAGGCCTGGCGGCTTGACCCCGCGTCGGGCTCGGAGCTGGCGGTCCGCCGCTCATCTCGGGCGTGATGCGGCGGTCGGAGGCGCGACTCGGGACGCGGTAGGGGTCCTACCGCTCACTCCCTGTTCTCGCCTTTCGCGACTCCGCGGTCAGATCCGGTCAGTCACCCCGCCAGACCGACCGCCGTTGCTGGCTCCACGGTCACATCCCGTTTCCCAAACCAGCTGCCCGACCCCTGTTTCCGGCTGCCCGGTGCGGTGGACCTGGCCGTCAGCCGCTGATTGCGCAGGTCCTGGTGCCTGAGACTCCGTCAGGTTCAGCGCCAGATCCGGCGGACCTCCCCGACCTGCGCAGCCAGGTCCAGACGATCGACATCGATCACATTGTCGTACAGCTCCGCGCCGGCCGGCTGCTCACGGTGCAGCTGCTCGAATTCGTCGTCGGTCAGGTAGACGGGTCGCTGGTCGGCCCGGCGGCGGGCCTCACCCACCGAGATCCGCAGGTGCACGATCAGCACGGACGGCAGGCGAGCCCGGTAGACCTCGGCGGTCTGCGGCGTGACGACGTCGGCGATGACGACCTCGATCCCCGCACTCTGGAAGCGACGAGCCAGGTCGCAGGCGTTCTCGACGCCGAGGCGCTGCTGGAGCACGCCGGCTGCGCCGTCCCAGCGAGCGGCGTGACCGGCCACCACGAGCTGCCGGATGTCGTCGACGTCGATCACCGCCGCGAGCGGCTGGGAGTCCGCGAGGGCGCGAGCCGTGGTGCTCTTGCCGGCGGCGGGCGGACCGGTGAGCAGGAGAGGTCTCACGATCACCACTCTGGCACTGCCCTTGCTCGCCCCCGGCCGGTACGCCACAGTGGCCGCATGTCGTCCCGACGAGCGCAGCTCGTACGCCTGCGCCGGGTGGCGGAGGCCGCCCTCGACCGGTATCCGTTGCCGGCGGGTCGTCTCACGTTCGTGACCCACGGCGAGAACACCACCTACCGGCACGACAGTGCCGCGGGGCGTCATCTCGTCCGCGTGCATCGACCGCGACGACACGGGCGCGATGTCGACTCCGCCGCGGCCATTCGGTCCGAGATCGCCTGGTTGCAGGCCATCCAGGCCGACACCGACCTGTCCGTACCCCCGGTGCTGACGGCTTGCGACGGCGCCCCGACGGTCGAGGTGTCCGCGGCCGGGGAGACCCGGATCTGCTCCGTGCTGCAGTGGATGGACGGGCGGATCCACGAGTCGTCTCCTCGCCCGATCCACCTCCGCCGCCTCGGCGAGGCCATAGCCCGACTGCACGACCAGGCCGATGCCTGGACACCGCCGGCCGACTTCGTCCGCATCCGCTGGGACCACGAGACGTTCTTCGGAGACGTCATGATCTACGGCCATACGCCGGCGGCCGAGTGCTGGGCCCTGCTGCCGACCGAGATCCGAACCCGGTTCTCGGCCGTCGGCGCCCGACTGGCCGTGCTGATGCCGCAGTCAGAGGACGTCGGACTCATCCACGCCGACCTGCACCTCGGCAATGCACTCTTCCAACACGGCGAGGTCAAGCTGATCGACTTCGACGACTGCGGCACCGGTCCCCGTCTGTACGAGCTCGCCGTTGCCCTCTGGGAGCTGCGCGACCGACCGGACCAGGCCGAGTTCCGGGACGCGCTGCTGACCGGCTACCGCACCCGGAGAGACGTCGACCCAACCCACCTGGACGCCTTCATCGCCCTGCGCCAGGTCGCCTTCGATCTCTGGTTCACCGGCACGGCTCAGGTCAACCCGGCCTTCGCCGCAAAGCTCGACGGTGTCCACCACTGGTCGTTGGAGATGCTCGACCTCGTGGAGGCCCGCTGACCGAGGGGCAGATCCCGAGTCAGCGGCTCAGCGGCTCAGGGCGTAGACCTGCTCGATGATCTGCAGCGCCTTGATGCCTTCGGCCGGGTCGATCCAGAACGGCTTGCCCGCCGCCGCGTGGGCGTGGAAGTCCGCGATCAGGAGCTCATGCGACACACCCCAGTACGAGCGGCCACCGGAGGCGGCTCGTCGTTCGGGTACGACGTCGACCCGGCCGTCGGCCCAGCTGATCGTCAGATCGCCGCGGATGGACAGCTGCGCCTGCTCGGTGGCGATCTCGATGCCGACCGGGAAGTCCACGGCCGCGGTGTTGGTGGCGAAGCAGACCGAGCGGACGCCACCGGGGTGATCGAGAATCAGCTGCGCGGAGTCCTCCACGTCGATCACGTCACCCAGCAGGTGGGCGCCGGCGTGACCTCTGACCGCCGTCACGTCGCCGAGGAACCACTGCAGCAGGTCGATGGTGTGGATGGCCTGGTTGATCAGGACTCCGCCGCCGCTGTGAGCGCGCTGACCGCGCCAGGGCCGGGCCTCGTAGTAGGCCGGGCTGCGGTGCCAGGCCACCGTCGCGAAGGCGCCGCGCACCGCGCCCAGCTCGCCCGAGGCAAGCAGCTCGCGGACGGCCACCGACGTCGCGTTGTACCGGTTCTGGAAGCAGATCCCGACCGTGCTGTCCGGGTGATCGGCAGACCACTGGACCAGTCGCTGGGCCTCGGCGACGGTGGCCGCCACCGGCTTCTCCGACAGCACCGCCACCCCGGCTTCGAGGCAGGCGATCGCGGGGCCGACATGCTGGTCGTGCGGGGTGCTGATCTGCACCACGTCCGGGTGGACGCTCTCGATCATCGCCACCGGGTCGGTGAAGCCGGGGACGCCGTACTGCTCCCCCACCGCGCGAGCCACCTCGGGGTCGAGATCGCAGACGGCGACGAGCTCGCTGCCCTCGATCCGACGAATCGACTCCAGGTGCACGACGGACACGTCTCCGCACCCGATCACGGCTGCCCTGACCACCCGCCACCTCCGTTGCTCCAGCCTGTTCTGGCTCCCGAATGCTCGCATCCGCACTTGCCTGCGGCAACGACGTTGCCAGAGGTTGTCACGCCCGCGCAGCACCCTCCGGCGGCGGTTAGGGTGGCATCCGTGACCGATCTCGCCGCTCCAGCAGCAACGGTGACCGAGGCGACCAGGAGCGTGGCGGCCGACCTCGCCGGGATACGACGGCTCGGGGTCGCCTTCTCCGGCGGGGTCGATTCCTCCGTCCTGCTGGCTCTGGCCGCTCGGGTGCTCGGCGACGACCAGGTGGTCGCCCTGCTCGGTGTCTCTCCCAGCTTGGCGGCCGGCGAGCGGCGCGGTGCCCACGCGGTGGCCCGCCAGATCGGCGTCGAGGTGGTCGAGGTCGAGACCGCCGAGGGCGATCGCGCGGCCTACCGCGCCAACGGTCCCGACCGCTGCTACCACTGCAAGGACGTGCTGTTCGCCACCATCGACGCCGGCGTCGCCCGCTCGCTGGGGCTGGACGCCATCGCGTACGGGGAGAACGCCGACGACGTCCGCCGGACCGACCGGCCGGGTGCCCGCGCGGCGACGGAGCACGATGTCCGACGGCCGCTGGCCGCCGCCGGACTGACCAAGACAGATGTCCGCACCATCGCCCGGGAGCTCGGCCTGGGCGTCGCCGACAAGCCCGCGTCCCCGTGCCTCGCCTCCCGCATCCCGCATTTCGAGGAAGTCACCCCGGAGAAGCTGAGCCAGATCGACCGGGCGGAGGAGGCGCTGCGTGATCTCGGTCTGGGTGATCTCCGGGTCCGTCACCACGGCGACATCGCCCGGCTCGAGCTGACCGTCGACGATGTCGCCCGGATCGCCGTGGATCCCTTGCGCAGCGAGGTTCTCCGGGCCGTCCGCGCGGCCGGCTTCCGCTACGTCACGTTGGATCTGGCGGGGATGCAGTCGGGTGCCTTCACCCTGCCGCTGGTCGCGGTCCACCATGGGTGATCACGCCGACAACGTGAGAGCCGACCCGGTGGAGCTGGATCAGATCGCCCGGCTCGATCTCGATCGCCTCGAGCGACGTGGCTACCCCGAAGCCGTGTTCTGCGAGGGCAAGACCGCCGACCAGGTGAGCCGGATCGCCACCGCCCTGGCCGACCAGCCGCAGGTCTCCCTGTTCACCCGGGTCCGCGAGGAGCACCTCCGGGCCATCCACGCCGTGCTGCCGGACGCCGCGTACGATGCCGCTGCCCGCCTTGTGGCGTGGCCACCGGACCCACCCGCCCCGACCGGCGGGCCGGTGCTCGTGCTGGCCGCCGGGACCTCGGACCTCCCGGTCGCCCAGGAGGCGCTGCTCACCGCTCGCTACCTGGGCCGGAACGCCGAGCTGATCGTCGACGTCGGCGTCGCCGGGCTGCACCGGATCCTGGCGCAGGTGCCCCGGTTGCGGGCGGCGAAAGCGATCGTGGTGGCTGCCGGCATGGACGGCGCGCTACCCAGCGTGGTCGCCGGTCTGGTGGCCGCGCCCGTGGTCGCCGTACCGACTTCGGTGGGCTATGGGGCCGCGTTCGAAGGGCTGGCGGCCCTGCTCACCATGCTCAACTCGTGTGCGCCGGGGGTCGCGGTGGTCAACATCGACAACGGGTACGGCGCCGGCCACCTGGCCGCGCAGATCGCCGCCCCGTGACTCCCGGCCGGCACGCTTGGATCGACGCCTCCGCGGGGATCGCCGGCGACATGCTGCTCGGGGCTCTGGTCGATGCCGGCGCGGATCTCACGGTCGTGCAGGCCGCGGTGGACGCGGTGGTCCCCGACTCCGTACGCCTCGACGCCGCCGAGGTCATCCGGGCCGGTCAACGGGCCACCAAGATCACCGTCGAGGTGATCACCGAGGATCTGCCCCACCGCCGCTGGGCGACGATCCGCGACAGCATCACCGACGCGGACATCGCTGAGCCGGTACGCACGCGTGCCGTGGCCACGTTCGCCCGGCTGGCCGAGGCCGAGGCGGAGGCCCACGGCATCCCCACCGACGAGGTCCACTTCCACGAGGTCGGCGCGCTGGACTCGATCGCCGATGTGGTGGGAGTCGCGGCCGCGCTCACCGATCTCGGCGTGACGTCGGTGAGTGCTGGCTCGGTGGCGGTGGGCTCGGGCCGTACCCGCGCGGCCCACGGCGATCTCCCCGTGCCGGTGCCGGCGGTGGTCCGCCTGTCGGCCGGGTGGCGGGTGCACGCCGGCGGCACCGGCGAGCTGACCACGCCGACCGGCATGGCGCTGGTGGCTGCGCTGGCCCGGACCTGCGAGGACCTGCCGCCGATGTTCCTGCACGCCTCTGGCGCCGGGGCGGGCAGCAAAGACTTCCCCGACCGGCCCAACATCACCCGGGTGCTCATCGGGGACAGCGCTTCGACGACGACCGCCGTACCCGGGACCGCGTCGATGATGATCATGGAAGCCAACGTCGACGACCTGGATCCGCGGCTGTGGCCGGGGGTGCTCGCGCGGCTGATCGGCGCCGGTGCCGCCGACGCGTGGCTGGTCCCGATCGTGATGAAGAAGGGACGACCGGCCCACGTCCTCACGGTCCTGGCCCGCCCCTCACTGGTGGCCCCGCTGCAGGTGGTGATCATGGAGCACACCAGCACGCTGGGCGTGCGGCAGCACCCGGTGACGAGGACCGCCCTGTCGCGCGGTTGGGCCCCGGTCGAGATCGACGGGCACCCCGTCCGGATCAAGATCGGTCACGACGCCACCGGCATCCGGCAGGTCAATCCCGAGTTCGACGACGTGGTCCGGGTGGCCGCCGACACCGGGCTGTCGGAGCGGGAGGTGCTCGATCGGGCCCGAGCCCTGGCCCGCAGCGCCGGGCTCGTGGTCGGCACCCTCCCGCCGGACCGGCTTGGCACCTGACTCACGGCCGACCGCCGTTGGGTGGGAAGGCGAGGAATGTTGCTACCGTGGTGCCCTTCGGGATTCACCTCGGGGACGACAAAGGTGCGTCAACATGGATCACTCCACTCACCCGCTCGCGCGGGATCCGGGTGCTGTCCGGCTGCTCGAGCACAACCTGCTGGACATCGAGGAGGCACTCGGCGCCGACTCGTTCACCTTGGACGCCGACGAGGTGACCTTCCGCCGCCGTGCCCGCGGCCCGCACCCGGCCATCTCCTGGCGGGGTCGCATCGGTGACTGGCTCGTCCAGGACGGCGATGCGCACTGGCGCATCGCCAGCGACCAGCCGACCATCCTCGATCAGCCGGTCCGCGAACGAACCTGACCCGCTCGCTCCACCTGCAGGTGGGTTTCCTCGCCCGCCGAGCCGCTTGTCCCGGTTGGTCATGATGGACGTCGGCGGCCGTGACCGTCGGTGGCCGACGAGGAGGCAAGAGTGGACACTATCGTGGTGGGGATCATCGCCGTGTTGATCGGGGCACTCCTGTGCTTCCGCGGTTACGTGACGATGCGGCTGATCATCAGTCTGTTCGGGGCCTTCGTCGGCTTCCTGCTCGGCGCGGGGCTGGTCGCCGGAGTGACGAACAGCGGCTTCGGGCAGCTGGCCCTGAGCTGGCTGGTCGGTCTCGTCGGCGCGGTGATCTTCGGCGTACTGGCCTACCTCTCGTACCAGATCGCGGTCGTGATCGGCATGGCCGGCATCGGCTTCACCATCGGCACGAGCGTGATGGCCGCGGTGGGCGTCGGCTCCCAGGTGGCCACCATCGCTGTCGGTCTGGTGGCCGGTGCACTGCTGGCCGTGATCGCCATCGCGACAGATCTGCCCGCCGTCATCCTCGTGGTGCTCACCGCCCTGGCCGGGGCCAGCGTGACCGTAGCCGGTGTGATGGTGATCGCGGGTTCCATCGGACTCAACCGGCTCACCGTCGAGGGCGTGACCGCCGAGATGGGTCGCGGCTGGTGGTGGTACGTCCTGTACGCCGGCCTGGCGCTTCTCGGGATCGTCGCCCAGCTGCGCGCGCGGTCCGGTGGGCCACGTACGATGCGTCAGCAGTGGGGCTCCCCGGTGCCGGCCGGGGCCACCGTCCGCTGACTGTCTCACCCGATCGGCTCCGCTTGGGGCAGAATCCAGCGGGTGACCTTTGAACCCGTATCGTCGCTGACCTCGACCTCCGGCCGGATGAGTACTGGTGGGGTGGTGCGGTGCCCGACGGGCAGGCCATGCCGTTCGGTGACCGGCAGCTCCGCCGTGACCTGGCGATCAACGCGGGTCTGATCGACGACCCGGAGGCGGGCGCGAACCGGCCGGCCCCGCTGCTCGTTTCCAGCTGTGGCCGGTACGTCTGGTCGGAGCACCCGTTCACGTTCGCCTTCGACGGTCGCGGCGGCCTGGACGTCGCCGGTATCGACGTCATCCCGGGTCAGGTCGGCGACTCCCTGGCGTCGGCGTGCCAGGAGTGTCTGCCAGCGCTACTTCCCTGCGAGCGGAACGATCCCGGCCGAGCAGATGTTCACCACGCCGCAGTACAAAACCTGGATGGAGATGCCGTACCGGCCGACTCAGGAGAGTGTGTTGGCGTACGCGCGAGGGATCCTCGATGCCGGTTTCCCGCCGAGCACCGAGGGCGATCCCGTCAGTTGCCGGGGAGCACGAATCCCTGGTCGGTGAGGAACTGGTCCTCGCCGGTCGACAGGCCGGAACGAGTCCCGTAGAGGACATTCATCCCCTGATCCCTCCCGGCCACGGCCAGGTCGTCCATCGGCCGACCACCCGACGTCCGACCGAAGTCACCGACGGTCAGGGCGGTTCCGACGTAGGCCTCGCGGCGGGCCGTACCGAGCACGCCCGGAGTCGCACGACTGATCAACACGCTCCCGCTGGCGCGTAGCCCTCTGGTGGACCCGTAGATGACCTGCACGGCTCCCGCATCGGGAACCTTCCCGACGCGCTCACCTGACACCCCGATGGCCAGGTCGTCGAGACCTTCGCCCCGGTCTGCGCGTCCGACGTCGGCGGCCGCGAGCGACCAACCGAAGAAGTCGTAGGTTCCGGGCTTCCCGGCGACTCCTTTGGAGGCCTGCGTCCAACGCTGGCTGCCGCGCGGAGTGAGACCAGAAGCCCCGCCCCGGATCACCGTCACCGATCCGGCGGCATGCTTGCCGCTCACCCGATCCCAGGGCGCCCCGATGGCCAGGTCGTCGTACGCGGTGGACGCGAAGTGGCCGGCGGCCAGTGACTCGCCGAAGGTGGCCTGCTCCCGGAGGGATCCTGGGACACCCGGAGACGCCGCCGACCAGCGCTGCGCACCTGCTGCCGTCAGGCCGGTCGGGGACCCGTAGATCACGTTGACCGCGCCGGCACCGTCCAGGCCACCCAGTGTCTCGGACGGCACGCCGATCACCAGGTCTGCTTCCACCGACCGGCCGAAGTTCCCGGAGGCCAGCTCTGAGCCGAAGTCGTCCCACTTCTCCGCGCGCCCCTGGATCCCCTTGGTTCGCTGTGACCACACCTGGCTGCCGGCCGTGGTGAGTCCGGTGGGCGACCCGTAGAGCAGGCTCACCGATCCGCCTCCGTGCTGGCCGGGGACACCGACGGCGAGATCCTCGGCCGGGCCGCGGCCGAAGTCAGCGATCGTCAGAGCCCTGCCGAAGTTCGCACTGTTGGCTGCGCCGCCCGCCACGCCCGGCGTGTCCAGACTCCACAGCTGGGTCCGTGTCGTGTCCAGGCCGCGACTCGATCCGTAGATGACGCACACCAGGCCGGCGCTGGTCGCTGCGCCGACCGTGGCGAAAGGGGCCCCGACAGCCAGATCCGTGTACCCATCGCCGTCGAGATCACCGGTGGCGAGGGTGTCGCCCAACTGGTTGCCGACCTTCAGTCGGAAGGTGTCCTCGGTCCAGACCTGAGCGTTCGCGATCGTCAGGCCGACCTTCGAGCCGTATCGGATCCGGATCACCCCGACGGGCGAGCCGTCTTCGGCATCGCGGTCACCGGCCACGGCGAGATCGCTGTAACCGTCGCCGTTGAAGTCGGCGGCCGGCGACGTGCCAGCGCTGCGAACGCCGGATCGATCGGGCGCGGACGGTTCCGCTTCGGCCGGCGCCACCAGGCCGCCGATCCCCAGCATGCTCCCGGCCAGACCGACCATGGTCGCCCGCCACCATCGGTTCATCTCGTTCTCCCTCGAACGGCTCCGCCAGTCCGGTCACGCGCTCAGGCGCGATGCGACAGCTCGTTGCCACCTCTACGCACGGGAGCGGCCGGAGGTTGCGTCGGCGACAACGCGCGCCCTCGTGGCGATCTCCTTCAGGCATGACAAAGGGGTCCTTCGTGGCCCCCTTCGGTCACGAAGAACCCCTCGTCGTCAGGACTTACCGGGCGTAGCTCTCCGAGAGGCGACGGCCGTCGGACTGGGAGAACACGTGCACATGCTCCGGGTCGATCTTCAACCGGATCGTCGATCCCCGCTCGGGTGGGTTCCGCGACGAGATCCGGGCGGTGATCTGCTGAGCGGTCAGCTTGTCCTCATCGGCCAAACCCGCGACCGTCCCGTACACGAACGCGTCCGCGCCGAGCTCCTCGACCACCGCCACATCGATACCGATCCCGTCGTTGCCCTCACCCAACGCGAAGTTCTCCGGCCGGATCCCCAGCACCAGCCGCTTCTCGTTCGCCGCCTTGCCCAGCACCTCACGCGGCACACCGACCACATAGTCACCGATGTGGATGCCGTCGTCGGCGACATCACCCTCCATCAGATTCATCGCCGGCGAACCGATGAACCCCGCCACGAACAGGTTCTTCGGGCTGTCGTACAGGTTCAACGGCGTGTCGCACTGCTGCAACACACCGTCCTTCATCACCGCCACCCGGTCACCCATCGTCATCGCCTCGACCTGGTCATGGGTCACATACACCGTGGTCACCCCCAGCCGGGTCTGCAACGCCGCGATCTGGGTCCGGGTCGACACCCGCAGCTTCGCGTCCAGGTTCGACAACGGCTCATCCATCAAGAACACCTGCGGCGACCGCACGATCGCCCGACCCATCGCGACCCGCTGACGCTGACCACCCGACAACGCCTTCGGCTTCCGGTTCAAGAAGTCCTCCAGGCCCAGCAGATGCGCCGCTTCCTGGACCCGCTGCTGCCGCTCCGTCTTCGGCACACCGGCCATCTTCAACGCGAACCCCATGTTGTCCCCGACGGTCATGTGCGGGTACAGGGCGTAGTTCTGGAACACCATCGCGATGTCGCGGTCCTTCGGCGGCAGATCGGTGACATCACGGTCACCGATGAAGATGCTGCCCGCGTTGATCTCCTCCAACCCGGCGAGCATCCGCAACGAGGTCGACTTCCCACAACCCGACGGTCCGACCAACACCATGAACTCGCCATCACCGATGTCGAGGTTGAGCTTGTCGACGGAGGGATGATCCGCTCCGGGGTAGACGCGAGTAGCGTCCTTGAAACTGACTGTGGCCACGCCACACTTCCTTTCCACGGGCAGGTACGTGCCCGACGATCCGTAGTGGAAATAACCTGCCCAGGATCCCATGAGGGACCGGCGGTCACAAATTTCGTGTCGCGGACTCGGCGGTGTGGATCGGCGTCGGAAAGCGTGTCAGGGGTTTCCGGGTCCAGCAGCGTGCGAACCCGGCACCGTGCGGCGGGTCAGCGCAGCTGAGTCAACAGCTGGGTGTTGTCCAGCTCGAAGCGGTCGACCACCGCGGTGACCTCGAGCCCCGTCAGCGTGGTGTTGGCGCCGAAGTTGGTCAGGAACGCTGTGTCGGCGGCATCACGGCCGGTGGCCACCCGGAGCAGACTCTGCCGCGGGGCCAGCTCGGTGGCGTCGACGACCCACCACTGGCCGTCCACCAGCGCCTCGGCGACGGCGTGGAACTCCATCGGGCTGAGCCCTGGCGCGTAGACCGCCGCCAGCCGGGCCGGGACGTTCAGGGAGCGCAGCAGAGCGATCGACAGGTGGGCGAAGTCGCGGCAGACCCCTTGGCGGCCGAGCAGGGTCCGGACCGCTCCGTCGGTGGGCAGGCTGGACCCGGAGACGTAGGTGAGCTTGTCGTGCACCCAGCGGATGACCGCGTTCAGCAGGTTCAGCCCGCTCAGTCCCGCGAACTCGCTGGCCGCGGTGGGAGCGAGCGAATCGGACTCGCAGTAGCGGCTCGGTCGCAGGTAGACGATGTCGTCGGTGTCGGTGACCGAGGGCTCGTCGGCGATCCCGTCCACCACGG
>DATDAP010000395.1:0-7293 GCA_036525335.1 Microlunatus sp. | reverse complement strand
TCACGTTCCCCGCGTGGGCGGTCATCCCCTGTGCGGAACGTCTATCCCGGGTCCTCGCGCGCACCTTCTCAAAGGCTTGTTCGCGCAACGGCCGCACCTTCGGACCACTCCTTCCCTCCTCCCTCGCTCACCGACGAAAAGCGTGTCGGCTCGCTCAGTCGTCCAGTCGTGGTCGGCGCGACCTCAGTCTCAGAGGACGCTCACAAGCGGGACCGCACTTTGGAGTGAGCGGGACGGCCCCGGCTCAGCGATACTCGGCGAACACCTGCGGGATCCGGAGCAGGGCGATGTCGCGCAGTTCCTCCCCCACCACAGAGATCTCGGTATCCGGGTCGAGGGTGAGTCGGCGGTTGAGCTCCGCCAGGATCTCGGTGCGCGAGCGACCGGCCGCACGGATCAGGAAGATCCGCCCGAACTGCTCCTCGTACGCCCGGTTCCCGTTCGCCAGCGCCTCGTCGAGCGCCGGATCGCTGGAGGCACTGGAAGACTGCTCGGCCTTGGACAGCGCGGCCGCGGCGCCCTCCCCGCTCGCCGTCTCCCCGATCCGGGGATGGGTCGACAGCGCCTGGTCGACTTCCGCGGGCGCCAGCGGTGTCGCCGCGGCGCGGGCGACCTCCTCCAGCTCGGCCAGCGAGGAGTAGGGGGCCCGATCCGCCACGTCGTCCACCCACCGCGGCACGTGCAGGCAGACGGCGAGCCCCTCGCGAAGCTCGGCCTCGGGCAGTTCGATGATCGAGGGCGACATGGCGCCCAGCCTAGTGTTCGAGCCTTGACGCCGGCCCGACCCGTCGGATGGGTGAACTCACGGTGTCCCACCCGAGCCGGGCGAGCGCGGACCTGGCCCGGGTGGCTATGGTCGGGGTGTGGTGGGCATCTCGGGACGCAAACAGATCGTCGAGGAGGGCGCGCAGGAGGTTGCGCCGTCGTCCGGTCTGACCGTGCGCACGATCGGCGCCGAGCAGCACCTCAGCTTCGTCCGCACCCTGCCCTCGGCCAGCTTCCTGCAGACGCCGGCCTGGGGCGCGGTGAAGACCGAGTGGCGACACGAGTCGCTCGGCTGGTTCGACGCGGACGACAAGCTGGTCGGCGCCGGCCTCGTGCTCTATCGGCAGCTGCCCAAGGTGAAGCGCTACCTGGCCTACCTGCCCGAGGGCCCGCTGATCGAATGGGACGCTGACGACATCGGCGACTGGCTCACCCCGCTCGCCGAGCACCTACGGTCGTCCGGGGCCTTCGGCATCCGGATCGGCTGTCCGGTGGTGGTCCGCCGCTGGCACGCCCCGACGATCAAGACCGCGATCGCCGACGAGCGGATTGCCCGCCTGAGCCAGGCCCTGCCCGATGAGACCAACCACGACGCCACCCGGTTGCGCAATCGACTCCGCGAGCTCGGGTGGCGACCGCCCACCGAGGACGAGGGTTTCGCTGCCGGGCAGCCGCGGTTCGTGTTCCAGCTGCCGTTGGCCGGCGCGACCGAGAACGAGCTGCTGGCCGGGATGAACCAGCTCTGGCGGCGAAACATCAAGAAGGCAGCCAGGTCGGGGGTCACTGTGACCCGCGGTGACGCGACGGACCTGCCGGCCTTCCACCGGATCTACGTCGAGACCGCCGAACGGGACGGCTTCTCGCCCCGACCGCTCGACTACTTCGAGCAGATGTTCAAGATCCTGCTGGACGAGGACGATGACCGGATCCGGCTCTACCTCGCCCACCACGACGGCGATCTCGTCGCGGCCACGACCTGGGTCCGGGTCGGTGGCCACGCCTGGTACACGTACGGCGCCAGCACCACCGCCAAGCGGGACGTACGGGGCTCCAACGCCACCCAGTGGCGGATGATCACCGATGCCCTGGAGGCCAAGGCGACCGTGTACGACCTGCGCGGTATCACCGAAGGACTGGAGGCCGACGACCCGCACCTCGGGTTGATCCAGTTCAAGGTCGGTACGGGCGGCGAGGCGGTCGAGTACGTCGGCGAGTGGGACCTGCCGCTCAACCCGCTGATCTACGCTGCCTTCGACATCTACATGAGACACCGCGGGTGAGCGGGGTCTCGCTGCGGCTGGAGGTCGACCGCTGGCGTCGGCACCTGGTCACCGTGGCGGAGTCCACCCCGGGGATCGTCCCGGTGGCCAAGGGCAACGGGTACGGTTTCGGCCTCCCCCGGCTGGCCGACGAGGCTGGGCGTCTGGGCGCCGAGGCGATCGCGGTCGGGCTCCCGTCCGAGGTGGCCCTGGTCCGGGACCGGTACCCCGGCGACATCGTGATCATGATGCCGTGGCGGCCCGATGATGATCTTGCCCGGGCGCTGTTGGGTGATCCGCGGGTGATCACCACGGTGTCGCGGATCGAGGATCTCGCCGTGATCGGGAGCCACGCCGGAGAGCTCGAGCGGCCACCGCGGGTGATCGTCGAAGTGCTCACCACCATGCAACGCCACGGGATCCCAGCGGATGACCTGGCCGCCATCGGTGATCATCTCGACGCGATCGCGTTGCAGGGGTGGACGATCCACCTGCCGCTGCTCGACCAGGGCCGCTACCTCGAGGCCGAGCGACTGGCCCGGGCGGCGCTGGCCGCAGCTCCCGCCCCGCTGTGGCTGTCCCACCTACCCGCGGTGGAGGCGATGACCCTGGCCAAGCAGCTCGGCGGGGCGGGTCACGATCCCGTGCCGATGCGGCTGAGGGTCGGCACCCGCCTGTGGCTCGGCGACCCCGGCAGTCTGTCCGCGGTGGCGACCGTGCTGGATGTCCACCCCGTTCGCCGGGGCGATCGGGCCGGCTACCGGCAGCGCCGAATCGGCCGGGACGGCTGGTTGGTGATCATGGCGGGTGGCACAGCCCAGGGCATCGGGATGGAGGCCCCGACCTCGGCCTCGTCGAATCGGCAGCGGCTCATCGCGCTGGCCCAGGGCGGTTTGCAGGCGACCAGCCGGGCCCTCAGCCCGTACACGATCGCGGGGAAGAAGCGCTGGTTCCTGGAGCCGCCGCACATGCAGGCGAGCCTGGTGCTGCTGCCCGGTTCGGTGACCCCACCGGCCATCGGCGAAGAGGTGCCGGTGGAGCTGCGGTTGACCACGGCGTTGGTCGATCAGATCGCCGAGACCTGAGCCGAGAGGTCTCAGCGCAGCTTGGCCCGCAAGCGCCGCGAGTCGTCCTCGGTCCAACCCATCCTGCCCAGCAGAGGCCCGACGCCGCCGTACTCCTCGTCGACGTAGGTCAAGAAGGCCTGCATCGTCTCCGGGTAGGTGATGTGGGACGACATCGGGCGGTCCCGCAGGTTGTCGGCGTACGTCCGGGTCCCCAGGAGCCGCTCGAGGATGGCCTCCATCCGCTCGGTGCTCGCGGCGTAGTCCGCCACGATGGCGTCGCGGTCGGCGCCGGCCACCGACAGAGCGAGCGCGACCACCGTGCCCGTACGGTCCTTACCCGCCGCGCAGTGCACGAGCGTCGCGCCGTCGGCCTCGCCGATGTGACGGAGCGAGGCGACGATCGAGTCCGGCCGATCGACGAGATAGGACAGGTAGAACGACGCGACCGGGTGATCCACCTGCACACTCGGGGCCAGGTCGACCCAGGGCAGCGCCTCGTCGGGAAGCTCCTCGGGACGTTCGTCCGTCAGCTGAGCGGGCTTCTCCTCACCCACGCCCTCGCGCCACTCGCGGAACAGGGAGTGCTGGTGGATGTGCACCTGCGGGTGGTTGGCCAGCGGCCCGGGACCTTCGGACTCCACCTCGTACTCACTGCGCAGATCCACCACGTCGCTCAGACCCAGGTCGAGCAGCAGGTCGATGTCGGCCCGGGTCAGGGCCTGCAGATTGTCCGACCGCAGCAGCCGCCCCGCCGAGATCTCCCCGCCGTCGCTCGTCGGCATCCCACCGACGTCACGCAGGTTGGCCAGCCCTTCCAGGTCGATCCACATTCGCCTCACGGCTGCGAGTTTACGCAGTCATCGGCATCGACCCGGCCCGCTCGGCGACCTCGGCGATCTCCCCGCTGGGTCGGCCGGCGCGAGCTCAGCTGGCCCAGTTGCCGGTGAAGTAGAGCCAGCTCCACGCCAGCATCGCCAGCACCGAGCCGAGGAAGGCGAGCCCCACGACGACGCGATGGATCGTGCGGGTGGCGACGTGCTCGGGCCGCCAGGTCACCAGCTGCGCGATCATCATCCACAGCGGGAACCACAGCAGAATGGCCCGGTTGACCGACATGAACCAGTATGAGATCGAGAACGCCAGCACCTGGATGGCCACCCACGATGCCTCCGCCCACAGGCGCCGACCGAGGCACCAGCCGACCACGACCACCCCGATCGCCATCGCGACGATCTCCGCGAGGAAGACCGGCGGCCAGAGCGGGTGGTCGGGGTCGGCGTGGGTGGCGGCGACGGTGTTCCAGAACGCGTCCCACGGCGGTGTCATCGCGCGAGCCCAGCCGGTGGACTGAGCGTGGTACCAGGCGGTCCAGCTGCCGGTGAGCGAGTACAGATAGAGCACGAACGCACCGAGGACCGCGGCCGGGATCAGCAGCCACCCGAGCCGCCGACCGCGCTCCCGCCATTCGCCTTCGCCTCCCGGACCGGGGGTCCGCAAGGTGATCGCCAGGACGACGAGAGCCCCGACCAGGAACAGCCCGGACACCCGTACGGTGCACGCGACCGCGGCCAGTCCGGCGGCCGCCGCCCACTTGTCGGCTCGGGCCCGTTCCCAGGCCCAGAAGGCGGCCGCACAGAACAGCGCCTCCGTGTACGGGACGATCGTGAAGACCGCGGTCGGGGCGAACAGCCAGGCCACGGCGGCGACCGGGCCACCCAGTCGCGCCAGGGCGGCGGCCGCCAGGTACGAGCAGATCGCCGCGATGATCACGCCGGTCAGGTAGATGGGCAGACCGAGCTCTAGCCCGACCCGCAACAGCGAGGGCAGGCCGGGGAAGAACGCCATCAGGGTCCCGTCGGCCCGACCGAGATAGCCGTTGGTGGCCAGGTTCGTGAAGTGCTCCACGTCCCACTGGTCGACCATGTCGGACAGGGTCCGGCCCTGGTAGACGGCCAGCAGCAGCGCGACCAGGGCGATGAGTCCGCGGCTGGCCAGCCAGGCCTGGACGACCGTACGCCGGTTGGCCGCACGCCGGTTGGCGCTGCCCGTCGGTGACGATGTGACGGCAGATCGTACGGCTGTCACGAGCGACTGTCGGGGCCAGGTGGGACGGGGGTTCCAGGGACGGGGGTTCCGGGGACGGGGGTTCCGAGGGCCGGGCTTCCGGGGGCCGGGCTTCCGGGGGCCGGGCTTCCGGGGGCGGCGGGGGTTGGGCAATTTCCAGCCACGGACGGTGAATCGCGTGCATCGGGCCCGGGTGCACCAGAACTGTCGTCCGTGGATGGAAATTGCCCGTCTTCCGGCTCCAGCGGACCCGACCCCTCATCCGTGGATGGAAATTGCGCACCCGGCCGGCGCAGCGGCAGCCAATCCACGTCCGGAGCACCGTCCAGCACGCCCCCGGTCGGATCGTCGAAGGTCGCGGACACTCCGGGCGGATGGCGCACGACGTCGTGCGCGGGCCGCCAGAGGTCCCGGACCACCACCGCCACGATCCACAGCTGGGCGAGCATCCGCACGATCACCGCGAGCCAATAGACCTTGTCCGGACCGTCGGCGCCCGGGGCGAGCAGCCCGCCGAGGTGCCACCAGATGGCCCCGAAGTAGGCCAGCTCGCCGGCGGTGAAGACCAACCAGTCCCGCCACACGGGCCGGGCCAGCACCACGAACGGGAGCAGCCACAGCACGTACTGCGGGGAGTAGACCTTGTTGGTCAGCAGGAACGCGACGACCACCAGGAACATCACCTGACCGATCCGCGGCCGGCGGGGAGCGACCAGGATCAGCCCAGCGATCCCGACACACAGCAACCCGAAGACGGCCAGGGCCAAGGAGTTCAGACCGTCCACGGAGTGTCCGGCCAGCGACAGGATGTACCAGATCGAGCCGAGATCGCCGGACCGGTCGGAGTTGAAGGTCCAGAAGCTCAGCCAGTTGTCGGGCGCCAGCCACAGCGCGGGCAGGTTCATCACGAGCCAGGCGCCCGCGAACGCCGCCAGCATCCGCCCGAGCTCCCGCATCCGACCCGCCCGCAGACACAGGAACAGCAACGGACCGAGCAGGAACAGCGGGTAGAGCTTGGCGGCCATCCCGAGTCCCCAGAAGACGCCGGCCCAGCCGGGCCGCCGACGTGCCCAGCACAGCACCCCCAGCGCGGTCAGCGCGGCCGGCAGCAGATCCCAGTTGATCAACGCCGTGGCCGCGACACAGGGCGAGGCGGCCAGCATCATGGCGTCCCAAGGACGGTGCGGCACCGACCGCACCTGGGCCCACACGGTGATCAGCAGCAGCGCACCCAGAACCACCACGTTGACGTCGGTGAAGATCAGGGTCGAGTCGACCTGCTGCTGGGCGGTGAGCTCCGACCCGGTCGGCGCTCCGAGGGCGGTGCTGATCATCCGCTCGAGCTGGAGGAACCAGCCGGTCAGCACCGGGTACTCCAGCACCGGGTAGGTGCCGCTGTCGAGATAAGGGACATTCCCCTGCATCAACCCGCGGAGCTGGTACAGGATCCCGATGTCGGAGTAGCACATCCAGCGGAAGTGGTCCGGGCTCTGGCCGGCCACCGTGATCCGGCAGGGTAGTCGGAACAGCACACCGAGCAGGTAGACGACGGTGGCGGTCAGCAGCACCCACCGGGCCGGGTTCCACCAGGACCCGCCGGTGTCGGCCCGTCGACCGATCGGCCCGCCGAGTCGGTGACTGGTGGCGCGGACGAGCCGATCGCTCCACGAGGGTGGCACCCCGCCCGTCGTCACCGGACCCTCGGAGCCCTCGTCCAACCAGGCTTCGGCGGCCGGGCCCTTACCGCGTCGGGACCTCTCGGCGGCGCTGTCGACGATCTCGATGGCCGGCCGTGGCCCACGATCCATCAGCCGCCGCCGGATGGCTCGTCCGTCGGCCCCCCGGTGGCACCCTCGGTGGTGGGGTCCTGGGTGGGGGCTTCGGTCGTCGGCCTCTTCGTGGGCGCTTCGGTCGTCGGGGCCTGGGTGGGCGCCTCAGTGGTCGGGCCCTGGGTCCGGGTCGGATCGGACCGCGAGGTGACCGTCGGCTGCGGGGCCGAGTCGCGGTTGACGTACGCCGGCTCCTTGAACTCCTTCACCGGCAGATCCTCGACCGCGGTCTGCATGTAGTCGACCCAGGTGAGGGCCGGATACGTCCCGCCGAAGAACGTGGAGTCGCCGGGTCGGGCGAAGTCGTCC
>DATDAP010000394.1:0-3220 GCA_036525335.1 Microlunatus sp. | reverse complement strand
TAGCCGATGGACTGCACCATGCGCGGGGTGAAGAACGACGAGAGCGCGGTGCCGCCCATGCCCGCACCGAACACGCCGGTGGCGAACCCACGGCGAGGCTTCTCGTACCACGCGTTGACGAAGGGGATGCCGATGGCGAAGGTGGTGCCCGCGATACCGAGGAAGAAGCCGAAGACCAGCAGCAGCGAGTAGGACTGCAGCGTTCCGGCGAGGCAGACCAGCAGCACGGGCACGATCGAGGCGAACAGCATGATCGTGAACATGACCCGGCCGCCGTAGCGGTCGGTGAGCGCACCCACGGGAATGCGGCCCAGCGAGCCGACGAGCACCGGCATCGCCACCAGCAGGGACTTCTGGGTCGCGCTGAGCCCGAGCTCGGTGCTGTAGCGGACGCCCAGCGGACCGATCAGGTTCCAGGCCCAGAAGGTGATGGTGAACGCCAGCAGGGCGAGCAGGAGGTTGCGGGTCTGGGCCGACTTCTCGATCGTCGGTGTCGACGGGGTGGCGGTGGTCATGTCGCTCCGTTCAGGCGGTCAGCGGGCGCCGCGGCTGCGGTCTCGGGTGCCGACCGGGTCCCAGCCACGGTGGCCGGGAGTCGCTCCGGGCCGGCTCTGGTCGTCCCGGCTGCGGTAGACGATGTAGGGCCGGAACAGGTAGTGCAGCGGGGCCGTGAAGGCGTGCACCAGTCGGGTGAACGGCCACAGACAGAACAGCAGCATCCCGATCAGCACGTGGACCTTGAAGGCCAGCGGCGCGGCGGCCATCGCGGTGACGTCCGGCTGCAGGATGAACACCGAGCGGAACCAGGGGGACACCGTCTCCCGGTAGCTGGGTCCGTGGTCGGGGGCGACCACGCTGAGCACGGTGGTCGCGAGCCCGGCAATGATCGCGGCCACCAGTACGACGTACATCAGCTTGTCGTTCCTGGTGGTGGCCATGAACACCGGTCCGGTGGTCCGTCGGCGGTAGATCAAGATCACCACGCCGACCAGGGTGGCAACCCCGGCGACCGACCCGAGGGCGAGCGCGTTCAGGTGGTAGAGGTGCTCGCTCACCCCGATCCGGTCCGTCCACGACTTGGGAATCACCAGGCCCACGAAGTGCCCCACGATCACCACCAGGATGCCGAAGTGGAACAGCGGCGAGCCGATCCGTAGCAGTCGCGACTCGTAGAGCTGGGAGGACCGGGTGGTCCAGCCGAACTGGTCGTAGCGGTAGCGCCAGATCGTGCCACCCACCAGCACCGCCAGCATGAGATAGGGCAGGACCCCCCACAGCAGCACGTCCATCAGACGTTCACCGGCCTCAGTGGCAGCAGCCGCGGATCGGCCGGTTCGAGACCCACGGTCTCGGTCGGAGGCCCGGCCGCGGCCATCGCCATCACGGCCTGCCGGTCCCTGGGCGACGGCCCCGGCAGGGTCGCACACACCGCGGCCACCACGCCGTTGTACGGGGTGCCCTTGTCGACCAGGGCCAACCGGAGCAGCTCGAGGCTGCGCCGGAAGTCCTGCAGCAGCTCGGCTCCGTCACGTGGGTCCACCCGGGCGGCGTACTCCAAGATCAACGGCAGGTAGTCGGGAAGCTCGCCGTGGGTGTCGACCAGGAAGCCGGAGCGGCGGTAGCGCTGCTTGATCGTCATCAGGGTCTCGCCGCGTCGGCGGGTGTCGCCGTCGGTGTAGTAGGAGAGGTAGAGGGTGTGCCGCCGGGACAGGTCGAAGATCTCGACGTAGTGGTTCTGTACCGCTGCCGCGGTGGTCGTCGCCCAGAAGTCCCACAGGGGAGCGAAGTCGGCGGCATGGCCTGGGGCAGCCTCGGTGAGGGCAGCTCGGACGAGAGCGGCTCGGTCCACCACCTCGTCGTCGGGGTAGCCCAGCACCACGGAGGCGGCCTGCCAGACGACCCGATCGGACCGGTCGATCCCGTCGGCGCCCCTCATGCCTGCCCCGGCCTCTCCGGCGTCACGTCGGGCGAGGAGGGGAACATCCCCGGCGGTGATCCGTTGCCGTCCCAGTTCAACAGGTTCACTCGGCCGCGCAGCGTCTCGTCGGAGGTGGCGCTGTCGGAGGTCTGCCGCTGCTTCAGGGCGTGGAAGGTCTCCACCGCCACCGGCGTCGAACGACCGCTGGCCTCACCGAACGGTCCGGACTCACCCATCTCGTACGGTCCGCCGTCGAAGTCCAGCGAGCAGCCCATCTCCTCCAGGTCGTGGGCCTGCTCGACGTGCGCCTTGGGGATGACGTAGCGATCCTCGTACTTGGCGATGCCCAGGAGCCGATACATCTCGTAGACCTCCTGACTGGTCATCCCCACGGCCGCAGCGATCGAGTCGTCGGCCGGGCGACCCAAGGTGACGTTGCGCATCTGGGCCCGCATCGCGGCCAGGGTGGAGAGCACCCGCTCGACCTCAGCGGTGTCCCCGGCCGTGAACAGCTCGGCCAGGTACTCCAGCGGGATGCGCAGCTCCCGGATCGCCCCGAACAGGACATCGGCGCTCTCCGCGTCGTGGCCCTGGTCGCGGAGCAGATCGACGATCGGCGACAGCGGCGGGATGTACCAGACCATCGGCATCGTCCGGTACTCCGGGTGCAGGGGCAGCGCGACCTTGTACTTCTTGGCCAGAGCGTAGACCGGTGACCGCTGCGCGGCGTCCAGCCAGTCGGCCGGGATCCCTTGCTGGCGGGCGTTCTGGATGACCTCCGGGTCGGTCGGATCCAGGATCACGTCCAGCTGCGCGGCGTAGAGGTCCTTCTCGTCCGGGGTGGCCGCCGCGCCGGTGACGGCGTCGGCGTCGTACAGGAACAGCCCGAGGTAGCGCAGCCGGCCGACGCAGGTCTCCGAGCAGACCGTGGGCAGCCCGACCTCGACCCGCGGGTAGCACATGGTGCACTTCTCAGCCTTGCCCGTCTTGTGGTTGAAATAGATCTTCTTGTACGGGCAGCCCGTCATGCACTGGCGCCACCCTCGGCACCGGTCCTGGTCGACCAGCACGATGCCGTCCTCGGACCGCTTGTAGATCGCGCCGGACGGGCAGGACGCCATGCAGGACGGGTTCAGGCAGTGCTCGCAGATCCGCGGCAGATAGAACATGAACGTCTTCTCGAACTCGAACTTGATCAAGGCGTTCGACTCCTGCCGCACCTTGGCCACGATCGGGTCCAGGTGGCCGAGCTCGCTGGTGCCCCCCAGGTCGTCGTCCCAGTTGGCCGACCAGGTGATCTTG
>DATDAP010000393.1:0-7618 GCA_036525335.1 Microlunatus sp. | reverse complement strand
TAGAGCGGGTCCGGCGAACTGGTCGCGTCGTAGACACGTCCACACGCGGCGCACAGCGGTGCAGGTGAGCCGTCCGGCCAGCGGTGGCCACGGTCGGCCCAGCCCATCGACTCCGCGATGCCGCACCAGGCGCAGCAGCCGCTCGTGCACGGCGTCGGCACCCGTCCCGCATCGGCCCGCAGCCCGGGCAGTTGCGCCACCGCAGCCGCCAGCCCGTCCCGCGAGATGTGCCGCCACGGCAGCCGGGTGCGCAGTGGCTCGTCGCTCCAGGTCGGCTCGGGGTGCACGGTCAGGTAGTTCGGCACCGCGAAGGGCACCAGGTCGGCGTCACCGTCCAGACCGATCGCGAGCGCCTTGCAGGCAGCCTCGATCCGCGACGGCTCGTAGGCCATCAGGGACTGGCAACGGGCATGTCGTCGCCACGGGCCCCAGAGCAGGGTCGAGGTAGGGCACGGCCCACCGCAGACGCAGCACGGGGTGTCCCCGGGCTCGTCGTGGGCCGAGGTCTCCGGCATCAGTGGTCGGCGCAGCATCTGGCCCAGGTGCGGCGTCATCACCGGCCCGGGGTCGACCGCGACCGTCACGCCTCGTCCTCGTTGTCTCTTCATCGTGCTCTCGCTCTCTCGGCGCAGTGTCGGTGTGCTCGCCCGATCACCCGCACGTCGTGGTCCATCTCGAAGAACAGGCCCTCGGCCTTGGTCAGTCGGACCGGTTTGCGGCAGTAGGCACAGGCCCGGACGGTCTCGAAGGCCAGCACCGCGCAGTCCGGGCACAGGATGAGCGGGCTGGGCGCGACCACGGTCCAGGTATCGCTGGTCCTCGCGTTGTCGCAGCCGAACACCCTCGGCAGCGTCCACCATGACCCGAGCAACGCGGCCAGCACGGCGTCGGGCGGGCTCGGGATGATCCCGGCCACCTCGCCCAGCGCCCACAGGTCCGGACTGCCGGTCCTCATGGCTGGCTCGGGCTTTCAGGTGACCTGAAAGTGGTCACGATGCCGCCTCCTTCACCAGGGTGAGCGTCGGCCTGGTCGGTGCGTCCAGGTCCTCGAACCCGGCCGCGACGAGAGCCCGGACGGCCTTGTCCATCGCCCACTCCCGGGCCTCCACCGTCTCGGCCTCGATTCGCAGCCAGATCTTCACGGGCACGCCAGCGTTGCTCACCCGACCTCCTCCGCTCCGATGAACTTCCCGCCCAGCGACTTCTCGACCTGGGCCCGGGCTTGCTCCAGGTCGTCATCCATTCCAG
This sequence comes from Microlunatus sp., assembly GCA_036525335.1. Classification (GTDB taxonomy): domain Bacteria; phylum Actinomycetota; class Actinomycetes; order Propionibacteriales; family Propionibacteriaceae; genus Microlunatus. Next base: position 6,370 of record DATDAP010000393.1, on the reverse strand, counting down.
ATTTGTTGGAAGGGGGGCGCAAGCCCCTCCCTTGGGGTTGGGGGCCTACCAACATTTCTGGGATGGAATCCGGGTCGAGGACCCCGGGGTCGATGTCCACTCGGAGCGTGTAGCGCCAGCGGGTGACATCACGGCCGCCGTAGGTCGCCTCCTCCTCCAGCACGTCCAGCACGTCCAGCATGTGCAGGGCCTGAAGTTGTCGGTCGACCGTGTTTCGGGGCTTGCCGATCCGCTTCCGCACATCGGTCGCGGTGCTGCCCGGATGCGCGGCCACGTCGTCCAGGATCGCCAGCCGTAGGGGTGGCATCGAGTCCCTGGCGCAGCGGATCGCCAGCCGTAAGGCCTCGGGTCGGTTCATGCCGATGGACACCCCGCCCCGAACCACCTGAGCCAGTTGCTTGGCGAACCGGGTGGGCATCTCAGGCGCGTGCGCGTCGATCACGCCACCCTGGTAGTCGAAGTCGACACCGGTTCTCGCGAGCGTCACCAGGTCGGCGGCCTGTAGCAGCAGGTCTGTCTCGGTCTCGCTGACAGGCCCTGTCGCCCGGTCCATCACGGCGATCACGGCAGCGACAGCCGTGGCCAACTCGGCGCGCATGGTCACCTCGTCGCCGGTGTTGGCGATGGCCTGCCGTCCGGCTGCCTGCCGTCCCGTGGTCGAGTCCAGCCGGAGCAGCACGAACCGGTCACCCATCGAGGCGATCACGTCGTGCGCGCGATCCCACGCCGTGGTGACCGCACCGACCACGGCGAGCCGCCCGGTCCACTCCAGGGTCTTGCCGCCGTCAGTGCCGACGTTGCGGGCCCACCGACCGTCGTACACCTCGCGCAGTGCCGCGAGCACCTGGCCCCGGGCGGTGCGGTCCATCGACAGAATCGTGGTCACGTCCTTGACCACGATCACACCTCGGCTGCCGATCCTGCGCAGCAGTCCGCCGGTGGCGTCCTCGGTGCGCTCCTTCGCACTGGTGGCCGAGAGCAGTGCACCCTCGGAGGAGATCGACGAGGTGACGATCGCAAGCCGGTCGAGCGCCTGCACGCACTCAGTCTTCGCGTTGCCGCTCCCGCTGATCAGCAGCAGCCAGAGGGGGTCGCCCTCCAGCCGCTCCACTGCGGCGGTCACCAGTACGGCATCGAGGGCATCGGTGTCGAAGTCCTCACCGAGCCAGCGTCGGAAGGTCTGCCGGGCGCTGGTCAGCACCTTGGTCCGCTTCACGCTGCCACCTCCAGGTGCTCGCGAAGGTCGACGTAGAACGACGCCTTGCCCGCCATCTGGGCCCGGTGGCACGAGCCGCAGCAGGGCTCGGTCACACACCGCTGCTTGGCCGTGTACGCCTCCCGCTGGGTCGCGTACAACTCCAGGTGCTCGCGGGCCCTGCGCTCCCGGGGCACGAGCATCTTGTGCACGTAGCACCACAGGCCAGCCCCGCTCACCTCGACCGCCCAGGGCCGCAGGCAGGTCGCGACGGCGCGCCAGGACTTGTGCATCACGCCGCACGAGCAGACGGCAGGCGGGATCCGCCAGGCCAGCGGCGGAGTAGCGTGCCCCTCGGTTGCTTGCACGGCACCGGCGGCTCGGGTGCGGCGACCCGGGCCGTCGCCGGTTAAGGGGGCCTTAACCGCGGTCATGCCGCCCACCCCTTGACCCAGGCGACGGCCTCGGCGCGCTCGTCAGGCTCGCGGGAAAGCACGGCCTGTCGGGCATCCGGGTCCTGACGGGCCAGGACCGCATCCTCGAACAGGTGCCGGAGCGTCGGCACTGGCGCGGCGTCGACCTGCATCGTGACTGCCGTTGGACTGATGGCGGCCATCTGCTCCGGCGTCAACGCCACCCGGACCACCTCGTCTATGCAGCCGTGGGACAACTGTTGGAGGTCGTCGGCGACCACATCGAAGATGTCCTCTCCGGCCTTGTCGCGGTCGCCGAAGTGCAGCACCGAGGTCGGCACGTCGCGGCGTCGGGCCCGCTCCGCCTCGGCGAATCGACCGCCGGTCGAGTCGAAGCCTCCGGAGAACGCGATCGGTACGCCGAACTCCTGAGCAACCGGAGACAGGACTGCTCGCAGCCCGCGATGCTCGGACCAGCCGACGAGGTATCTCGGTTGCCCGACCTGGCGGGCAATGCGGTAGGACTCGGCCCAGGCGTTGACTGTCTCGCGGAAGTCGGCCGGAGAGTCGAACCCATCCGGCTCCATGCGCTCGGTGGTGTCGATGATCGCCCCCCAGGGCAGCAGTCCCGCTCGTCGGGCTCGGCTCAGCGCGTCGGACACCGTGCCGTAGTGGGTCTTCTTCACCTTGTCCAAGGGCACACCTTGGTTGTTGGTCAGCCCTCGCTCTGACGCCACGTACAGCACCCGACGGACCAGCACATGACCCTCGGCCTCGACCAACTCCCGCGCCAGGTCGACCAGCGCGAGGGAGGACGCCCGAGGTCGCCAGGGTGCATGACCGCGCGGTCGAGCACTCACGCGGCGTCGTCCATGCCGAGCATCCTGCGCAGACCGGCGACTGGCACCACGAGGCGTCCGCCGATGCGGACGCTCGGAATCTGGCCGGACCGCATGGCGGCGTAGGTCTGTCGCTTGCCGATCCCGAGCAGTCGGCCTGCGCTGGGCTCGCTGTCGTCGTCGGACCAGGGCCGCACCGTCAGGCGGCCGTCGATGCTGGTCAGCGTGTGCCGAGTCTTCATGATCTATGACTCCGCGAGGATTCGCTCATGCCCTCTATTATCCTCAGATAACCCTTGCAACGCGAGTGATTCTCGGAGTTGATCTTGCTTGACATCTCTCACACGACTTGACTTTGTGAGATCATGACTTGACAGCGAACACAGAGGAGCAGCCATGCCACGCATCACCCAGCCCCGAGCCGATGAGCCGATCCGGCTGGTAGAGAACAAGACCGGCCACGTGTACCGGGTGACGATCGACACCGCCCAGAAGGGTGCGCCGCGACGCCAGATCACCCGGACGTTTCCGTCGTTGAAGACGGCCCGGGAGTTCGTCCAGACCACCCGGGAGAGCCAGGCCCGGGGGTCCTACATCGCACCGCAGGCGATCACGCTGGGACAACTCTGCACCGACTGGCTGGCCTCCAAGCGCGACGTTCGGGAGATCACCCGGAACGGCTACGCGAACGCGCTCAGGCCAGCCGTCGCCCACCTCGGTGGACGCCCGGCGCAGTCGCTCACCCGCAAGGACATCGACAACCTGGTCGCCTGGGCGCACACCTCCGGAGGTCGGAAGGGCCAGGCTCTCTCCCAGCGGTCCGTCGTCTACATGCTCGGCACCGTGAAGCAGGTGCTGGCCTACGGCGTGGCCTCCGGTCTGCTGGCCACCAACGTGGCCCAGGGAGTGAAGCCACCGCGACGCACGGCAGCCGACAAGCGACGCACCGTGGTGTGGACACCCGAGCAACTGCGGACCTACGCCGCGACCGCGAAGACCGACTCGTGGGCCGCTGGGCTGCGGCTGCTGCTCTGCGGCATGAGGCGGTCCGAGGTCTGCGGGCTGCGCTGGTCAGATGTAGACCTTGACCTCGGCACGGTGATGGTCTCCCAGTCCCGCGTCCTGGTGGCGAAGCAGACCACCAGCACCGACGATCCGAAGTCCTCGGCCTCCCGCCGCACGGTGCCGGTCGAGTCGATGTTCCCGGGCTCGGTGGCGATCTTGAAGGCCACGAGGAAGAGGCAGGCGACGGACCGGCTGAAGGCTGGCGAGGCGTGGACCGAGACCGGTCTCGTCGTCGTCGATGCCCTCGGTAACGGCATCCACCCCGACGCGCTGGCCGCCCGCTGGCGGAAGGTGTGCGAGACCGCAGGGGTACCGGAGATCGGACCGCACGCCGCCCGGCACACCCTCGCCACGATGCTGCACGGTGCTGGTGCTGCTCCCGCTGATGTCGCTGCCCTGCTCGGCCACGAGGTCAACACCCACCTGATCTACTACGTGAAGCCGAGCGAGGCAGGCCCGGCCCGAGCCGCGTCGACTCTCGGCACCCTGCTGGCCGGGGGCTGAGTTCGGAGCGATCGAACCGAACCTCGACGATCGTCGAGAGGTGGGCCGGTTCGTTGACCGCGAGATGTAGCCCTTGTGCCGGGGACCCGGTCCCGTTCGTTGACCGCGAGGGCTCGGTCGAGATGTAGCCCTTGACCGCGACGGGTGGACCGCGAGATGTAGCCCTTGTGCGAGGACCCGGACATCGTTCGTTGACCGCGAGGAGTGGGCCTAGATCTCCGCGAGATGTAGCCCTTGACCGCGACGTGGCCCTGGTGCTCGGGCTCGGGTGCTGGCCCTGCTGCACGGGGGGCTCGGTGCTGCACGGGCACACCCCCGCTGGCGGGGGGCTCGGTGCAGAGATGTAGCCCTTGACCGCGAAGAGGAACGATCGTCAGTCTTCGGGGTGGCAGGCCCTCTCACGGATCTCTCACACGGATCTCTCACGCACGGCCGGACACGCGAGGACACGAGAGGTCACGAGTGGCCGGGATCCCTGCGTACACAGGAGAAAACCGGACACCCGAGGACACAGCAGGTAACGGGTGGCACCGTCTCTTAATCAGCGGGTTGGGGGTTCGATTCCCTCGCGGCGCACTGCATCACGCCTAGTCAGACCTGGGTTGTCCGAGCACCGGTCGAGCGCTGGCCGGTGATGTCTCACAGATCTCTCACGAGCGGGCCAGATCTTAGGCCAACCTAAGCCAGCGCGGTCAAGGATTCTCAGGACCCTGAGACTTCAGGTACCTGAACTCGGTCCACTCCAGTTAAGGCGGCCTTAACTCAGGTGACCTGAGAGTTGATCTTGGTTGACGCGCGATGTCGCGGAGGTCGGCACCCCCCACCCCGGCGACTTCGGCAGCGGAACCGCTTGCGCTGCGCTAGGTGTCCAGACGGGTGCGCACCACGTCCCCGATGCAGGATCCGCAGAGCGGAAGCCCAGAGCATGGGCCCCAGCCAGGTGACCGGCACCCTGCCGATGCAGACCGCCACCTCCGATGCGATCACGCCTGCGCTGCCTCCGAGCCGTCATCTCGTCGACCGAGGTCCGTCGAGACAACTCCGAACTCACGCGCGCGCGAGCAGGGCTGGAGTGATCCTCGGACACCACTGCCAGCCCGGAGCGTTGGCCTCGGCCATCTCTGCGGCCCAGTCCGGCATCTCACCGACCGGCCAGCAGTCGTAGACGAACATCGTCGGTGTGTACGGCCCTCGGCCCTTCTCCGCTCGCAGGTGGCTGACCAGGTGCACGTACAGGTCCATCTCGGCCCAGGTGGGCTCAACGGACACGGGCCCTCATCGCCTCCAGTTGCTGGTCACACCAGGCCCGGGGGACGGCCCGGGCTGCTGCCCGTTGCAGCGGTGTGGCCATCGGTGCTGGCTCGTGCCGCTGCCAGGCGACCACCGCCAGGGTGGCGGTGGCCTTGTACTCGTCGGCTCGGATCGCGTCCTCGTCAAGATCCCAGATAACCGGCATCACCCAACTCCTTCAAGAATCCGTCGAAGACCTGGCTGACCTGGAGGTCGACCTTGGTCGGCTCGTCGAGCCCGTCCAGTTGGATGGCGGCCTGAGCGATCCGCACGCTGGCGGTCGTGGCCCCGGGCACCCGGTCGGCCATGTCGGCGACACACTGCCGCCAACTCCGCTCCAGCCGGTCGCGCCAGAGCCGCCGCAACTCCTCGCGGTCGATCTGGGGCACGGCACCGAAGACCGCCTTCACACCGTCGATGGCGACGGTGTCGGAGGCGTACCCGGCGACCTTCGCGGCCTCTGCCCAGGCCGCACCCGCCACCCTGGCTCGCCAGGCGGTGTCGGCCCGCACCAAGGCATCGGCTCGGACCTTCCTCGCGGGCTCCGGTGGCTCCGGCCCAGTCAGCCCGAGCCCGATCACCTCGTCGTCGCTCATCACGCTGCTCCGAATCCGTAGGTGTCCAGTCTGGCCCGCTCCTCGGCTACCTTCGCGGCTGCCCGCTCCGCCTTCGCGGCATCGGCAGCCCGTGCTCTCGCCACGGCCTCGGCTCGGTGCTGCTTGGGTGCGTACCTGCCTCCCCAGCGACCCCAGGCAGCCCACCTGAACGCGGAGAGCGCCTCGGTCGGCAGATGGCTCCACGGCTCGCCGCCACCGTCGCACTCGACCTCCGCGAAGGCTCTCAGACCCTCGGGTGCAGTCTGCCCGAGCCCGATGGGTACGCCGGTGGCCGCTTCGGCGATACCTGCTCGTTGACCGGGCCAATAGAGCGGGTCCGGCGAACTGGTCGCGTCGTAGACACGTCCACACGCGGCGCACAGCGGTGCAGGTGAGCCGTCCGGCCAGCGGTGGCCACGGTCGGCCCAGCCCATCGACTCCGCGATGCCGCACCAGGCGCAGCAGCCG
>DATDAP010000392.1:0-5822 GCA_036525335.1 Microlunatus sp. | reverse complement strand
GGCGGCGACGATCCGGAAGGTGGTCGCGCCGGTCACTGTGTCGCCGGCCAGCACGGCGTGCTGCACGGGGGCCGCCCCGCGCCAGGCCGGCAGCAGCGAGAAGTGCAGGTTGACGAACCCGTGCGGCACCAGATCGAGCAGGTTCTGCGGCAGCAGGGCCCCGTACGCCACCACCGGGCAGCAGTCCGGCCCGATCTCGGCGAGCCGGGCCAGGAACGCCGGCTCGCGCGGCTTGACCGGCTTCAGGGTCTCGATCCCCAGCTCGGCCGCCCGCTCGGCCACCGGGCTTTGTGTCAGCTTCTTGCCGCGGCCGCTCGGGGAGTCGGGGCGGGTGAGGACGGCCACCACCTCGTGGTCGGAGTCCAGTAGAGCCTCGAGGCTGGGCAGGGCGACCTGAGGGGTACCGGCGAAGACGATGCGCACCGGCCGGAGTGTAGCCCCCGGAGACCTGGTGACCGCTAGCCCAGAGCGGCGGGATCGACCCGGACCCGGAGGGCGCCATCGCTCTTCTTGGCGCTGCGCACCGCGGTCACGTCCTTGACCGCGTGGACCAGCGCCCTCCCGCTCGCCTGGGGCGTTCTCAGCGTCAGCCGCTCGATGGCCTCCTCTCCGCCGGCCAGCGTCACCCCCGGCAACGGCACCGGTCCGAGGATCTCGATCGGCTCGGGGGCCCGCAGCAGGTCGACCACGTCCGTGAGGGTCGTAACGGTCCCGTCCACCGTCAGCACCTTGGCCGCCGGCGGAAAGTGCGCCTCGGCCCGCTCGGCGAGCTCGCGGGCGGCGAAGCCCGCCGGATCCAGACGGACCAGGGCCTGCAGCGCACGAGCCGCGCTGTCCCCCGCCGCGATCACGGAGCCGCCGTCGGCGCCCGAGCGGACCAGCGCGACCACGGCCAGCCAGCGGCGCAGCGCCTCCTCCGAGGCCCGCAGGTCGGCCCGCAGCAGCAACAGGTCGGTGTCCAGCAGCACGGCACCCGCGTACCCGCCGTCGGCCACCGGCTCGGCCCCCGGGGTGGCCACCACGAGGGCAGGGCTGCTCGGCACCTCCGTGAGCACCCCGCCGCCGCTGGACTGCCGGATCACCGTGTGTGGGAAGGCGCGCCCCAGCTCCTCGGCCGTTCGATCGGCACCGACCACGGGCGCCCGGAGCGACCGGCTCTCACAGATCGGGCACTGCCAGTCAGGGTGCAGCAGGCCGCACCAGGCGCAGCCGAGGTCGACCGAGTGCCGCGTCCGGTGATGCTGGCGCAGGGGTCCGTGACACCGTCGACACCGAGCCGGCTCCCGGCAGTCCCCACAGACCAGCGCCACCAGATAGCCCGAGCGCGGCACCTGGATCAGCACCGGGCCCTGCGGCAGGCTCGCCCGGACGAGCTCGAACACCTCGTGCGGCAGCCGGGCCGAGCGGGCCGCCGGGTCGCGGGCCAGGGCGAGGTCGGAGTCGACCGCGGCCCGCACCCGCGGCGCGGTGTGCCTGGTCTGCGTCCGGTCGGCGGCCAGCTCCTGCAGCCACCCCCGCTGCACCCACTGCTCGGCCTCGCAGCTGCGGGCATAGCCGGCCGCCAACACCGCGCTGTGGTGCTGGGTCGCCCGCAGGGCCAGCACCGCGCGGGTGTGCGGATAGGGTGCCCGCTGCTCGGCCAGCAGGTCGTCGCCGTCGTCCCACAGGGCCACCAGACCGAGGTCGCGGACCGGTGCGTACGCCGCCGCCCGGTTCCCGATCACCACCCGCACGTCGCCGCGCAGGGCGGCTAGGAAGGCCCGGTAGCGGGCAGCCGGCCCGGCCTCGGCTGTCAGCTCGACGAACCCGGTCCGGCCCAGCACCCGGACGCAGGCCGCCCGCAGCCGGGCCAGATCGCGCTGGTCCGGCACCACCAGCACCGCTCCCCGACCGCTGTCGGCCGTGGCCCGGGCCGCCGCCGCGAACCCGTCGGCCCAGTCGCTGCTGGGGTGGTGCGCCGGGATCACCTGCCAGTACGCCCGGGGGCTCCCCCCGGATCGCAGCGCGTCCACCAGACCCGGACCGGTCGGGTACGCCGACAGGGCGCCGTGGTCGCTCGGGTCGAGCTCCGGCAACGGCGGCCGCTGGGCCGGCTCGGCCTTCTCCGTTGCGGCGTGCCGGGGCGGGATCGCCAGCCGCAGCACGTCGGCGAAGCAGCCCGCGTAGTGGTCGGCGACGGCGCGGACCAGGGCTGCGATCTCGGGGGTGAGCACCGGCTCCGCCGAGGTGACCTTGGACAGCGGACTGAGCTCCCGGTCGCTGTCGCTGCCGGCCAGTCGCTCCAGCACGAAGCCGTCGCGCAGCCGTCCCGCGAATCGCACCCGGACCCGCGCGCCGGGCACCGCGGACTCGTCCTCGGCCGCGCCGACCCGGTAGTCGAAGGGTCGATCCAGGTGCGGCAGGGACACGTCGACCGCCACCCGGGCCACGGGCAGGGTCACGCTCGGTGTCTCGGGCACCCGCCGATGATGGCAGCAGCGGCCGACAACCCCCGCTGACGCACTCTTCCGGTCACTCACGCAAGCAATGCAACGGTTGCGTGGGTGCAGCAAGGCGTGCGTCAGCGGGTTGGGGTGTCTGGCTGACAGAGTGACACCGTGCCCGAGATCTCGAGTCCGCCGCCGCCGGCCGACAAGCACCCGCAACCGACCGACAAGCACGGCGACCGGTTGCTGCTCACCTACCTGGCGGTGGCCATGGTGGCCACCGGACAGCCGGTGCACGAGATCGACGAGGACCTGGATGCGGTCGGTCGGCGGCTCGGGTACCCCGACCTGCAGGTGGCCGCCGGACCCACCGGGGTGAGCCTCGCGCTGGGCAGCGGCGAACCGGCCACCGTGGAGACGGTGAACGGCTCGCTGCGGCTCGATCAGGCCGCCGAGGTCCGGCTGATCCGCGGCCAGCTGATGGCCGGCGTGATCGACCGAGGCCAGGCGCTGGAGCGGTTGACCTCCTTGCGGGGTCGACCCGAGCGGTACCCGGGCTGGCTGTCCGCGCTCGCCTGGGTGATCGCCTCGGTGGGGATCGGACTGATCCTGCAGCCCGGCGCCGTGAACGTGGCGTTGACGGCGGTCGGCTCGGTGATCGTGCTGGGTCTGGCCCGGCTCGGGGCCCGGAGCCGGGCGTTGGCCACCTTGTTGCCCAGTGTCGCGGCCTTCCTGGTCGCGTGCCTGGTGTTCGCCGCCGCCTCGACCGGGCTGGTGGACGGCGCGCTGCGCACCCTGCTGCCGCCGCTGGCCATCCTGCTGCCGGGGGCGATCCTGGTCACCGGACTCTCCGAGATCGCCGCCGGGGCGATGGTCGCCGGCGTGTCGCGGGTCGGCTACGGCATCGTCCAGCTGCTGTTGTTCGCGCTCGGCATCCTGGCCGCGGCCGCCCTGCTCCGGGTGCCCCCCGAGGCGTTGAGCAACATCCGGGTGGACGACCTGGGCTGGTGGGCGGCGCCCCTGGGACTGCTGTTGGTCAGCGGCGGCCTGTGCCTGATGGAGAGCATCCGGCTGTCGCTGATGCCGTGGGTGGTGCTCGTGCTGCTGGCCGCGTTCGGCGCTCAGGCGCTCGGCCAGCAGCTCTATGGTGCGCAGCTCGGCGGCTTCCTCGGCGGTGCGGCGGCCAGCCTCTGCGCCGCTCTGGTCGAGCTGGTCCGCCCCCAGCTGCCCCGGCTGGTGCTGTTCCTGCCGGCGTTCTGGATGCTGGTCCCGGGCAGTCTCGGACTGCTGTCGGTCACCGAGCTGGCCCTGGGCCCGACCGGGGCGGCGTCGGCCGGCTTCGGGGTGGTCCAGCTGGTCGGCGCCATCGCCCTCGGGCTGCTGGTCGGCTCCGTGCTGGCCCGATCACTCCGAGTTGTCAGCGCCCATGGTCGCTCGGGCGACCACTCACGCTGACAAGTCGGGGCCTTCGTGAGCTGACTCAGCCCTTGACGGCAGTGGCCAGAGCCTCGGCCCGATCCGTGTTCTCCCAGGTCAGCTCGGGCAGGTCCCGCCCGAAGTGCCCGTACGCCGCGGTCTGGGCGTAGATCGGCCGCTTCAGGTCCAGAGCCGCGATGATCGCCGCCGGGCGCAGGTCGAAGGTGGACAGCACCGCGTCCTGGATCTGGCCGACCGGCACCGTCTCGGTGCCGAAGCACTCCACGTAGAAGCCGACCGGGTGCGCCTTGCCGATCGCGTACGCGACCTGCACCTCGCACCGTCCGGCCAGACCGGCGGCGACCACGTTCTTGGCCACCCAGCGCATCGCGTACGCGGCCGAGCGGTCCACCTTGGAGGGATCCTTGCCGGAGAAGGCGCCACCGCCGTGCCGGGCCATGCCGCCATAGGTATCGACGATGATCTTGCGTCCGGTCAGACCGGCGTCGCCCATCGGGCCGCCGATCTCGAACCGGCCGGTCGGGTTGACCAGCAGCCGGTGGTCCCGGGCGTCGATGTCGAAGCGCTCCAGCACCGGCTCCACCACGTGCTTGCGGATGTCCGGGGTGAGCAGGGTGTTCAGGTCGATGTCGGCGGCGTGCTGGGTGGACAGCACGACGGTGTCCAGCCGGACCGCGCGCTCGCCGTCGTACTCCACCGTGACCTGGGTCTTGCCGTCGGGCCGCAGGTACGGGATCGTCCCGTCCTTGCGAGCGGCCGCGAGCTGCTCGGCCAGGCGGTGGGCCAGGTCGATCGGCAGCGGCATCAGGCTGTCGGTCTCGTTGCAGGCGTAGCCGAACATCAGCCCCTGGTCGCCGGCACCCTGGTGGTCGAACGCGTCGCTGGACTCACCGGTCCGGGTCTCGAAGGCGTCGTCCACGCCCTGGGCGATGTCGGGCGACTGCTGACCGATGGCGATCGAGACGCCGCACGAGGCGCCGTCGAAGCCCTTCGTCGAGGAGTCGTAGCCGATGTCGAGGATGCGCTTGCGGACGATCCGGGGGATCTCCGCGTACGCCTCGGTGGTGACCTCGCCGGCCACCACCACGAGACCGGTGGTGACCAAGGTCTCCACCGCCACCCGGCTCTGCGGGTCCTGGCGCAGCATCTCGTCGAGTACGGAATCGCTGATCTGGTCCGCGATCTTGTCCGGGTGTCCCTCGGTCACTGACTCGGAGGTGAACAGCCGTCCTGCCATGGTTGTGCCCCTTGGATCTCGGGTATCTGGCCGCCGGGCCCATCGCACCGGCTCTGGTCAACCTACCTGCGGGAGCGCTGCCGAAGTGCGCCGTCCCAGATCAGATGGGCGAGATAGTCCTTGCTACCGGCGTGCGGACCGTCGGCCCCTTCGGCGGTCAGCAGCACGATCTCGTTGTCCGGTCGGCCGAACGCCTTGTGCTCGCCGACCTCGTTGAGCACCAGCACATCACACCCCTTGCGCGCCAGCTTCGCCTGGCCGAGCTGCAGCAGGGACGACTCCGCCGTGGGCGTCTCGGCGGCGAAGCCGACCAGCACCTGCCGCGGATCACGGCGGTTCCGGACCAGCGTGGCCAGCACGTCGGTGGTCTGCACCAGGTCGACGTGCAGACCCCCGTCGCCGGCCTTCTTGATCTTGGTGTCGCTGCGGGTCGTCGGGGTGAAGTCGGCCGGGGCCGCGGCCATCACGACCAGGTCCGCCGCGGCCCGCTCGGTCATCGCCGCGGCCAGGTCCGCGGTCGAGGTGACGGTGTGCACGGTGGTGCCCGGCGGGGCGGGCAGGGTCACGTTAGCGGCGACCAGGTCGACCTCGGCGCCGCGCAGCACGGCGGCCCGGGCCAGGGCCCAGCCCATCAGGCCCGAGGAGCGGTTGCCGAGGAACCGTACGGGGTCGAGGTGCTCCCGGGTGCCTCCGGCACTCACCACGACCCGCAGACCCGCCAG
>DATDAP010000391.1:0-7530 GCA_036525335.1 Microlunatus sp. | reverse complement strand
CGAACGTCGGGGATGGGTGAACACCCGTGAGGTGACCGAGGGCATGGTCACGACCCTGCGGGAGCAGGACGGCACGCTGCGCCGGCTCGGTCAGGTCGGTGGGCTCGGCAAGAAGGACAACGAGTCGATCCGAGCCGTCCGATTCATCGAGGGCCGCGGGTACGTCATCACGTTCCGCCAGACGGATCCCCTGTACGTGCTCGACCTCCGCGACGCCGCGGCCCCCAAGGTGCTGGGCGAGCTGAAGATCCCCGGCTACTCGGGCTACCTGCATCCGGTCGGCAAGAACCTGCTGCTCGGCGTCGGGCAGAGTGGGGCGGACGCGAATCCTGACGCCCAGGCCGGCGTGCAGTTCTCGTTGTTCGACATCAGCAACCCGGTGTCCCCCCGCCGGATCGACACGCACACCTACGGCGCCGGGGCGGCGACGGCCGAGTTCGACCCCAAAGCCTTCCTGTACTGGCAGCCGCGCGATCTGATCATCGCTCCCGCCGAGATCTACGGAGACGACGAGGGCCGGGGAGCGTTCAACGGTGTGGTGCTCCTGCGCGCGAACGAGGACGGGCTCGCGGAGCTCGGAAAGGTGCGCGTGGCCGCCGATGACGGTGTGGCCAACCGGTCGTTCGTCATCGGCGACGACGTCTTCGTCCTCTCCGACCAGGCGCTCCAGTCCACCAGCCTTGACACCCTCCGGCCGATCGACAAGCTGGGGCTCTGATCGCGAGCTTCCTGCTCACGCCGCCGCGAGGACGCTAGATCCAGTCCTTGCGCTTGAACGTCAGGTAGAGCACCAGGGCGGTCATGAGCATGATCACCAGATAGATCCAGAACCCGTACGCCGTTCCCATGAAGGGGAAGCCGACGTTCATCCCGACGAAGCCTGTGATCAAGGTCGGCACGGCGATGATGGCCGCCCAGCCGGTCAGCTTCTTCATGATCACGTTGAGCTGGACGTCGGCCAGGGCCAGGCTGGTCTCCAGCACCGAGACCAGGGACTCCCGCAGGGAGTCGGCCGCGGTGGCGACCCGGTCATGGTGCTCGGTGATCAAGTTCCAGCGCCGGCCGACCAGTGGATCCTTCCGCCGCCCCTTCGGCACCGGTGTCTGCTGGTGACCGTCGCGCAGATCGGTCATCACCGCCCGCATGGGCTCGGTGACCCGACGTAGACCGGTCAGGCCGGTCCGCAGCCGGAACGCCCACAGCTGCCGGTCCTTGCTCAGCGGATGACCGCTGAACAGGTCATCGGCCAGCTCGTCCCCGGACTGCTCCAACCAGTCGACGACCGACGCATAGGAGTCGACGACCGCCGACATGATGATCTGCAGGGCCGCCTCCGTGCCGCCCTTGGCGAGCCGCTCGCCGGCGACCGCCAACCAGCGGCCCGGATCCACCTCGGGGGTCACATCGGCCAGGCAGACGACGGCTCGGTCGGTCACCAGCAGACTCACCGGGTGCACGGTCACCCGGGCGGTCGCACTGTCCAGCGACACCGCGTTGGTGAGAATCAGCCTGGCCTGACCGATCTCCTCGAACTTGGCCCGATGATCGTCGGCCAACAGCTCCCGGACCACGAACCGATCGAGACCGAACTCGGCGATGACCCGCTCCAGCTCGTCGCGGGCGTAGTCGCTGGACCGGTCGAGCACCCACCAGGCGGAGGCGTCGTCGTGCAGGTCGAGGACGTCCCCGAGGTCTTCTCCGGCGAGGTCCTCGGCGAGCACCTTCGTCCCGGACCAGACTCGGCTGATCGGGACCGGCCCCGTGAGCTCTCCACCACTGGTCGCTGTGGTCACGGGGCCAGTCTGCCCGCTCCCGCGACGGGAAGCGGGATCGAAGTGTCCGCACCTACCGCCGGCGGGGCCTGACGGCCCGACGCGATCAGGCGCTCAGCGACGTGCCGGCACTGCGCAGGTGCTCGCACGCCTCGACGATGCGCGCGGCCATGCCGGCCTCGGCCACCTTGCCCCAGGCGCGCGGGTCGTACGCCTTCTTGCTGCCGACCTCGCCGTCGACCTTCAGCACCCCGTCGTAGTTGGTGAAGAAGTGACCGGCGGCCGGACGGCTGAACGCGTACTGGGTGTCGGTGTCGATGTTCATCTTGATCACGCCGTAGTCGACGGCGGCCCGGATCTCCTCCAGGGTCGACCCGGAGCCACCGTGGAAGACCAGGTCGAACGGGTTCTCCTGGCCGATCTTGGCGCCGACCTGCTCCTGGATCTCCTTGAGCACCTCGGGACGCAGCTTGACGGCACCCGGCTTGTAGACCCCGTGCACGTTGCCGAAGGTCAGGGCGGTGATGTAGCGACCCTTGTCGCCGGAACCGAGCACCTCGATGGTCCGCAGACCGTCCTCGACGGTCGTGTAGAGCTTGTCGTTGATCTCGTTGCTGACGCCGTCCTCCTCGCCACCGACGACACCGACCTCGATCTCCAGGATGATCTTCGCAGCGCTGGTCAGGGCCAGCAGCTCGTCGGCGATCGCCAGGTTCTCCTCGACCGGCACGGCCGAGCCGTCCCACATGTGCGACTGGAAGAGCGGGTTCTCGCCGTTCTTGACCCGCTCCGCCGAGATGGCGAGCAGCGGCCGGACGAAGCCGTCGAGCTTCGGCTTCGGACAGTGGTCGGTGTGCAGGGCGATGGTGACCGGGTAGTTCTTGGCGACCTCGTGCGCGTACGTGGCGAGCGCGACGCTGCCGGAGATCATGTTCTTGATCGTGGGGCCGGACGCGTACTCCGCGCCGCCGGTTGAGACCTGCACGATGCCGTCGGAGCCGGCCTCGGCGAAGCCCTGCAGAGCCGCGTTCAGGGTCTGCGACGAGCTGACGTTGATGGCCGGGTAGGCGAAGTGGCCCTGCTTGGCCTTGTCGATCATCTCGGCGTAGACCTCGGGTGTTGCGATGGGCATGGCGTCACTCTTTCTGCGCGGGAACCGAACCGCCGGCGCCTGGCCGACGAGGGTCAGTCTTGCAGCAGTCCCCCAGGGGTGCCGAGGGGGTCCGCGACCGTACGACCACCGCGCGCGTGCTCGT
This sequence comes from Microlunatus sp., assembly GCA_036525335.1. Lineage (GTDB taxonomy): Bacteria > Actinomycetota > Actinomycetes > Propionibacteriales > Propionibacteriaceae > Microlunatus. The sequence continues at coordinate 4,502 of DATDAP010000391.1, read as the reverse complement.
GATTGCCGGGACCACGCGGCCCGCGAGATGGGTTCAGTTCTCCAACGCAGCGAGGTCCACGCCGAACCGACCACCCGAGTACGCCCGGGCGGTGCTGTCCAGGGTCGCCGGATACACCTCGAGCTGGTCCAGCGGCACCGACAGTGAGTGCCCGTCGGTCCGCGTGACGGTGAACTGTGGTCCGTGGCCGAGCTTGCCCTTGGTCACCGCCAGCGTCCCGAGGTCGCCCCAGGGCACGTACGCGCCGGCGATCTCCACCCCGGGGCGGCCCAGTCGCAACGCGATCCCCTGACCCATCGAGGCGAGGATCTTCTTCGCCTGACGCCAGGCCAGGAACGAGAAGACCCCGAGGGCGGCCGAGATGCCGAGGACGATGCCGTAGAGGACCCACGGTGCGGAATAGCTGAACTGGTCGCGTTGCCAGAGGTAGATGCCGATCATGATCGCGAGCGTGATGCCCAGGCTGATCATCCGGGAGACGAACTTCTTCTTCCGTCGCGCCACCCGCAGCAGCGGTCCCGCCGGGTCGTGCACCAACGCCAGCTCCTCGTACGGGGACCCGGCGGTGAACCAGGGTCGGCCCCCCCGCTGAACACTCATGCCACGAAGGTAGGCGGCCTCCTCCGGCGGGCCAAGTCCCATCTCCTGCCTCAGTTCTCGCGGGCGCCGCGGGGAGTGATGGCCATGTGGATCCGGTAGCGGTCGGCCCGGTACCACGACGTGGACAGCTCGATCGCCCGCTCCCCCGCGTACGTGACCCGCTCCTGCACCAGCAGCGGCGCCCGCTTGGTGGTGCCCAGGATGCGCGCCTGCTGGGCGTCGGCGGCCTCGGCCCGCACCGTCTGCTCGCCGCTGGTCACCACCACCCCGTACTCGCTGGCGAACACGTCGTAGAGGGCGCCGAGCTCGCGCTGCAGCAGGCCGGGGAACAGGATCGACGGGTAGTAGCCGACCTCGTACGCCATCGGGGTGCCGTCGGCGGTCCGCAACCGCTCGACCCGGATCACCGGCCGACCGGGCCGGATCCGGAGCGCGTACGACACGTCGTCGTCGGCCGCTTCCTCACTCGCCGAGAGCACCACCGTGGCCGGCATCAGACCGCGGTCGCGCATCTCGCGGGAGAAGGAGGTGAGGTGCAGCCGTGAGTCGATCTGCGGACCGGTGACGTAGGTGCCCTTGCCGTGCACCCGCTCCAGCACGCCCGCGTCGACCAGGTCGGCGATGGCCTGTCGGACCGTCACCCGGCTCACGCCCAGTCGCACCACGAGCACCCGCTCCGATGGGATGGCGTCGCCGGGACTGAGCTCCGCCTCGATCAGCTGCTCCAGGATCGCCCTGACCTGGGCCCGCTTCGTGGTGGCCGATCCGAGCGGTCGCTCGACCCGGTAGGTTCCGAAGGCAGTACCTCCGAACTCACGCTCCACGACGTCTCCGTAGCTGTAGCCGATGGGGTCGGGACATAAGACCACCGCAGACCAGTATGGAGGAGCACCCCGTGCCGGACAAGGAAGCCCCGTTACGCCATCGACAACACCGCGTGACCCAGATGGCCCGGGAGATCGCCGAGCAGCCCGCGGCCCTGGACAGGACCCTGAGCACCCTCCTCCCGCGCCGCTCCGAGATCGCGCGGCTGGCGCGCGGCCGGCACCGGCTGCTGCTGATCGCCCGCGGCTCGTCGGACAACGCGGCGATCTACGCCCGTTATCTGGCCGAGGTGCATGCGGGCGTGCCGTCGTCGCTGGCCGCGCCCTCGGTGGCCACCCTGTACGACGCGCGCCTGGACCTGCACGACACCGTCACGATCGGGGTCAGCCAGTCCGGATCGACCCAGGAGATCGTCGAGGCGTTGAACTGGGCCAAGGCGTGCGGCTCGGCCACCATCGCGGTGACGAACGTCGCCGGGTCCCCGCTGGCCCGGACCGCGGACATCGCCTTGCTCACCCAGGCCGGCCCCGAGAAGGCGGTGCCGGCGACCAAGAGCTACACCACTCAGGTGGCCGCGCTGGCGGTGGCCGTGGACGCCTTCGCCCCGGAACCCGGCCGGCTGGACGCCGGCTTCGCCGAGGTGCCGGCCCAGGCCCAGGCGGTGCTGGACGCCCCGGGCGACCTGGACGCGATGGTCGATGCCCTGGCCCGCACCGACGAGGTGCTGGCCAGCGGCCGAGGGCTCTGCTTCGGCACCACCCTGGAGGTCGCGCTCAAGCTGGAGGAGACCTGTCTGCGGCCGGTCCGCGGTCTGTCGTACGCCGACCTGAAGCACGGGCCGATCGCCATCGTCGACCACGAGCTGGTCACGCTGCTGGTCGCCGGACCGTCCGGGCCGACGCTGCCGGGTCTGGTCGAGCTGGCCGCGACGGTGAGCGGCAAGGGCAGCCCGGTGCTCGGTGTCGGCGGCGACGAGGCGTTCCGCGCGGCCTGCGACGTGGCCCTGCCGGGGCCTACCCTGAGCGAGTTGCTGGCACCTCTGGTGCTCGCGATCCCCGCCCAGCTGACGATCGAACGGCTCGCCCGCCGACTCGGTCTCGACCCCGACGCCCCCCGCGGGCTGAAGAAGGTGACCCAGACTGACTGAGCCCGGCTTCGGCAGCTACCCGTCGCCGACCTCGTCCACTCGGACCGAGACGCCCACCCGCACCTGGGTACTACCGGTCGCGCTGGCCATCGGGCTGAACGCGATCACCGTGCTCGGCGTGGTGGCCTTCGGTTGGCCGGCAGGCAACGTGTTCATCCTGTTCTGGGTGGAGAACGCAGTGATCGGTGCCTGGAACGTCGTCCGCATCCTCACCGCCCGCGGGGATGGGCAGGGGGAACGGCAGCCGAGGCTCGCCATCAACGGGCGACCGACGGCGGCCAAGCCGGTTCCGTTGGCGATGTTCTTCGGCGTCCACTACGGGCTGTTCTGCGTGGTGCACGCGGTGTTCACCGGCTTCGTCGCCTACTACCTGGGCGTCGAAGCCAGCTTCCTGTTCCTGGGTCTACCCATCGTGCTGATCGTGATCCGCTACACCGTCGAGGTGTACTCGGTCTGGTTCGGCGCCGGTCAGCGGGACGTGGTCTCGCCCGCCAAGGCGATGGTGCAGCCGTACCCGCGGATCATCGTGCTGCACGTGACCGTGCTCATCGCCTTCGCCGTCACCCTGAGCCAGCTCGACGGCTCGTCGGTTCCCGAGCTGCTGCAGCCGACGGTGACCGCGATGGGATCGCTGGCCGGTCAGGACGTCTGGCTCGTGCTGCTGCTGATCGGGCTGAAGACCGTCGCCGACGTCTGGACGACACAGCGAGCCACCCGCTTCTGAACCCACACCGGCCCCCACCCGAACGTCCGCCACTTCGCGTGTGTTGCAGCACCCGCGGGGTCGCATGTCCGCAACTTCGCGGGTGATACATCACCCGCGGAGTCGGGTCGGTGGCAGCACCAGGGGTTCAGCCCGAGCTCAGCGGCTGCCAGGCCCGCCAGGACGGGCTGGCCACCCGGCCGTGACCGGGGTCGATGCCGATGATCCGGGCGGCCCCGAGCTTGGTGCTCTCGTGCCGGGCCGTCTCGTCGAGCGTGGTGCGCCGGGCTATCTCGTCACGAGCGGTGAAACGGCGCTCGTCCCAGGCGTACAGCGTGGTGTGTCCGTGCAGCTGGCTGAACGGCAGCCCGGCGCCCAGCCAGCTCGGCACCAGCTCCGACGCCGCCGCAGCCCACAAGGGTCCGGCCGACAGGTCCGGGCCGCGGCCGGTCAGCATCTGCCCGGGGCGGAAGATCACCTCGTCGTGGTCGCCGATCAGGGCGTTCAGGGCCTCGGCGGCCCGGACGGCGTCGATCGGTGCGCCCAGCACCTGCCGCCAGTAGCCGGCGGTCAGACCCGCATGGGTGATCAGCACGTCGCGATCGTCGGCGTCCGGGACCACCACGGCCACCTGCATCAGGCCGTCGGCCCACCACCCTCGTACGGTGTCCGCCGACGTGTCGTCCAGACGCTCGGGCCAGACGAAGGCCGGCGCTGCCAGGTACTGCGCCTCGTGGTTGCCGACCAGCTGGATCCACTGTCCCCCTCGCCCGCGCAGGTGACGGTCGACCAGCGCCACCACCCCGGCCGAATCCGGCCCGCGGTGCACGAGATCACCGACTTGGACGATCGTCAGGTCGGTGGGCAGCTCGCCGGTCTCCTCGTCCGCGCCGAGTCTGACCAGCTCGCGTCGCAGCTGCGCGAGATGCCCGCCGACGTCCCCGATCACCGCGACCCGGTGGCCGCCCGGGGGAAGGTGGGCGGAGCCCGCCGGGCTGACCGTACTCATGGCTCCTCGGGTGCGGTCCACCCATCGATCGGCACGTACTGGGAGATGTTGTCCATCCGACGCTGCGCCGCGGCCACCTCGCGGACCGCCTGGTTCACCATGCTCCGGTCGATCGGGGACAGGCGATCCAGCGTCAGCTGGTCGGTGGGCTGCTCACCCGCCTGGAGCTGCCGCAGCTGATAGCGCAGCCGGAGTCGCTGCAGCACGTCGAACGCCTC
>DATDAP010000390.1:0-5751 GCA_036525335.1 Microlunatus sp. | reverse complement strand
CAGTCACCGGGGTGGTCGCGGCCGCAGTGGTCCGGCGCCGTCACCTTCGCTGACCGTCGGACGGCCCCGACCGAGGAGCAGCCGGATCGCCGATCAGAAGCCGTCCGGGCAGTACGGCCGCTGGGGCCAGTCGAAGGCCATCGTCATCGCCGCCACGGCGCCGGCTGTCCGCTCGCTCACCAGTCCCGCCCGGTGCAGCGACGTCAGCGGTGTGCCGCCCAGGTAGATCGAGCCCAGCTCGCGGATCCCCAGACTCAGGTCGGGTCGGCGCCTCCCCGCCTTGGTCACCCGGGCACCTTCCCCGCCGGCCTCGGCCTGGAGCCGGAAGGTGCCGTGGTTGTGCTCCAGCAGGTGGTCGTCGACCTGCACGACCACGTCCAGGTCAGCCCCGTACCGGCGGTTGGCCAGCGCCTTCGGCAGGTCGACGATCCGGACGTACGTGCTGTCGGTCAGCGTGGTCGTCACGATCCGCGGGTTCGCCAGCAGGTGGCGCAGGGGCTCGTCGACCGCGACACCGTACGACGTGAACCGTCTGACCAGGTCGAGGTCGAAGAGGAACCGCCAGAGACTGGCCTGGGCCTGCGCATCGACGGCATCGATCTCCTCGATCTGGACCTCCCCGTCGGGAAGATCACCGCTCCACGGCGCCGAGACCTTGAACCTGGCGTAGCCGTCGAGCTCCCCGGTGCCGCTGTAGTGCAGGGCATAGCGCACCGGGGCCGCGCCCTTGCGGTCCTCCGGCCGATCGAGCAGCTCCCGCTCCCAGAACACCGCGGGTCGATCCAGCGCCCCCGGACGCTCGGGGAGCAGGTGTGCGTGGAGGGCGGGGACGACGCTGCCGTACTCCTCCTTACTCACCTCCTCGACCCAACCCTCGCCGAGATCCACCGAGGGCAGGAAGGCCGTCGAGGCGGTCTGCCCGCTCACCCACAGCCGGGGCACGGCACTGCCGTAGCCGAACCGACCGTAGATCGCCGACTCCGACGCCCACAGCAGCGCCACCGGCTCCTTACGACGGTGCAGGTCGGCGAGCTGATGGCGCATCATGACCGTCAGCAGGCCCTGGCGTCGATGAGTGGGGGCGACCGTGACGATGGTGACGGCCCCGATGGGCACCGAGCCACCGGGCGTCGTCATGGTCCGGGTGAAGGCCCCACAGGACGCGACCCAGCGGTCGCCGGCGGTGAAACCGAAGCACCGGTCGAACTCGAACAGCCGGCGATCGAAGTCCCAGTGCTGGTCGTTCAGCTCGTCGTGGAAGCCACGGGCCACGGCGGCCAGGAAGTCCTTGCCGGTCTCGTCGGTGACGTCGGTCAGGACCGGCGCTGGGCGATGGCGGTGTGCGGTGGTCACCGGGTCAGTCAATCGCGTCCCCCGCGGCTCCACCACCCGGTTGCCGAGGTCGGCGGGTCAGTCGGCGACCGGCTCCGGCTGAGGGCCGGCGACCCGGCTGCCTCGCAGCGAGGTGGTCACCGGGCTGCCGACCTCGACCGTGCGGGTCACGGTGCAGATCCGGTCGTGCGAGGCGGCGATCGCCCGCTCGAGCACCGCCTCGGCGGCCCGGCCACCGTCGGTGTCGGGGAACCGGACCTGGAAGTCGACCGCCAGGTCGACCATCCGGATGCCGTGCTGATCGCGGATCTTCACCCCCGAGGCGTCGACCGCGAACTCCTCGGGCGCGCTCCGCTTGCCGGTGATCAGGTCCACGTCGATCGCCGTACAGCCGGCGATCGCCACCAGCAGCAGCTCGACCGGGGTGAAGTCACTGTCCTCCCCCATCCCGACGGCCATCGTCGCGCCGCGCTCGTTGCGGGCGAGCAACCGCCCGTGGCTGGTGCGTTCCAAGCTGACCCGGCGGATCGCCTCGCTCATCCGTTCGCCTCCACGGTGCTGGGGCCGAAGCCCGCCTGGTCCTTCACGGTGTCGAGCCCGCACCACTGACCGACCCGGCACCCCTGATCGAGCCAGCACTACTGACCGACCCGGCACCGGTCTGCCGGTGCGCCGGCTCGGGCCCTGGGGCCGGCTGGGGCATCAGCCCGGTCAACCGGTTCCAGGCCGCGCCGAGATCGGGCAGCCAGCGGGCGGTGGCCTGGAGATCCATCCGTAGACGCGGGGTGACGGGGTGCTGCCGGATCACCGAGAACCCGACTCGCAGCAGGAAGCCGGCCGGTGCGATGCAGGACGGCCCCTCGCGGTAGCTGCCGACCGCCTCGATCGCGCGGATGTCACGGCGGACCATCAGTCCGGCCGCCGACTGCACGAGCTGTCGGCCGAGTCCGCGACCCCGGTAGGGCTCCTCGATCCGGGTGCTCAGCAACAGGGCCGCGTCGGGATTGGCCGGGGTGCTGGCCAGGGCGCTGAGTCGTGGCACCAGCCCCGCCGGTGCCATCGTGACGTAGCCGAGCAGCTCGTCGCCGTCGACGGCGATCACGCCGCAGTAGCCCCAGCGTCGAGTCACCGCCTCGGCCCACTCGCGTTTCACCTCGGCCCGGTTGCGGTGCAGATCAGGGGCGGCCAGGTCGAGCAGGCTCACCTCCCAGAACGTGCAGCGACCACACGGATCGGGCAGCAGGGCCAGATCGGCCACGGTCATCGGGCGCAGGCGACGAGACATCGTCAACCATCCTCGGCAGCAGAGGGGTTCGGGGTCGGCGGCGTCGTCGAGCCCTGGTCGGCGTTGGCCGGGTCGTCAGGGGGCGGCGGGTCCGGTGACGGGATCGACGCCCATGGATCGGGCTCCCGCGGGCGGGCCAGGCCGGCCAGGAACCCGAGCACCACGCTGCCGGCCAGGGCGGCGAGCAGCCAGAGCAGCCAGACGACCGGTCGGGGAAGCCGAGAGGCCTGGGCACCTACCGCAGAGTCTGACAACGAGGGGACCGCGCTCGCACGCATGCCCCACATCGTAGGTCGGCCGACCAGCGGTCACCACATGCGTCTCCTCCGGGGATGAGGCACCCTTGGGGGGTGAGTGACCACGAGCCCGAGCTGAGTCGCGGAGGAGACGCGTCGCCGGACGCGGGCGTTCTCTCCCGCGCCGCCGTCGGCGAGTCGGCCGCGGTGTACACCGCGGGTCTGGAGCGGCTCCAGCGGCGCGACACCCGCCTGGACAGCTACGTGGACCGGTACGCCGCCCGCACGCACGGGATGACGGCCTCGGTGATCCGAGCCCTGTTCGCCGTGGCCAACCGGCCCGAGGTGGTCTCGCTGGCCGGCGGGATGCCCAACATCTCCGACCTGCCGCTCGACGTGGTCGGCAACGCCCTGCACGATCTGGTGGTGAGCGACGGCCGGCGGGCCATGCAGTACGGCTCCGGCCAGGGCGAACCCGTGCTGCGCGAGGCGATCTGCGAGGTGATGAAGCTCGAAGGCATCACCGCCCACCCGGACGACGTCACGGTCACGGTCGGCTCTCAGCAGGGTCTCGACCTGGTCACCCGGCTCTTCTGCGACCCCGGGGACGTGGTGCTCTGCGAGGCGCCCAGCTATGTCGGCGCCCTCGGGGTGTTCCGGGCCTACCAGTGCGAGGTCGTGCACGTCGCCATGGACGAGCACGGTCTCGACCCGGAGGCGCTCGGTGAGGCGGTGGCCGCGCTGCGGGCGGCCGGCAAGAAGGCCAAGTTCCTCTACACGATCCCCAACTTCCACAACCCGGCCGGCGTCTCGCAGACCCTCGAGCGTCGCACCCGGGTGCTGGAGATCGCTCAGCAGGCCGATCTGCTGGTGGTGGAGGACAACCCGTACGGCCTGCTCGGCTTCGACGGTGACCCGGTGCCGGCGATGCGGTCGATGGACGCCGAGCGCGTGGTCTACCTGGGGTCCTTCTCCAAGACGTTCGCGCCCGGGTTCCGGGTCGGCTGGGTGCTGGCGCCGCACGCCGTCCGGGAGAAGCTGGTGCTGGCCCAGGAGTCGGCAACGCTGTGCCCGCCGACGTTCTCCCAGTACGCCGTGGCGTCCTACCTGCACAACCACGACTGGCGTGGCCAGATCAAGATCTTCCGCGAGATGTATCGGGAGCGCCGCGACGCCATGCTGGCCGGGTTGGCCGACCACATGCCGGTCGGCACGTCCTGGACGGTGCCCGCCGGCGGTTTCTTCGTCTGGCTCACCCTCCCCCCGGGTCTGGATTCGCACGCCATGTTGCCGCGAGCGGTGACGGCCCGGGTGGCGTACGTGCCCGGCACCGGCTTCTACGCCGACGGGCTCGGCAGTCGGCACCTGCGGCTGTCCTACTGCTTCCCGACTCCCGAGCGGATCATCGAGGGCACCCGCCGACTGGGCGAGGTGATGCAGTACGAGGCCGACGTGCTGGTGACGTTCGGCACCGCGGTCGACGGTCCCGGCCCCCGGGGCGACCGGCTGTACGAGTCGCCGGGGGCGAACCAGCGATGAGCGGTACCCACCCGAACCCAGGAGAGTCCAACCCCGTGAGCGCCCTTCCCGACAGCAGCGCCGAGACGGTCGTGGTGCTGTCCGGCGGTCTCTCCCACGAGCGTGACGTGTCGCTGCGCTCCGGCCGCCGAGTGGCCATGGCCCTGCGGTCCCGGGGGGTCGAGGTGGTGGAGTCCGACGTCGACTCGTCCCTGGTCCCGTTGTTGGGCTCCCTGCCCGGTGCTGTCGTCTTCCCGGTGCTGCACGGCGAGGCCGGTGAGGACGGCGCCCTGCGAGAGGTGCTGTCGTTGTTGGGTGTCCCTTTCGTCGGCTCGATCGGCTCGGCCTGCCGGGTCGCCTTCGACAAGTCGATCGCCACCACGGTGGTGGCCGAGGCCGGCATCGCCACGCCCACCCAGATCGCCCTCCCGCACGAGATCTTCCGGGAGCTCGGTGCGCAGGCGCTGATGGCGTCGCTGGCCGACCAGATCGGCTTCCCGATGATGGTGAAGCCGTCTCGGGGCGGATCGGCGCTGGGAGCCAGCAAGGTCAGCCGGCCCCAGGAGCTGCCCTCGGCGATGGTGGGCGCGTACGCGTACGGACCGGTGGCGGTGATCGAGGAGTTCATCGAGGGCACCGAGGTGACCGTCACCGTGGCTGATCGTGGCGAGGGACCGGCCGCGCTGCCCGCGGTGGAGATCCGGCCCGAGTCCGGGGTCTACGACTACACCTCCCGCTACACCGCCGGCGCGACCCGGTTCCTCTGCCCGGCCGAGATCGAGGAGTCGTTGGCGGAGGCGTGCGCGAGGCTGGCACTCACCGTGCATGACGTGCTGGGTCTGCGGGACCTGTCGCGGACCGACCTGATCATCAGCCCCGACGGCCGGCCGACCTTCCTCGAGGTGAACGTCGCTCCGGGGATGACCGAGACGTCGGCCGTGCCGCTGGCGGTCGAGGCCGCCGGCTGGAGCCTGGGCAAGATGTGCGCCGACCTGGTCCGGGTCGCTGCTCGTCGTGGTGGGCGTGTGCCGGTCGAGCCCGTCGGGTGATGGCTGTGTCGGTCGTGGTGCTGCGCGGGCCGACCGTGGTCCGGCGCGGCCCGCGATGACCCTGCTCAAGCAGATCAGCATCGTCGTGCTCGGCTGCGTGATCGCTGGCGGGATGGCCGTGCTCGGCCTCTGGCAGCTGCGGGTGTACACCGAGCAGGGCGCGGCGGCCTCCGCGGCCCGAGCCGCACAACCGCCGATCCCGTTGGCGTCGGTGGCTCCCGCCGCCACCCGGGTGACCGAGGGGTACGGCCTGTCGGTCCGGTTCAGCGGCACCTACGACCCGGCACTGCAGGTGCTGGTGCCGCTGTCGGACAGCGGAACGGCCGATGCG
>DATDAP010000389.1:0-15409 GCA_036525335.1 Microlunatus sp. | reverse complement strand
ACGAAGCCCTGGCCGGGATGCTGCGGCCGGGGAACGCCGGCTCCAACACCGCGCCGACCACATCGCCGTCACCGACGAGGCACTCGCCCAGATCCCCGACGCCGACCGGCACGGTCATCCGATCCTGGTCCGCAGCGACGGAGCCGGCGCCACCAAGGAATGGCTGAACCACCTCCGTGGTCTTCGCGACGAGCAGGGTCTGGATGTGTCGTTCTCGGTCGGGTTCACCGTCTCCCACCAGGTCAAAGACGCGATCGCGGTCCTGCCCGAGACGGTGTGGGTCACCGCGGTCGACGCGACCGGACAGCCCCGCCCGGTCGACCAGACAGGGCTGCCGGTCGCCTCGGTCGCGGAGCTGACCGGGCTGCTGCCCGGTCTCACCCCGGCGGGTTGGCCGGAGGGGATGCGGGTCCTGGTCCGCCGCGAACGGCCCCATCCCAGCGCCCAGATCAGCCTGTTCGAAGCCCACGACGGCTGGCGCTACCAATGCGTGGCCACCGACACCGACCACGGACAGCTTGCGTTTCTCGAGGCCCGACACCGCGCCCACGCTCATGTCGAGGACCGGGTCAAAGCGATCAAACAGACCGGGATGGGCCGCTTCCCGTCCCGTGAGTTCGCCATCAACCAGGTGTGGCTGCAACTGGCGCTCACCGCCGCCGACCTGATCGCCTGGACCCAGACCATCCTCCTCGCCGGCGTGCTCGGCCAGGTCGAGGTCAAGAAGCTGCGCTATCGCCTGCTGCACACCGCCGCCCGGATCGTCCGCGGCCAACGCAAGGTCCGAATCAGAATCGACACCACCTGGCCCTGGGCCGGCGAGCTCGCCGCCGCGTTCACCCGGCTCGACGAGATCCGCCAGCCCCTCATCATCTGACCGGCAGCCGAGCCGCTGACCCATCCACAACCCGAGGACCTCAGGAGAACCGGACACCAGGCCGGCCGATCAGCACGCCCTCCTCCCACCTCAAGATCAACACCCGAGCCAGAATGCCACAAACCATGATCATTTCCAGCCTAATGAAAGACGGAGGCTAATGATCTAGCCCTGTAGTACTAGCGCCGTCAGTGACGCATCGAGTGCCCAGAAGCCTCCAGGACCTTGGCCCCACAAGCCGATGACCTTTCGCCGGTCGTCTGGGATCGGGTCAACACATGATGATGATGGAACCAAAGGAATCGAGGACGTACTCATGCCTATCGCTCATCGCAGGTCTGGTCCCCCTCTCTTGCCGGTTGAGAAATCGGCCGTACCCGCGCCGCTCGAATGGCGTCTCGTGTACCCGACGGGACACGGCCGCCGCTCGCTCATCGTCGACTGTCACCGCACCGGCGGAGGCTTCACCATTCGCCTCCCGGAGTTCAACGTGGCCGCGAACTACCTCTCCGACGCACCCGTCGCGTTGACCTTGGTCTCCGCTGACGGCTTCGACGCAAATGCCGTCATCACCGGCCGCAGCCACGCGGTGGATGACCAGGCAGTCGATCTCGACGCGGTCTCGGCCCTGGAACGCTGGCCCGATGGCGTGCGGGCGCGCTACTTCCTCATCACTCCGACCCACCTACGGCATCGACGATGTTCGACAGCCCAACCGGCCGCCGCGGCATGATCGACCAGGATCCATCCCCCACTCTCCCCCCGGCTGGACCGGTCGAGACCGGTCTACGATCACATGGCGATGTCCGTCATCCTCGGCACCGACGCCCACCGGTCGACCAGTAGGAGCCGACGATGATCCGCGCCGACACCGACGACGACTGCATCAGGGTCTTCATTCTCGACGATCACGAGATCGTGCGACGTGGCCTGACTGACCTCCTCCAGGCGCACCCGCGCATGCTGGTGGTCGGCGAGGCGAGTTCGGCTCTCGACGCACTGCATCGGATCCCTGTCGTGAACGCCGACGTCGCCCTGCTCGACGTCCGGCTGCCCGATGGGTCCCGTGTTGACGTCTGCCGCGATATCCGCAGTCTCGCACCGCGAACTCGATGCCTCATGCTCACCTCGTTCGACGACGACGAAGCCCTGTTCGCTGCGGTCATGACCGGCGCGTCTGGATACCTGTTGAAGGAGATCCGGGGCTCATCCCTCACCGATGCGATCGAGCAGATCGCCGCTGAAGATCATTGATCGACCACTCCTTGACAGAACGACTTCTGCAGCGACTACGGGAGCCTGGTTCCTCAGCCAGCAGGCACCCGGCAGCCGATGAGCTCAGCCCGCGGGAGCATGAGATTCTCATGCTCATCACGGAAGGACTGACCAACCGGCAAATCGGCGAGCGCCTCCCCTACCCGAGAAGACCGTCAAGCACTACGTGTCAGGGCTGCTGAACAAGCTTGGCATGCAGCGACGAACGCAGATTGCCGCCTACGGCTCCCGACTGGTCGGCTGACCGGCCAGACCCGCCAACACGGACAGAGGTGGGCCCCACTCACCGTTCACGGGAAGGTCTCTGGACAGTGCAGATCCCGCCATGCGGGGAGCCGGGTGCAGGCGCACCCTGACCCGGACGCGTGGCACTGGGCTAGGTCTCGTGCCCGCCGCCGATGTCTTGTACCGAGGTGTCCGGCTCCGCGGCCAGGTCCTCGGGCCGCAGGTCCATCGAACGCGGAATCACAATCTCTGACTCGACCCCTGCTTCGTCGGCGGACGGCACGCGCCCAATGCCTAGGATCGGAAGCGCTGCATGATCGGGCTTCGGGGGTTTCAGGCCGTGCGCCGCGCGGGCGGCCCGGACTCCCTGGGAGATGCTGTGCCACAGGTGGTCCTCGCCGAGGGTCGCCCGCATCCCGGTGTTGGCGAGCACAGTCCGGACGTGGAACCGCACCCGCACCAGGTAGAGGTCGATTCCGCGCACCCGCAGTCGTTCCAGGAGCATCGCGAGCATGTCGGCGCTGGTGATCTCCAGCTGGTCGGTGCTTTCCAGGTCGAGGATGATCACCTGGGTGTCGGGGTAGTCGTCGGCGATCTCCAGGACCCGCTCCTTGACCCGTGCCGCATTCACCCAGAACAGCGACTCGTTCACGCGCAGGACAATGACACCGGGCAGGGTGACCCGTTCGGCGTGATTCTCCAGCGCCCCCCATGCGGCCTTCTCGCCGGGCACCTTGCCCATCACGTCAACGGTGACGCGACTGGAGCGGTAGACGAGCCCGAGGATGGCACAGCCGACCGCTACCAAGAGACCGATCAGCGGCCCCGCCACCAGCACCCCGATGACGGCCACCAGGGCAGACAGAAGGTCAATGCGACGGGAACTGCGGTAGCGCCGCATGGCCGGTAGGTCGATCAGCCCCCACACGGCGTGCACCACGATCGCGCTCAGCACAGCTTTCGGCAGCAGCGCGAGGGTCGGCGCCAAGAACAGGATGGCCAACAGGGACAGCGCCGCCGCGGCCAGTCCGGCAATTTGGCTGCGGCCACCGGCCTGGTCAGCCGCGGCGGTCTTCGACAGGCTGCCGGCCACGGCGAGACCGCCCAGCAGGCTGGAGGCAAGGTTGCTGGTGCCCGCGGCGAACAGCTCCTGGTCGGTACGGATCTGGTAGTCGCGGCGGACGGCGTACAACCGGGCGGCGCTCAATCCCTCGGCGAGCCCGACGAACGCCAGCGCCGCACCAGCGACAGCGACATCGATGAGCCGGTCGAGGGGTACCAGCGGGAGGTGAGGGTGCGGAAGACCGCCTGGGACGAACCCGACGACCGGCACGCCGCGGGCTCCGAGGTCGAAGACGCGAGACGCCACCAAACCTGCGGTCAGCACCATCAGCGACCAGGGCAGTCGGGGCACCAGCCGGGATCCGACGAACAAGATGGCCAGGGCGCCCGCAGCGACGGCCGCGGTCAGCAGATCGGCCTGACCACGGTCGGCGATCAAGGCGCCGATCCGGCCGACCACATCGCGGGGTCCGATCTGGATACCGAGCAGGCTGGGCAGCTCACCGAGGATGACCAGCAGGGTCAGGCCCATCACGAAACCGGTGACGATCGGTTTCGACAGGAACTCCGCGACCCAACCGATCCGCAGACGTGCAGCGACGAGCAGGATGATTCCGGCCCAAAGGGCGGCGGCCGAGGTGAACAGCACGGCTTCGGCCGCATCGGCGGGATGGAGCGCCGTCACCAGCGCTCCCGACATGACCGCCACCGTCGACACGGGACCGATCACGAGCTGGCGGGAGGTACCGAAGATCACATAAGCGACCAGAGCGACCGGGACCGCGTACAGCCCGACCTCGACCGGCACGCCAGCGATGGCCGCATAACCCAGCGCCTGCGGGACGGCCAGGGCGGCGACCACACAGCCGGCCAGCAGATCCGGCCGCAGCCGCCGGCGATCGTAACGCGGCAGCCAGTCCAGGATCGGGAGGACATGACGAGTCCGGCGCGAAGCGGCCGTCCCGCCGCTCACTCGAGGGTCCCGTGACCCTCGATCTGCGGGACCGCCGACACCGGCTGCCGCAGGTCGGCCTCAGCGGGCACCTCGGCAGCCACGTCGGACGCCCGCAGGGCCTTCGACATCGCCCAGGCGATCCAGCCGAAGAGCACGAACAGCACCGCCCCGATCGCCACCACGGCCGCCATTCCGGGCAGCTGGGTCAGCTCGAACATGACCCAGCCGAGCACCAGGGTGGCGGGGATGGTGACCACCCAGGCCAGCACCATCTCGCCGACCACTCTGACGTTCACGCCTTGACCCGAGGCGACTCCGGACCCGGCCACCGAGGATGCGGCGGCGTGGGTGGTGGAGATCGGCACGCCCATCCCGGTTGCGCCGAAGATCGCCGTCACTGCGCCGATGTTGGCGGCGAGGCCCGAGCTGGGTCGCAGCGTGGTGATCCGCAGACCCATCGTCTCGATGATCTTCCAGCCGCCCCAGATGGTGCCGGCAGCAATGGCGGAGTAGGCCAGCAGCGGGATCCACCAGTCGATCTCGAGGGTGCCGTCGGGACGGAGCGCGATGTACCCGCCTGCGTACAGCAGCGCCGCCATGATGCCCATCGTCTTCTGTGCGTCGTTGGCGCCGTGACCGAAGGAGACAGCCGCTGCGGAGACCAGCTGGAGACCGCGGAACGCCTTAGCCTCCTCGGGCAGGTGCAGGCGACGTTGGATCCGGGCCAAGATCGCCATGGCCACGAACGAAATAGTGAATGCCACCACCGGGGAGAGGACGATGGCAACCACAGCCGTCCGCACGACCCCCCAGTTGATCGCCGCGGCACCACCGGCCGCCAGCCCGGCGCCGACCAAACCGCCGATGATCGCGTGACTGGACGACGACGGCATGCCGATGAACCAGGTGATGTAGTTCCAAGTGATCGCGGCGATGAGGGCGGCAAAGACCACAGCCACTCCCTCCTGGTCATGGTGAACCACCTTGGCCACGGTGTTGGCGACCGCAGTGCCGACGATGAAGAAGGCGGAGAAGTTGAAGAACGCGGAGAACCAGGGCGCCCACCGGGCGGGCAGAGCACGGGTGGCGACCACCGTGGCGACCGAGTTGGCCGCGTCATGGAACCCGTTGGTGAAGTCGAACAACAGGGCCAGGGCGATCACCGCGATGATGGAGACGAGCAACCAATCCACGGACCACCCCTTTGTCTCGACCTTGATCCCATACTCGTGCGCCGGCGCCGGTGTGACACGGGTCTTTGGTCCTACCCGCACCCGCGATGGTCACCTGTTGCTGGCGCGATCCTTCGGCCGAGCCCGAGCACATGGCCAGCACCCACCTATGGATCTCCTCAGCGTCCGGGAAGGAACATCCATCCGGCCCCACTCGGCGCCAAGCACCTCCCCCCGGCAGTCTGGACAGCACTATGTCTGGACAGCACTACGCCGTCAGCTATCAGAACGGCATCGTGCTCATTGGCCGACTCGGGTGCGGACGCCTGACGTGGGGGTGGCATACGGCTCGTACGACCCCGCAAGGCCAATCGAACGGTCGACGTAGCCGACCTCCTGGCTGGTCTCCACGTAACGGTAGGCCTCGACTATCTGGTCCAACGGATTCGATCGATGACCGGCATTGAACTGGTCTTCGGGCCAAGTCACGGAGCGCCCGCGACGATCGAGGCGGCGGTACCGCTACTGGCGGCGACGCCGACGGATCCGGGGCCGCGATGGCGATCGCGATCGCACATCCGGTGGTAGCCACTTGCAAGCGTCGTGTCCATTCCCAGCGTGACCGTCGGAACAGTCCGGTGGGACCTTTGGCACATGTAGACGCTCGTCCCGGGTTCTAGCGTTGAAGCCGAGATCTGATACTCGTCGGATCCGGCCAGGAAAGAGACGCTCGTGTCCGTGCCCACCCTCCTTGTCCCGACCCGGGTCACGACGAACGGAGGCTGCGAATCCGACATCGGCGACGACCACGCGCACCCCTGTTCGGAGGTTGAGACCCTGGTTGCTCGTGGCGTTGAGGCCCTCGGCGCCTACTCACAGCTCTCACAGGACGAGGTGGACCACATCGTCGCGAAGTCCGCGGTCGCCGCCCTCGACCAACACGGCCAGCTCGCCCAGGCCGCCGTGGCCGAGACCGGGCGTGGTCTGTTCGAGGACAAGGCCGTCAAGAACATCTTCGCCTGCGAGCACGTCACGCACTCGATGAAGGGGCTGCGGACCGTCGGGGTGATCTCCCGTGACGAGCTGACCGGGATCACCGAGATCGCCGAGCCGGTCGGGGTCATCGCCGGCGTCACTCCGGTCACCAACCCCACCTCCACGACGATCTTCAAGAGCCTGTTGGCTCTGAAGACGCGGAACCCGATCGTGTTCGGCTTCCATCCCGCCGCGCAACAGTGCTCGGCGCAGGCCGCCCGGGTCGTTCGGGACGCAGCGGTGGCGGCCGGAGCGCCGCAGCACTGCATCCAGTGGATCGAGCACCCCTCCATCGGGGCCACCAGCGAGCTGATGAACCACGCCGACGTCGCCACCATCCTGGCCACCGGCGGCAACGCCATGGTGCGGGCCGCCTACTCCTGCGGCAAACCCGCCCTCGGGGTGGGCGCCGGCAACGTGCCCGCGTACGTGGAGAAAACCGCGAACCTGCCGCGGGCGATCAACGACCTGGTCCTGTCGAAGTCCTTCGACAACGGGATGGTCTGCGCCTCCGAGCAGGCCGCCATCCTCGACACCGAGATCTACGAGCAGGCCATGGCCGAGTTCACCCGGTTGCACGCCCACCGCTGCAATGCTGAGGAGAAGGCCGCCCTGGAGCAGCTGGTGTTCGGTGTCACCGCCCACGGCGAGAACTGCGGCGGTGCCGCCCTGAACGCCGAGATCGTCGGGCAGTCACCGGGTTGGCTCGCTGCCCGCGCAGGCTTCTCCGTGCCGGAGGACACCTCGATCCTGCTGGTCGAGGTCGGTTCGGTCGGTCGGCACGAGCCCCTGACGCGGGAGAAGCTGTGCCCGGTGCTGGCCGTGCTCCGGGCGGAGGACACGGATCACGGGATCACCCTGGCCGAGCAGATGGTGGAGCTGGACGGGCTGGGCCACAGTGCGGCCATCCACACCGCCGACGAGCGGCTGGCGGTCGAGTTCGGCACCCGGGTGAAGGCCGTCCGGATCATCCGTGACTCCCCCGCCTCACTGGGCGGCATCGGTGATGTCTACAACGCGTTCCTGCCGTCTCTGACGTTGAGCTGCGGCTCGTACGGGCACAACTCCGTCTCCGGCAACGTGTCCGCTGTGAACCTGATCAACGTCAAGCGGATCGGGCGGCGCAACAACAACCTGCAGTGGTTCAAGGTACCGGGCAAGACCTTCTTCGAGCCGAACGCGATCCGGTATCTGATCGACCTGCCGGACGTGCACCGGGTGACGATCGTGACCGATGCGACCATGACCCGGTTGGGGGTGGCCGACAAGATCATCGACGCTCTGTCCCGACGTGCCGAGAAGGTGGCCCTGCAGATCATCGACTCGGTCGAGCCCGAGCCGACCGTCGGCACCGTGACCACCGGGGCCGAGCAGATGCGCGCTTTCCGGCCGGACACCATCATCGCCCTCGGTGGTGGGTCGCCGATGGACGCCGCCAAGGTGATGTGGCTGCTGTACGAGCACCCGGATGTGATCTTCGCCGACCTGAAGGAGAAGTTCTTCGACATCCGCAAGCGAGCTTTCACCTTCCCGACACTGGGCACCCTGGCCCAGCTCGTCTGCATCCCGACGACCTCCGGCACCGGCGCGGAGGTGACCCCGTTCGCCGTGATCACCGACCCGGCCACCGGCACCAAGTACCCGTTGGCCGACTACGCCCTGACGCCCACGGTGGCGATCATCGATCCGGAGCTGACCGCGGGCATGCCGTCCTCGCTGGCGGCCGACTCAGGCTTCGATGCGCTGACCCATGCCACCGAGGCGTACGTGTCGGTGTACGCGAACGACTTCACCGACGGGATGGCCCTGCACGCGATCCGGCTGATCTTTGCCAACCTGGAGCAGTCGGTCACCGGGGAGCCCGGCACGCTGGCCACCACCAAGGCGCGGGAGAAGATGCACAACGCCGGCACCATCGCCGGCATGGCCTTCGGCAACGCGTTCCTCGGCATCGTGCACGCGATGGCGCACACCATCGGGGCGACGTTCAAGCTCGTGCACGGCCGGACCAACGCGACACTGCTGCCCACCGTGATCCGCTACAACGGCAGCATACCGACCAAGCTGAACGCCTGGCCCAAGTACGAGCACTACGTCGCCCCCGAGAGGCTGGCCGAGATCGCCGCGATGCTCGGGCTGCCCGCCGCCAGCCCGGAGGAGGGGGTGGAGTCGTACGCCCGCGCGGTGGAGGACCTGCGTGCCCGGGTGGGGATCCCGGCCTCGTTCGCCGCCCAAGGTGTCAGCGAGGTCGACTTCATCGGCCGGCTGGACGAGCTGGCGATGGGCGCGTACCGGGATCAGTGCGCACCGGCCAACCCGCGGATGCCGATGCTGGCCGACATGAAGGAGCTGATGGTGGCCAGCTACTACGGCATCAGCCGGGACGCGGCCAAGGTCTTTCTCGACGACGGCAGGCAGCCGGCGGCAGCCGGACACTGACGTGAGGAGCGGTACCGTGCGGCATGGACGCGACGGTTTTACGCACCGTTCGCCAGCTGGCGTGGCGGACTGCTACAAGGTGATGGCCCAGGGGCTGCCCGTGCCCGAGTGGGCGTTCATGAATTACGGCTTCGTCCCCGAGCCCGGAACGCCGACGCTGACCCTCGATCGGGCCGACGAACCCGACCGGCTTTGCATCCAGCTGTACGACCACGTGATCGGGAGTGCCGAACTGAGCGGTCGCGACGTCCTCGAGGTCGGATCGGGGCGCGGCGGCGGCGCCTCCTACCTCTCCCGCTACCGGTCCCCGCGCTCGGTCACCGGGGTGGATCTCGCGGCGCGCTCGATCGAGCTGAGCCTGGCGACACCGCCGGGTCGAGGGACTCCGGTTCGTCCGAGGTGCCGCCTCGTCCCTGCCGTTCCCGGACCACTCCTTCGACGTGGTGGTCAACGTGGAGTCGTCTCACTGCTATCCCTCGATGGCCGCTTTCGTCGCGGAGGTCACGCGAGTGCTGCGACCCGGCGGGATGTTCGCGTACGCCGACTTCCGCCCCGCGCCGCAGATCCCGGACCTGCTGGCCCGGCTGTCGGAGGGCCTACTCCTCCAAGCCTCCGAGGACATCACCGGCCGCGTCCTCGCTGCGTTACGAGCCGACAACGACCGGAAGGCCGGGCTGATCGACACCATGGTGCCTCGACCGTTCCGCCGGCCGTTCCGCCGCTTCGCCGGGATCGAAGGCTCTTCGACCTACGCCCGATTCTTCACCGGTGAGCTGCGTTATCTGTCGGCGCACCTCGGGTCACCCTTGATCTGACCTGGTCAGACCACCGTGGTTCAGATCACCTCGGCACCGGGACCTTCGCCTCATGCCGGACGAGCGCCGCAGCCGTACGTTCGAAGTACCTGAACCCACCGGAGAGATCGTAGATGAGCACCGTCACGCAGACCGCACCGACCGACGTCGATCCGACGCCCGGCATTCCGACCGCCTGGCAGGGTTTCGCCCCCGGTCCGTGGCAGGACGCGATCGACGTCCGGGACTTCATCCAACGCAACTACACCCCGTACACCGGTGACGCCGGCTTCCTGGCCGGTCCCACCGAGCGCACAACCGCCCTGTGGCAGCGACTGACGGCGATGTTCCCTGCCGAGCGGGAGAAGGGCGTCTACGACATCGACGCCCGCACCCCGGCCACCATCACCGCGCACGCCCCCGGCTACATCGATGTCGACCGGGAGATCATCGTCGGTCTGCAGACCGACGCCCCGCTGAAGCGGGCGATCATGCCGTACGGTGGCTGGCGGATGGTCGAGGACGCGCTCACCACCTACGGCTACCCGGTCGATCCCGACCTCAAGAAGATCTTCACCAGCTACCGGAAGACCCACAACGCCGGGGTGTTCGACGTCTACCAGCCCGCCGTCAAGGCCGCCCGCCGGTCCAAGATCATCACCGGCCTGCCGGACGCGTACGGTCGCGGCCGGGTCATCGGCGACTACCGGCGAGTCGCCCTCTACGGCGTCGACGCACTGATCGCGGCCAAGCACCTCGACCGGGCCGAGTTCGACGCCCAACGCAGCACCGAGGACGTGATCCGCGACCGGGAGGAGATGGCTGAGCAGATCCGGGCGCTGCACGAGCTCAAGACGATGGCGGCGTCGTACGGGTTCGACATCTCCGGGCCGGCCGGCACGGCGCGCGAGGCGGTCCAGTGGCTCTACTTCGCGTACCTGGCGGCGGTCAAGGAGCAGAACGGTGCGGCCATGTCGCTGGGACGGACGTCCACCTTCCTGGACGTGTTCCTGCACCGGGACCTGGCCACGGGCCGACTGACCGAGGCGCAGGCTCAGGAGCTCATCGACGACCTGGTCATCAAGCTCCGGATCGTCCGCTTCCTGCGCACCCCCGACTACGATGCCCTGTTCTCCGGCGACCCGACCTGGGTGACCGAGTCCATCGGAGGCATGGGGGCCGATGGCCGCACCCTGGTCACCAAGACGTCGCTGCGGATGCTGCAGACCCTCTACAACCTGGGCCCGGCCCCCGAGCCGAACCTGACCGTGTTCTGGAGTGACCGGCTGCCCGTCGGCTTCAAGCGGTTCTGCGCGCAGGTCTCGATCGACACCTCCGCCATCCAGTACGAGTCGGACGCGTTGATCACCGAGCAGTGCGGCGACGACGCAGCGATCGCCTGCTGCGTGTCGGCCATGACCGTCGGCAAGCAGATGCAGTTCTTCGGCGCCCGGGTGAACCTGGCCAAGACCCTGCTGTACGCCATCAACGGCGGCCGGGACGAGATCACCGGCGTCCAGGTCGCTCCCCCGTCCGAGCCCGTCACAGCCGAGCTACTCGACTACGACGAAGTGTTCGCGAAGTTCGATTTGCTGATGGACTGGTTGGCCCAGACCTATGTGGACGCCCTGAACTGCGTGCACTACATGCATGACAAGTACGCGTACGAGCGGATCGAGATGGCCCTGCACGACAGCCAGATCCTGCGCACCATGGCCTGCGGCATCGCCGGGCTGAGCGTGGTCGCCGACTCGCTGTCGGCCATCCGTTACGCCACCGTGACACCGATCCGAGCCGAGGACGGCCTGGTGGTCGACTACGACATCGAGGGCGACTTCCCCACCTTCGGCAACGACGACGACCGGGTGGACGAGATCGCCGCCGACATCGTGCGACGGTTCATGGCCAAGGTGCTGCAGCAGCACACGTACCGCAACGCGAGGCCCACCCAGTCGGTGCTGACGATCACCTCCAACGTCGTGTATGGCAAGGCCACCGGCAACACCCCCGACGGACGCCGGCAGGGTGAGCCGTTCGCACCCGGCGCCAACCCGATGAACGGACGCGATCGGCACGGGATGCTGGCCAGCGCGCTGAGCGTGGCCAAGCTGCCCTACGACCAGGCCCAGGACGGGATCTCGCTGACCAACACCGTCGTCCCGTCCGGTCTGGGCCGGGACAAGGACGAGCAGGTGAGGAACCTGGTCGGGCTACTGGACGCGTATGTGATCTCCGACGGCTTCCACATGAACGTCAACGTGCTCAACCGGGACACCCTGCTCGAGGCGATGGACCATCCGGAGAACTTTCCGCAGCTGACGATCCGGGTCTCGGGCTATGCGGTGAACTTTGTCCGGCTGACCCGCGAGCAGCAGCTGGACGTGCTGTCGCGGACCTTCCACGGCGCCGTGTGATCGGCTCGAAAACGACAGTGGACGCAAAATGATGATCATCGACCTGGGTCTTCCGACCACCACGGCACCGCCCGCGGAACGGTCGGAACGGTTGGCCGCGGTCCGTGACGGAACGCTCGGTAGTGTGCACTCCTGGGAGCTCGTCACGGCCGTGGACGGCCCCGGCACCCGACTCACCATCTTTCTCGCTGGCTGCGCCCTGCGCTGCCAGTATTGCCACAACCCCGACACCTGGAACATCAACCACGGCAGCGACACCAGGCTCGACGACGTGCTCGTGCTGATCGACCGCTACGCGACGATCATGTCCGTGACCGGAGGTGGGGTGACGGTCTCCGGCGGCGAGCCGCTGCTGCAGCCGGCCTTCGTGGCCCGGATCTTCCGGCACTGCGCCGAACGGGGAATCCACACCGCCCTGGACACCTCGGGCTTCCTTGGCAGCCGAGCGTCCGCAGAGCTGCTCGCCGACACCTCCCTGGTGCTGCTGGACGTGAAGTCCGGGCTGCCGGCCGTCTACCGGAAGACGACCGGTCGGGAGCTGCAGCCGACACTCGACTTCGGCCGCCGACTGGCCGACATGGACAAGCCGATGTGGATCCGGTTCGTGCTGGTGCCTGACCTGACCGATGACGTCGACAACGTCGAGGCGGTCGCCGCCTACGCCGCTTCCCTGCAGAATCTGGGATCGGGAGGCTCGGTGCAGCGGGTCGAGGTGCTGCCCTTCCACCAGCTCGGGCGCGACAAGTGGCACGAGCTCGGCAGAAGCTATCCCCTCGAGAACACTCAGCCACCGTCTCCTGCGCTGATCGAACGGGTACAGAATCAGTTCCGCTGCTGTGGCCTCCCGGTCGCCTAGCTCGAATACTCCGCCGGATGGTGTCCACGAGCCAATCTGCCTCCGGCTCCGCGGTCACAGTCGCGAGGTCGACCTGCAGAGCAGCGACCTCAGATCACGCGGGCCTACGTCGAACCGGCTGCGCGGCACAACACGGCAGCCCTCGTGTTCTCCCCCACCGCTATGAACGCCGCGATGACCGGCACGCGGGCGGCTTTGTCGCCGCGCCGATCGGCACCGGCGGACACGTCGTGATCCACACCAGCCACCCCGGTCACTGTCGACGCCCCCGCTGAGTCGCACAGCGATCCCACGACCCACCACCCGATACGTGATCTATAGATGGCGCCGACTGTGGACCAGGCGCCGCCGAGGGTGGGGCCACGATCGGACCCGGCGGACTGCGTTGACTCGGCCGCTCCCGGCTGGGTCCGCTGCGGGCGAAACGGCACAATCGCCGACCCCAACTGCGCCGAACCTGTTCCCGCAGGTTTGCCAGCCCTCCCGCCGCCGTCGCCAGCCGTTGGTCATGACCGCTCAGCTCCGACTGACGCTACTTTTGATGTGTGCGGTGGGTAGCCACCCCTGTCGCTCGAGTCGTGTCTTACGAAGTGCTCCACACCCGTCCCGCCAGGCGGCGGGCGAGAACCGTCCGCAGCTGGTCGGAGTCGCGCTCCCCGACAGAAGAGCACGCATCGAGACGATGGCGCATCACCTGCCCTTGGTGTTACATGACTTCCGTGGAGAGCACCCCCGCCGACGCCAACCGACGCGACCGCGACGCCGACGAGCGTGAAACGGCGCTCGACGCACGCGAGACCAGGACACAGGCTCGAGAGATCGACCAAGCCAA
The DNA here is from genome assembly GCA_036525335.1 of Microlunatus sp. Taxonomy (GTDB): domain Bacteria; phylum Actinomycetota; class Actinomycetes; order Propionibacteriales; family Propionibacteriaceae; genus Microlunatus. The sequence goes on along the minus strand of DATDAP010000389.1, from coordinate 1,473 downwards.
CCGTCAGCACGACACAGAGAAGATCCTGGCAGACGCTGGCCAACGCGACCACGACGCTGACGCCCGTGATGTCATCTCCGCCACCCGCGACAGGGCGGCCGACCTCGAAGCCTTCCTCAATCAGGACGACCCATACCCCGGTCACGGACAACGTCGGGCGGCCGCACAAGACCGATCCGAGGCCAGGAACGACCGCGAAGCCGCCGCTAACGACCGAATCGAGCTCACCGAGGACACGACCGAAGCCGACAACCCATCCGTCAATCCGCAATGACGATGCCACAACCTGGCAGGTGGTTGACGCTGACGAACAGCGCCATCTATCCCTACGACCACACCACCAACTCAGAGGGTGCCGGCGGCTTCTCCGAGAACCTGCTCGTCGAGGAGTACACCCTGATGGAGCAGGCACACGCCTTGGCCGGGTTCTTCGACGTCTTCACCGTGCTCTACCCCCAACTGCAGGACATCAACTTCCGCAAAGACGCCCCCCCGCCTCGCCATCCCCGTCTACCTGATGGAAGGACGCTACGAAACGCCTGGCCGGCTGGGCCCAGCCACCCAGTGGTTCAACCTTCTCGACGCTCCCACCAAGCAGTGGATCACCTTCGACACCTCCGGCCACCGACCCCTGTTCGAACAACCCGATCTGTTCCACCAGCAGATGGTCGACACCGTCCTCGCCAACACCTGACCCACCTGGGGCCGCGCCGGCGACCGTCGGCATCAGCACACCTCCTCGGTCAACCTCGACAGGACCGACCCCGCCCCGGACGAGAAGGATTCTCGGAAAACGCTTTGGACCGCCGGATGTGGGCGCGGCTGTCGCAAAACCGATTCTGTTTGCTGGTCCCCATGCTGGTCCCTAATCTCGCGCTGGCCGCACAGGTCCCGCCGCCCCTGGCGCCGGGCACCCCCGGACCGGACATCCCTGGGTGGGTGTCGGTGAGCGAGGCCGTGCTGCGGGACTTCGGCGCGCCTCTGCTGATGCCCCTCTCGCTGCGTGCGCGCCGCACCACATCGGCGCTGGTTGTGCACACGTTGGCGTTCACGGCCTACACCGCGGCCTGGGTGGCCGTGGTCTGGGCACCCACCAATGCATGGAGCACCAGCGTCGTCGGGTTCACCGCTCTCGCTTGGACCTCGATCCTCCTGTTCAGCGGCATCGGTCTTCAATCCAAGCTTCGTTTCTTTCCTAGCTTAGCTACCCTCCGCCCCCACCCGGTTGCACCCCGGTACTGCTCCGCGAGTCCGCACAGTGCCGGTCCGAACTGACGCCGTCAGTCAATCGAGGGTGACTTAGGGCCTGGAAGTAAATAACGTTTAGATTAGGGGTTGCACGGAGGGGGTTTCGTAGCAGCCCGCTTCGTGCTGTCGGTCCTACGTTTGGGGCATGCCACCAACGGGTCTGGACGAGGTGCTCGTGGCGAAGTTCGCGGTGTTGTTGCCCCAGCTCGATGAGCGGCAGCGCCG
>DATDAP010000388.1:0-3840 GCA_036525335.1 Microlunatus sp. | reverse complement strand
CAACGGCGCAGCCACGGTCTCCGGGTTCGGGTGGAGCAGACCCGACTCGCCCAGCACTCGCAGCCGGTCGGCTTCGCTCATCCATCTCACCTCCCACCGCGAACGCTATCCAAAGCCGGAAGCAGCGTCTAGCATTGAACGCCGCGTGTCGCTGAAGCTCACGACCCACTCCTCCAGACACCTCAGTAATCGCGATTGTCTGGGTCAACCAGCGACGATCAACAGTAGACAAGCGGTATTCAACGCTAGACATCTAGGTCACTCCGAACTGGCGACCGCCTCAGGCGGCGACGATGATCAGGATGCACATACAACCCGGGAACAGCCATCCCCGGAGACAGCGTCACCGTCAACTGCAGCTTTGCGTTCCGTTGGTGTTGATCACCACGGATCGGTGGAGGAGCCGGTCGAGCATGGCGGCGGCGACGGTGGTGTCGCCGAGGATGTCGCCCCAGGATCCGACGGGCCGGTTCGTGGTGATCACGATCGAGGTCTTCAGGTAGCGCTGGGACACGACCTGGAACAACGCCGAGGCGGCCTCGGCCGGCAATGGGAGGTAGCCGAGTTCGTCCACCTATGCGGATATCCGCATAGATCGATCTATGCCGACACCGTGACTATGCCGAGCAACTGGAGGTGTGGCGGGTCAGCAGGCCCAGCAAAGCCTGGCTGCTCGGCTGACCTCCTCGGCATAGTCGCAGCCGGTGCGGTGGACGCTGCCCCGGTGGGGAGGCGTTGGGCTTCCTCGTCGAGGAGGCGATCGTGGTGGCGAGTTCACGGAGGAAACCGGGCCGGTTGGGGCCGCAGGTTGACGGCTATCAGGCCTGGCTGCTGACGCGCGGGTATTCCCCCGACACGGTCCGGAACATGTTGAAGCTGCTGGGCCAGATCGGTCGCTGGCTCGAGGTCGAGAACCTGGCGGTCACGGACCTGGATGAGAGCCAGTTGGACAGATTCACTGCTACCCGCCGGGCGGCTGGTGATCACCGATGCCCCGGCCCTCGGGGCATGCGACCGCTGCTGGGGTTCTTGCGAGAGTCCACGCTCATCTCGGCCCCGCTGGAGCAGACGACGGCATTGGACGGCCTGCTGGATCGCTTTCAGCGGTGGATGGTGACCGATCGTGGTCTTGCTGAGGCGACGGTGCTGCGCTATCGAAGGACCGCGCGGCGCTTCCTGCACCTTCACGCGATGAGCAAGACGGGTTTCGATCCACCATTGTTGACCGGTGCAGCGGTGAACACGTTCCTGCTCGGCGAGTGTGCTCGCGTGTCGGCGGGATCGGCGAAAGGACGGGTCGCCGAGCTGCGGTCACTGTTGCGGTTCCTCTATCTCGAGGGCGCCACGCCCGCCCAGTTGGGCACTGCGGTGCCGCCGGTGGGTGGGTGGCGACTGGCCAACATCCCGCAGACCGTGACCCCGGAAGCGGTGCAGCGACTGCTCGATTGCTGCGACAAGTCGGTGCCGGTCGGTGTCCGCGACTTCGCCATGATCATGTTGTTGGCCCGGCTCGGTCTCCGCTCGATCGAGGTGGCCCGACTGGAGTTGGCTGACCTGGACTGGCGTGCGGGCGAGATCGTCGTTCGTGGCAAGGCGAAACGCTACGATCGGCTGCCTCTGCCGAGGCCGGTCGGCGAGGCGTTGGTCGAGTATCTGCGAGAGGTCCGCGGTCGGGTCGCGGACCCGCATGTGTTCTTGACCTGCCGGGCACCGACTGGACCGATCCGCGCCGAGCTCGTCGGCGACGTGGTCGAACGAGCCTGCCACCGGGCCGGTCTGGCTGTTGTCGGGCCGCACCGGCTGCGGCATTCCCTGGCCGCGGACATGCTCCGGCACGGTGCCGGGCTGGTCGCCATCAGCCAGGTGCTGCGCCACCAAGACCTGGCCACCACCGCGGTCTATGCCAAGGTCGATCTCGCCGTGCTCGGCGAGGTCGCGAAGCCTTGGATCGGGAACGTCTCATGACGATCTTGGAGCAGTCGCTGCGCGACTACCTGGCGCTGCGCCGCTCGCTGGGACATCAACTCGCCGACGCCGCCCGGATCCTGCCTGGGTTCGTTGCGTTCCTCGACGCCCAGCAGGAGACCACGATCACCGTCGCCGCAGCCGTCGAATGGGCCCAGCAGCCCGGCGTCCAACCCCCACGGTCTGGCGGCCGCTCGACGGTCGGACCGCGGCGACTCACCGCGATCCGCGGGTTCGCCCGCTATCTGACCGGAATCGATCCGGCGACCGAGGTCCCGCCACTGGGGCTGATGCCGGCCGGGCCGCGGTGGCGAGCACCGTTCGTCTTCTCCGACGCCGATCTGGCCGCCATCCTGACGCGGGCTGAGGCGACGATCTCCTCACCGCTGCGCGCGGCGACCTATGTCACCGTGATCGGACTTCTCGCGGTCACCGGTCTGCGGATAGGTGAGGTGATCAACCTCGACTGCACCGACATCGACTGGGACCGTGGGGTGCTGCTGATCCGGGAATCGAAGTTCGGGAAGTCTCGGCTGGTGCCGGTGCACCCGACCACCAGGCAGGCACTCCGCGACTACGCCGTGGTGAGAGACCAGGCCCAGCCGGACCCGCTGGATCCCAGCTTCTTCGTGTCGCTGACCGGGAAGCGACTCTCGTATGCCGTCGTCCAGGACACCTTCCGCCGCCTCGTCGACGACGCCGAGGTCGGCGCCCACGCGCCGCGCCGGCCGAGGCTGCATGATCTGCGGCATACCTTCGCCATCACCACCCTGCTCGGCTGGTATCGCACCGGGGAGAACGTCGCCGCCAAGATGCCGTCCCTGTCGACCTATCTCGGGCATCGTGAGCCCGCCTCCACCTACTGGTATCTGTCCGCCGCCCCTGAGCTGCTCGCCCTCGCCGCGGCCCGCCAAGAGGCCCACCGCCCGGTGACACGGCCATGACCCAGGTCGCGGCCACGTTGCAGGGCTTCTTCACCGACCGGCTGGCCCGGCAACGCCAAGCCAGCCCCCGCACGGTCGCCGCCTACCGCGACAGCATCAAGCTGCTGCTCAGGTTCGTGCACCAGCAGACCGGCAAGACCGTCGCCAGCCTGGACTGGTCCGATCTGGACGCCGGCATGATCACCACGTTCTTGAACCAGCTCGAAACCGTGCGAGGCAACAGCATCCGGACCAGGAACCTTCGCCTCACCGCGATCCGATCCCTGTTCGCCTATGCGGCCCTGCACCATCCCGAGCATGCGCTGCTGATCCAACGGGTGCTCGCGATCCCGCCGAAACGGTTCGACAAACGGATCGTCAGCTTCCTGACCGCGACAGAGATCGACGCACTCCTCGCCGCGCCAGACCTGACCCGCTGGGAAGGCCGCCGCGATCAAGCCCTGATGAGCCTCGCCGTCCAAACCGGACTACGTGTTTCTGAGCTGATCGGACTGAACTGCGCGGACCTGACCCTCGGCGTCGGCGCCAACGTCTGCTGCGAAGGCAAAGGCCGCAAACAGCGAGCCGTCCCCCTCACCGCGCCCGTCGCCGCAGTCATGCAGAAGTGGGCGCGTAAACGGCCGGACAACCCGACCAGCCCCTGTTCTGCACCCGGCAAGGGCGCCGTCTCAGTCGCGACGCGATCGCGTTGCGGATCAACACCCACGCCGCCACCGCCGCCGACCGCTGCCCGAGCCTGCGAGGCAAACGGCTCCACCCCCACGTCCTGCGGCACAGCTGCGCGATGACTCTGCTCCACGCCGGCGTCGACACCACCGTGATCGCGCTCTGGCTCGGCCACGCCGGGATCCGGTCCACCGAGCCCTACCTGCACGCCGACATCACCATCAAGGAACGCGCCCTGGCCCTCACCACCCCAGCCGAGATCCGA
>DATDAP010000387.1:0-2150 GCA_036525335.1 Microlunatus sp. | reverse complement strand
CGTGTACTGGATGAAGGCCTGCACGTCGCCGAGGTTCATGGTGCCGCTGGCCACCCGCAGCCCGCCGACCACCGCGATGATCACGTAGTTCAGGTTCCCGATGAACATCATCGTCGGCATGATCATGCCGGAGATGAACTGGGCGGCGAACGAGGAGCTGTAGAGGCCCTGGTTGCGCTGCCGGAAGACCTCCTCCACCTCGGCCCGCCGACCGAACACTTTGACCAGCGACTGCCCCGTGAAGGCCTCCTCGATGTGGCCGTTGAGCTCTCCGGTGGTCCGCCACTGCGCCACGAACTGCTTCTGCGCCCGCTTCCCGATCACGCCGGTCACCAGCACCGAGATCGGGATGGTGATCAGGGCGATCAGGGCCAGCAGCGGGGAGACCACGAACATCATGATCACCACACCGATCACCGTGAGCAGCGACGTGAGCAGCTGGGACAGCGTCTGCTGCAGGGCCTGGGAGATGTTGTCGATGTCGTTGGTGACCCGACTCAACAGCTCACCGCGCGGTGAGCGGTCGAAGTAGGACAGCGGCAGGCGGTTGATCTTGCCCTGCACCTCGTTGCGCATCCGGTAGATGGACCGCTGCACCGCCGCGTTCAGCAGGTAGCCCTGCCACCACAGCAGCAAGGAGCTGACCACGTAGAGGCCCAACGCGACCAGCAGGATCTCGCTGAGCAGGCTGAAGTCGATACCGACCCCCGGGGTGACGTCGAGGCGCTGCACCAGGTCGGCGAACGTGTTGTCGCCCTGGGCGCGGAGGGCGGCGACCGCCTGCTCCTTGGTGGCCCCGGCCGGCAGCTGCTTGCCGATGAAGCCGGTGAAGATCACGTCGGTGGCCCAGCCGAGGATCCTCGGGCCGATGACGCTGAGCACGATGCCGGCCACCGCCAGCACGATCGAGAAGATGATCACCACCCGCTCGGGCACCAGGTGTCCGAGCAGCCGCTTCAGCGACGGCCCGAAGTTGAGCGACTTCTCCACCGCGATGGCGGAGCCGGGCGGCCGGGGCCCGGCCGGTGGTGCGTACTTGGGGCGCACCGGCGCCTTGGTCAGCGGGGCGGGTTCGTCGTCGGCACCCACCAGCACATCGGCCGGTACGAGGGTCTCGCCCGGGGTGGGGGAGTCGGTGAGCGGATCGGGGATCTCGTTGTTCGGGCGCCCCGGGAACTGCCCGTTGGGTTCACTCATGCCGCCGCCTCCTCTGCGCTCAGCTGGGAGTCGACGATCTCCGCGTAGGTGGGACAGGTGACGAGCAGCTCGTCATGGCTGCCGCTGCCGATCAGCCGGCCGTCGTCGAGGACCAGGATCTTGTCGGCGTCGCGGATCGTGGCCACGCGCTGTGCGACGATGATCACGCAGGCACCGGTGGTCTCGGCTCGCAACGCGGCTCGCAGCCGAGCATCGGTGGACACGTCGAGGGCGGAGAACGAGTCGTCGAACACGTAGATCTCCGGGCGTTTGACCAGCGCCCGGGCGATCGACAGTCGTTGTCGCTGGCCGCCGGAGACGTTGGCGCCGCCCTGGGCGATCGTGGCGTCCAGCTGCCCGTCCATCGCCTTCACGAAGTCCTCGGCCTGCGCGATCCGCAGCGCGTGCCAGAGCTCGTCCTCCGTCGCGTCCGGCTTGCCGTACCGGAGGTTGGACGCCACCGTGCCGGAGAACAGGAAGGGCTTCTGCGGCACCAGGCCGATCCGGCTCCACAGCAGCTCGGGCTCGATCTCGCGGACGTCCACCCCATCGACCAGGACCGATCCGCCGGTCGCGTCGAACAGGCGCGGCAGCAGCGAGACCAGCGTGGTCTTGCCGGCACCGGTCGAACCGACCACCGCGGTCGTCTGGCCCGCCCGGGCGGTGAAGGAGATGCCCCGCAGCACGGGCGACTCCGCGCCGGGATAGGTGAACTCGGCGTCCGCCAGCTCCACGACCGAGGCCTGCGGCAACCTGACGACCGGGTTCTCCGCCGTCACCACCGACGAGTCTGTGTCGAGCACCTCGCCGATCCGCTCGGCACAGACGATCGAGCGGGGGAGCAGCATCATCAAGAACGTGGCCATCATCACCGACATCAGGATCTGGATCAGATAGGTGAGGAAGGCGGTCAGCGAGCCGATCTGCATGGTGCCGGCGTCGACCCGTTGGGC
>DATDAP010000386.1:0-9117 GCA_036525335.1 Microlunatus sp. | reverse complement strand
CACGTGCCTCGTCCGGGCCCTGATCTGGACCGTCCCGAACGTGCAGGCGGTGCTCCTGGTCGTCAAGATCGTCGACGTCTTGATGCCGCTCTGGAACCCGAAACGGCAGGCGCTGCACGACGTGGCGGCGAAGACACAGGTGGTCAAGATCCGGTAGCTCCTGGCTGTGGATCTGTCACCGACATCGGTGACGAACCCACATCTACGGCGCCGGTTCGATCCTGCCGACCACCTCACCCAGCGAGATGACCGTGCCCTCTGCGCCCGGCGCGTGCGCGCGGAGCACGACCTCGTCCCCGTCGGCCAGGAACGTCCGCTCCTCGGCGCCCAGCAGCAGCGGTTGTGAGCCGTTCCAGGTCAGCTCCAACAGCGATCCGCGCTGGTCGGGCGACGGCCCGGAGATGGTCCCCGAGCCCAGCAGGTCCCCGGTCCGCAGCGATGCCCCGTTGCTGGTCAGGTGGGCGACCATCTGGGCCGGTGAGTAGTACATGGCGGCGTACGGGCAGGTGCTGACCAGGTAGCCGTTCAGCCAGACCTCGACGTCGATGGCGTAACCGCGGAGGTCGCCGCGCAGGTAGTCCAGCAGCGGTGGATCCTGCGGCGGCAACGGGCGACGGGCCGGCTCGAGCGCGGCGAGCGGCAGCACCCAGGCCGAGATGGAGGTGGCGAAGCTCTTGCCCAGGAACGGACCCAGGGGGACGTACTCCCAGGCCTGCAGATCGCGCGCCGACCAGTCGTTGAGGACGACGACCCCGAACACGTGCTCGGCGAAGGCGTCCACCCCGACCGGCGAACCCTGCCGCGACCCCACCCCGACCACGAAGCCGAGCTCGGCCTCGATGTCCAGCCGGCGGCTCGGACCGAAGGTGGGTGACTCATCGTCGGGGGTCCTGCGCTGGCCGTTCGGTCGGATCACCGGGGTCCCGCTGGCCACCACCGTGCCGGCCCGACCGTGGTAGCCGATCGGCTGGTGCTTCCAGTTCGGCGTCAGCGGCGGCCCGCCCGGACGGAAGATGGCACCGACGTTGGCGGCGTGGTGCTCGCTGGCGTAGAAGTCGACATAGTCGGCCACCTCGATCGGGAGGTGCATCGCCACGGACTCCAGGGGCAGCAGGTGGGGCTCGACCACGTCGCGGCCGGACTGGTCGTCCAGCAGGGACTGCAGCAGGTGCCGGCCTTCCGCCCACGCGCTCGGGCCGAGGCTCATCAGGGCATTGAGACTGGGCTGCTCGAACACCTCGGCGTCCTGCCCGGCCGCCTCGGCCACCGCCGCCAGATCGAGCACCCGGTCGCCGACCGCGACACCGACCCGGCGCGGGGAGTCCGCGGTGGAGAAGATCCCGTACGGCAGCTCCTCGGTCCCGAAGGATGCGCCGGGCGCCACCTCGAACCAGCTCATCGGGCATCCTGCGGCTCCGACACCAGACCCAGGGCGACCAGGTCGGCGACGGGCTCGGTGACCACGCAGCAACCGAAGCTGCGGAACCGGCGGCGCACCCGGGCTGCGGCGGGCTCGTCCCAGCCCTGGAGCGCGGTGAAGATCCGGCCGGGGTCGTCCATCTGCAGCAGGTCGACGGCGGCATCGGTGCCGGCGCCGTCGATCAACGCCTCGACGGCCATCAGCAGGGTGACGAAGCCGTGTTGGGGCAAGGTGTCGCCCCGCTCGTCGGTGACGCGGTTCGGCCAGGCCCGGTGCAGACCGGCGGTGGCCTTGAACGGCAGATCGGCCTCGATCAGCACGGACAGCTGCTGGGCGAGCTGGTCGGCGGTCGGGAAGGCGGCAGGTTCCAGGCCCCCGGTACGGATCTTGCCGAACAGGCTCGCGGCCTCGATCACCTCGACGGCGCCGATCCAGCCGTGACCGTACGGCACCTCGACGAACACGGACACCTCGTCGAGATCGAGCTCCTCCGCGGCCGCCACCACCCGGCCCGCGTTCCCGGGCAGGTCGTCGAGGTCCCGCAGCGCGACCTCCGCGGCGACGATCTCGAGACCGGGCAGGTCGCGGCGGGCCAGGGCGACCAGACCGCCGGCACCGCTGCTGATGACCACGCTGACCCGCAGGGCCGGGCTGTCGGCTCCGGCGGCGGAGTCGGTCGCGGCCCGGGACACCTGGGCCAGCTCCGTGTCCGGTACCACCAGCGGTCCGATCAGCGGGGCGTACCAGGCGGCGCGGTGCTCCCGGTGCCGGCGTACGGCCTCGGGCACGCTCGCGTTGCCGGGCGGGAACACCGCGGCGTCGTCGACCAGTCCGGCGAACAGTGCATCCATGGCGCCCACGCCTGCACAATAGGCCTGTGCAACCGCAGGTTCCCAGGGACGCCGTCGACTACACCGCCGCCGACGTCGAGGCGCAGCTGGCCCGGCTCCGGTCGGCCTGCCTGGCGCTGCCGCAGAGCTCGGAGCGACCCAGCCACGGCGGCCCGGCCTTCTTCATCCGCGACAAGAAGTGCTTCGTGATGTTCCTCGACGATCACCACGAGGACGGCCGGCTGGCCATCTGGTGTGCCGCTCCCGACGGCGTCCAGGTCGAGATGGCGGAGACCGAGCCGGAGCGGTTCTTCCGACCGCCCTACGTGGGGCACCGTGGCTGGCTCGGCGTCCACCTGCGCACCGTCGATGACGCCGAGCTGGTTGCGATCGTCACCGAGGCGTTCCGTACGGTGGCGCCGCCGACCGTGCTGCGAGAGCTGGCCGCCGGCTGACCGTTCGTGACACTCAGCGGCGGGTGCCGAAGTTCGCCGTCGCGGAGGCCACGTCGTTCCAGCCGAAGTCGGACAGCCGGTTGTAGGTCCGTCCCGCGCGGAGGAACAGCCGGGCCCCGCCGTAGCCGACGTGCTCGTACAGCATCAGGTCCCACCGGCACCAGTCGACCGCGGAGATGAAGTCGTTCCAGTTGCCCAGTCCGAGGAACCCCCGGCGGACCTGGGTGAGGTCGCGCCACGCGCGACCGGGGTTGTTGCTCAGCTGATCGCCGCCCTGACCGGCATGCTCGAAGTAGCGGGAGACGCCGGACAGCGAGTCCGGGTTCGTCGTGCCGATGTCTTCCGCCAGCTCGAGCGCGAGCGGCTCCGTCGCGGCCAGGTGCTCGCTCAGACCGGCCGCCGTGGTGAAGCCGTAGAGCACCGGCTCGCGCTTGGCGTCCACCCCCGGGGTGTAGGTCAGTCCACGGCCGGCGAGCTCGGCGTAGACGCCGGCGTCGTGACGGTCGCCGTCGATGATCAGGTCGACCGCGGGTGTACGCATCGGCTTCGGGCTCGACGACGGAGCCGCGCCCGGCTCGGTGTCGGCGATGTTCTCTTCGGCGGCGTCGGCGGTGCCGATGCCCTCGGCCTGGAGTCGGCGCAGCAGGCCGTCGAGGTCGGAGATGCCGGCGCTGTCGAGCTCGCGTCGGAGGTCGGTGAGGTCCAGCTGGTCGGTCATGGGGACACCTCTCGTGGTTGGTGCCTAGAGGTGGGTGTTCCGGCCCGTCAGATACGTCGCGCCCGGTACGGCTCAGATCAACCGGCCCAGCGGGGGATCGGGAACGGCGGCGCGACCACCGGCGTCCTGCGTCGCCCCGCAGGCCGGACGGCGGTCCTCGTCGCCCGCGACCTCCCGCGGTTACTGTGAGGCATGGCCTTCTACCGCAGCGTTGGGGAGATTCCGCCGAAGCGGCACACCGTCTTCCGTCAGCTGGACGGCACCCTGTACGCCGAGGAGCTGATGGGGGAGGAGGGCTTCTCCTCGGACTCGTCCCTGCTCTACCACCGGGGCATCCCATCGGCCATGAGCGACGCCCAGGTCTGGGGTCTGCCGGACCTGACCACGGTCGCGAACCACCCGTTGCGGCCCCTGCACCTGAGACTGCCTGACCTGTTCGCCGGGCACCAGCTGCCGGAGATCGATCTGGTGACCGGACGGATGCTGGTGCTCGGCAACGCCGACGTCCGCATCAGCTATGTCGTCGGAGCCAATACCTCTCCGCTCTACCGCAACGCGACCGGCGACGAGTGCGTCTACATCGAGTCCGGGTCGGGCACGGTGGAGACGGTGTTCGGGGCGTTGAGCTTCCGCGATCGCGACTACGTGGTCATCCCGCGGGCCACCGTGCACCGCTGGCTGCCGGACGGGGTCGTCAAGGCGTACGCGATCGAGGCCAGCTCCCACGTCGGTCCGCCGAAGCGCTACCTGTCCAAGTACGGGCAGCTGCTCGAGCACAGCCCGTACTGCGAGCGCGACCTGCACGGACCGACCGAGCCGCTGCTGGCCGAGGGCACCGACGTGCCGATCTACACCAAGCACCGGGGCCACGGTCCGAGCGGCATCGTCGGGTCGATCGTGGTGGCCAGCACCCACCCGTTCGACGTGGCAGGCTGGGACGGTTGCCTCTACCCGTACACGTTCAACGTGGACGACTTCGAGCCGATCACCGGTCGGGTGCACCAGCCGCCACCGGTCCACCAGGTGTTCGAGGGCAGCAACTTCGTGGTCTGCAACTTCGTGCCCCGCAAGGTCGACTACCACCCGCTGGCGATTCCGGTGCCGTACTACCACTCCAACGTCGACTCCGACGAGGTGATGTTCTACTGCGGCGGCGACTACGAGGCGCGTAAGGGCTCCGGGATCGCGATCGGCTCGATCACCCTGCACCCCGGCGGACACAGTCACGGCCCGCAGCCGGGAGCGGCCGAGTCGGCCATCGGCAAGCACTACTTCGACGAGCTCGCCGTCATGGTGGACACCTTCCGTCCGCTGGAGCTCGGCCCCGGAGCACTGGCCAGCGACGACGGTCGGTATGCCGGGTCCTGGGACCGCGCCCTGCGCCGTTGAGGCCGGGGATCGTGACAGACGTGGGTCTCAAGCGGGCCATGTAGCCCGACACGCCGCGCGGCGGGCGTTGAGCCACACGTTCGTCACGGTCCGCCGTGCCCGGGTCGCTCAGAGAGGGAAGCTCACCGCGGTCAGGTCCTCCGACGCGGTCCACAGCTGCTTGGCCATGTCGGCGTCGCTGGCCTCGGGGGTCCGGCCGACCAGCTGAGGGAGTCCGCGCGCTTCGGCGAAGCCACCGGGTCCCGCGTACGAGCCACCGGGCAGGTCCTCGAGCGCGGCGAACAGAGTCGGCCAGGCACCCTGGGTGGCCGACTGCCCCACGACCTTGGTGACCATCATCGTCGCGCGATCGGCCCAGGCGTTGCCGCTGTGTCCCTGCAGGTTGGTGCGGGCGTAGCCGGGGTGGGCCGCCAGGGCGCGGACGTTCGATCCGGCCCTGGTCAACCGGCGCTCCAGCTCGAGCACGAACAGCAGGTTGGCGAGCTTCGACTGCCCGTACGCCGGCCACTGCTTGTACGGGCGGCGCTCCCAGTTGAGGTCGGTGAGCTCGATGTGACCCATCCGGTGCGCGGTGGAGCTGACGCTGACGACCCGGTCGGTGAGCTGCGGCAGGAGCAGGTTGGTGAGAGCGAAGTGACCGAGGTGGTTGGTGCCGAGCTGCAGCTCGAAACCCTCGGCGGTCCGGCTCAGCGGCACCGCCATCACCCCGGCGTTGTTGATCAACAGGTCGACCGGCTCCCGCCAGGCCTCGGCGAAGGCGTGGACGGAGCTCAGGTCGGCCAGGTCGAGGGGTCGGACCTCGGCCAGACCGCCGAGCCGGGCCACGGCGTCGGCGCCCTTGGCCTGGTTGCGGACCGCCAGCACAACTCGGGCGCCCTTGTCGGTGAGCACCTTCGCGGCCGCGAAGCCGATGCCGCTGGTGGCGCCGGTGATGATCACCGTGCGACCGGTCTGAGAGGGAAGGCTGTCGGTGGACCAACGTGTCATGCCACCCACCGTAGGTGCGGCCCGGAAGCCGATCCCGGAGGCCGACGACTGGGACGACTGCTGCAACTGGGACGACAAGACGTTCCCGCAGATCAGCTCGTACTAACCCGGCACGATGACGCTCGGCTTGGAGTCGAAGCTCGTCATCTTCCGCGTGTCCGCCGCCGACGAGTGCGGTATCGAGGGCTGGAGCGTCAACGGTCCGCACGTCTGGGCGTGGGACCGCGACCCGACGGACCGCATCTACCCGTGGGCCAATTCCTCTGCCGGCGCGAGCCAGGTGGACGTGGAGGTGAGCGATCCGAACTACCACACCACGACCAAGCGGTTCGCCTTCCGGTTGCTGCGGAACACGTACGTCAGCGGCTTCAACGTCACCCCGGAGCCGGTGAAGAAGGGCAAGTACGTCACGGTCAAAGGCACCCTGAAGCGGGCCGACTGGGACAAGGGTGCCTACGTCAGGTACGGCGCGAAGAGCCAGCGGGTGCAGATCCAGTTCAAGGCGAAGGGCGCCGCGAGCTACACGACGGTCACGCTGGGTAAGAAGTCCGAGGTGAAGAGCAAGATCAAGGTCGCCGGGTCGTTGGCGAAGGACGGCACCTATCGGCTGGTGTACGCCGGGAACGGAATCTCGGGGGCGAGCGTGTCCGTCGGTGACTACGTCGACGTGAAGTAGCCGGTACCGACAACCGCGACACCCGCCGCGGCCAGCTCGCCGACCACGGCGTCGGTGCCGGCCGGAGCGACGGCCGCGGTCAGGTCCAGCAGGACCGTGGTGGCGAAGCCGTTTCGGGCCGCGTCCAGCGCGGTGGCCTTGACGCAGTAGTCGGTGGCGAGGCCGCAGACGTCGACCGTATCGACGCTCCGGGCCCGGAGCCACGTCGCCAGGGTGTCGCCTTCGGCGGAGATCCCCTCGAAGCCGGAGTAGGCGGCCGCGTACTCGCCCTTGTCGAAGATCGCCGCAAAGGGTGCCCGGTCCAGACTCGGGTGGTGCTGGGCACCGTCGGTGTGGGCGACGCAGTGCGCCGGCCAGGAGTCCACGAAATCCGGCCGCTCGGCGAAGTGGTCACCCGGGTCGACGTGATGGTCCCGGGTGGCGACGACGTGGTCGTAGGAGTGGTCGGCGCCGATCAGCTCCGCGATCCGCTGGGCGACCTCGGCGCCCCCGGCGACCGCCAACGACCCGCCCTCGCAGAAGTCGTTCTGCACGTCGACCACGATCAGTGCTCTGGCCACCTCGCCCACCTCACACCTTCGGCGCGTACGGGTTGTCGAGCCGCCCGTCTCCGTCCAGGTAGGCCGTCTCGATCACCGGCTCACCGCGAGACATCTTGAGCGCCTCCAGCGGCAGCTCGCGGCGCGAGCGGACGTGGCGCTCACGGGCGGCTTCCAGGGACTCTTCGCCGACGATCTCGCCCTTGGTCACCAGCGGGACCAACAGGTCGCGGTCGTTGTGGTCGCCGGTCGGCGGCGAACCGATCCCGATCAGCTCGAGCTCGGCGATCCCGGCGTCGTCCAGTCGCCGCAGGGCGAACTTGCGGCCCCCCACGCTGACCTTGTCGGTGCTCTTCTTGGCCACCGAGACCAGCGGGGCGTCCGGATCGTCGGTGTCGGCGCGGGCGACTAGCTTGTAGACGAACCCACAGGTCGGGTGCCCGCTCCCGGTGACCAGCGCGGTACCGACGCCGTAGCCGTCGACGGGCGCCCCGGACAGGGCCGCGATGTTCCACTCGTCCAGGTCGGAGGTGACGATGATCCTGGTGTGGGTCGCGCCGAGCGAGTCCAGCAGCTCGCGCACCTGGGTGGCCAGCAGGGCGAGGTCGCCGGAGTCCAGCCGGACCGCCCCCAGCCGGCCCCCGGTCAGCTCGATACCGAGCCGCACAGCGTTCATCACGTCGTAGGTGTCGACCAGCAGCGTGGTGTCCTCGCCGAGCGCGGCTATCTGCGCGCGGAACGCCTCGGACTCGTCGCCGTGCAACAGGGTGAAGGAGTGGGCCGAGGTGCCGCGGGTCGGCACGTGGTAGCGCCGACCGGCCTCCAGGTTCGACGTCGCCTCGAACCCGGCGATGTAGGCGGCCCTCGCCGCGGCCACCGCCGACAGCTCCTGGGTGCGCCGCGAACCCATCTCGATGCACGGCCGGTCGCCGGCCATCGCCGTCATCCGGGAGGCGGCCGAGGCGATCGCCGAGTCGTGGTTGTAGATGCTGAGCAGCACCGTCTCCAGCACCACTCCCTCGGCGAAGGTGCTGTCCACGATCAGCAGCGGCGAGCCCGGGACGTAGATCTCGCCCTCGGGATAGCCCCAGATGTCGCCCGAGAAACGGAAGTCCCTCAGCCAGTCGGCGGTGGGGGCGTCGACCACGTCGGTGTCCAGCAGGAACCGCAGCGACTCCTCGTCGAACCGGAACGCCCGCAGAGCCCGCAGCGCACGACCGACGCCGCAGACCACGCCGTAGCGGCGGCCCGGAGGCAGCCGGCGCCCGAACAGCTCGAAGACACTGTGCCGGTTCGCCGTACCGGCCAGGAGCGCCGCACGCAGCATGGTGAGCTCGTAGTGGTCGGTCAGCAGGGCGGTGGTGGGGATCTCGCTCGGACCCCACGGGCTGGAGAGACTCACACAGGTGAACCTAGACCCGTGTCGGAGCCCGGACCGGTGGCGGTCGGTCCAGCCCCGCGGAGTTTGCGACAATGGCGGGCATGCCCGAGACAGAGGGCGGGCAGGTGACGCCCGCCGGAAGCACCGCGATCGCAGAGCGTCCCCTGGAGGACACACTGATCGTCACTCCCTGGGTGACGATCGTCTGGGACGACCCGGTCAACCTGATGTCGTACGTGACGCACGTCTTCGTGACCTACTTCCACTACGGCAAGTCCAAGGCGCACAAGCTGATGCTTCAGGTCCACAATGACGGTCGGGCCGTGGTCTCCAGCGGCTCCCGCGAGGAGATGGAACGCGACGTGACCGCGATGCACGAGTTCGGCCTGTGGGCGACCCTCGACAAGGCCGATCAGTGAGCGTGGGTCGACACGTAGGCGGGCTGTGGTGAAGAAGTTCCGTCGCAAGAGCGGTGCCGCGGTCACCCACCTCAGCTCGTACGAGGTGGAGCTGCTGTCCTCCCTGGTCACCCAGCTGGTCGAGATGATCAGTGACGGTGAGCCCGAGTCGTACGCGAAGGCGGTGTCCGACGACCCCTTCGAGCTGTGGGCCCAGGACCTGGCCAGCGACCCCGATCAGCCGGAGACCCACGAGGACCCCGTCCTGCAACGTCTGTTCCCGGACGCCTACCCGCACGACGCTGCCGCCTCCTCGGACTTCCG
>DATDAP010000385.1:0-4195 GCA_036525335.1 Microlunatus sp. | reverse complement strand
GGGCCGCGGGTCCGCCGACCGACCGAACCTGACCGGGTAATGCCGGCGTAGGGAGGCTTCGCCGATGGCTACGTCCACCTCAGCACCGATCGGTACGCACGGGAGTCCGTCCGCCCATGCGGCGCGCCCCGAGGCGCCGGTCGTCCTCACCACCGATCCGCCGCGCCCGCTGCGGTTCTTCGATCAGTTCGCCATGTGGGCGAACCTCGGCATCAGCCTGTTCGGTCCGCTGACCGGAGCCCTGATCGCGGCCACCACCGGGTCGGTGTGGCTCGCGATCAGCGCCATCGTGGTCGGCTGCACCATCGGGGCCGGGCTGCTCGGCACGTCGGCCCTGTTCGGCGCCACCACCGGAGCCCCGGCCATGGTGTCGCTGCGCGGGCTGCTCGGTCGCCGCGGCTCGGTCGCCCCGACCGTGCTCAACATCGGCCAGAACATCGGTTGGGCGACGATGGAGATCATCGTCATCGCCACCGCGGCGTCGGCGATTCTCGGTGACCGGTGGCGGTGGCCGTTCGTGCTGGTGGCCGGCGCGGTAGCCACCGTGATGGCGGTCAAGCCACTCGGCAGCGTCCGGCTGCTGCGCAAGGTGATGGTCTGGTTGGTGCTGATCGCGTCGGTGGTGCTGTTCGTCCAGGTGCTGCAACAGCCGCGCCAGGCCATCCCCCAAGAGGCCGTGCTCGGCTTCTGGCCGGCGGTCGACCTCGCCGTGGCCGGGGTCGTCTCGTTCGCGCCGTTGGCCGCGGACTACAGCCGCCACTCGCAGACCCGGAAGGCCGCCTTCTGGGGCTCCTCGCTGGGCTACGGTCTGGCCGCCATCGCCTACTACACCCTCGGCGTGCTGGCCGTCGCCCACCTCGGGGCGACCGACGTGATCGGCGCGCTGGTCGCGTTGCCCGCCGGGGCGATCGCCCTGGGCATCCTGCTCACCGACGAGGTGGACGAGGCCTTCGCGAACATCTACTCCACCACCATGTCGGTGCAGAACATCGCCCCGAATCTCGACCGCCGGATCGTGGCCGTGGTGATCGGGGTGACGGCGACCCTGCTGGCCGGCTTCCTCGACTTCGGTCAGTACCAGTCGTTCCTGTTCCTGATCGGATCGGTGTTCGTGCCGCTGTTCGCCGTCGCGGCGGCCGACTTCCTGCTGGTCAGCGGCCAACGGTGGGACGTGAGTGCGACCTCGCGACTGCGCTGGGCGCCCGTGGTGGCCTGGGCGGGCGGGTTCGCGGCGTACCAGCTGGTCTATCCCGGCACCGTGCCGCTCTGGTCGGACTTCTGGTCCGCCCTGGACGCGGCCATCGGCTTCACCCCGCCGACCTGGCTGGGCTCCTCGGTGGCGGCGATCGGAGTGTCTGCCGTGCTGATGGTCGTCCTGGGGCGGCTCTCCCGACGGTTCGCGAAAGCCGTCGACTGACGGAAAACGCGGCACCCGGGCGGTCGGCGGGCTGCGAAAGCCGTCGACTGACGGAAAACTCAGTCCACCGGAAGCCGCACGTTCATCCCCCGGTCTGACCCGTACGGCAGGCTGGGGCCGTGGTGATGATCTACGCCCACCGCGGTTACTCGGCCAAGGAGCCGGAGATGACCCGGGCGGCCTACCGGGCGGCGATCGCCTGGGCCGAGCGGACGGGTTCGCCGCTCGGGCTGGAGACCGATGTGCACTTCAGTGCCGACGGCCAGCTGATCTGCCTGCACGACCTGTCGGTGGACCGCACCTCGACCAGCACCGGCCGGGCGTACGAGCGCACCCTCGCCGAGCTGCAGACCCTTGACTTCGGCTCCTGGAAGGTGCGCCGGCCGACCGAGGACCAGCGCACCCTGATCGGTCTGGCCGAGCTGCTGGAGCTGGTCGCCGGAGCGCGCCGACGGGGCGTGGACGTCAGCCTGGCCATCGAGACCAAGCACCCCAACCCGCGCACGACCGAGGTCGAGGATGCCGTTGCCACGCTGCTCGCCCCCTACGGTTGGACCGACCCCGGCTCACCGGTGCGGATCATCTCGTTCTTCCTGCCCGGTCTCGAGCGCGCCGCCGAGACGATGCCGCACCTGCCGCGCACCCTCCTGCTCGAGCAGCACCTAGGCCCGTGGCGCGACGGCCACCTCCCCGAGGGTGTCACCGCGGTCGGCCCCGACTACCTCCTACTCCGCCGGGAGCCGGACTTCATCAGTCGGGTGCTGGATCGCGACCACGAGGTGCACGTGTGGACCGTGAACCGGTCCCGTGACATCAGCTGGTGCCTGAGCCGGGGCGTCACCGTGATCACCACCGACGATCCGGCCGGGGCGCGCGCTGCGGTGGATCGCTGGGCGAGGCGGCGGGCGACGCTCGCGGCGGAACGAGACCTGCAGGGATCGCCTAAGGTTTTCCCGTGAGCCTCGCCCGCGTCGCCTGCGTCATCCCGGCCACGGACGTGGCGGACCGGATTCAGGCCACTGTCATCGCGGCCCGAGCGCTGCCCGGCGTGGACATCGTGATCGTCGTCGACGACGGCAGCACGGACCCCACCGGCGACTACGCCGCAGCCTCAGGAGCCATCGTCGTCACCCATCAGCGAGGCCGCGGGCGGGCCGCCGCCATCGAGTCGGGCGTCAACGCACTCGGGGTGCTGGAGCAGCGGGACAAGCGCGCCGACTGCGGCACCGTCCTGCTGCTGGACGCCGACTTGGGCGCCTCGGCCGCTCGGGCTCAGCACCTGATCGGCCCCGTCGTCGCCGAGCGCGCGGACCTGACGATCGCCATCGCAGCACGCCCCGACCACGGCACACCTGACGCCGGATTCGACCTGGTCGAGTCCACCGCTTCCCGCGGCATCGCCGAGCTGGCGGGCTGGTCCCCGCGGGCTCCGCTGGCCACGAACCGGTGCCTGACCCGGCGCGCGTACGAGCTCGCCAGCCCGCTGGCCGCCGGAGACGGAGCCGACGTCGGGATGACCATCGACCTGCTGCGGGCCGGGCTGCGGGTGCAGGAGATCGAGATCGACCTCGCACGCGCCGACGAGGCGACGGGACTGGCCGCGCGACTGGACCGGGCGCTGGTGTTGAAGGACGTCGCCCGCGCGTTGACAGCGCGCGGTCTCGTCCGGCACGGCCTGGACGAGCTCAAGGGATCCGGCGGGGTTCGCGGGCTGATCGACAAGCTCCGCGGATGAGCCGGACCTCGGGCCAGGGGAGCGGGAAGGACGGGCCGCGTCCCCATCACCACGTCACCGGCCACAACCCCGCCCACCCCCCGATCCAGCGGTACGCGCCGAGTGTCTGGCACCGCGACCACCGGTACGCGATCGCCCTGATCGTGGGGGCCACCGTGCTCACCTTGATCACCGGCTTCCTCGGCCCGTCCGTCGTCGCCCTGACCCTCGGTCCCCGCGACTCCCTGCTGCCGCCCTGGTACGTGCCCGCCGGCGTGGTCCGACCCAACGAGTGGGTGGTCACGGTCATGGTCTGGCTGATCGTCTCGGGGGGTGCGGTGGGGCTGTGGATCGGACTGCGTGCCCTGGCCGGTGGCTGGCTGCCGAGTCCGCACAAGCTGTTCGGTCTCGGTACCGGACTCAGTCTGGCCACCATCCTGGTGCCGCCCCTGACCAGCGCCGACATCTTGATGTACGCGGGCTACGGACGACTCCAGATGATCGGGCGCAACCCGTACGAGATCACGCCGGCCGAGGTGTTCCGAAGTCAGTTCGACCCGGTGCTCAAGTGGACCGAGCAGCCGTGGCAGGACACGCCCAGTGTCTACGGACCGATCACGTCGTGGCTGCAGTGGCTGGCCAACTACCTCGGCGGCGAGAACATGCACGACATCGTGTTCTGGCTGCAGGTGATCACGGTGGTGCCGTTCATCATCGCCTGTGCGGGCATCGTGCAGCTGGGGCACGGCGACAAGCGCCGACAGGCCCGTGCCGCCCTGCTGACCGTCTGCAACCCGGTACTCATCTGGGCCGTCTTGGCCACCGCGCACAACGAGGCGCTGTCGGTGATGTTCGCCGTGGCCGGGGTCATGCTGATGCGCAAGAGCCCGTTCGGCGCCGGGCTCGGCATCGGCCTGGCCGGGTGCGCCAAGCTCAGCATCGGCATCTGGGGGCTGGCGATGCTGTGGGCGTACCGGCGGGAACCGAAGAAGGCCGCGCTGCTGTGCCTGGGCACGATCATCCCGATGGGGTTCGCGTACGTGGTGTGGCAGCCGAACGCCTTC
>DATDAP010000384.1:0-2081 GCA_036525335.1 Microlunatus sp. | reverse complement strand
AGCTGCAACAAGGTCTCGACACTCATCCCGTACGGGTTCGCGTTGCCCCACACGGCCAGCACCAGCGACCAGGGCGGGTTGAAGGGGAGGGCCGTGGCCCGCTGTGGTGGGTGGCGAGCTGGTCCAAGGTGGCGGCGCCGGCGGGGGTGCCGACGAGTTCGGGAAGGTAGTCCGAGACCGGCGCTTCGTGTCGCATCTCGCCGCGCCGGACCGCCTGGTCCCCACGCACGGCCGAGCCTCATCGGCGGAGTTGCCCTCCTCCTGCTGGCCGTCCTCGCCGGCCTCGCCAACTTCGGCATCGTCGAGGTACTCGTCACCCCAGGAGACGCCGCCAGAACCGCGCAGGACCTCATCGACTCCGAGGCACTGTTTCGCTCGGGCATCGCCGGCCTGATCGTTGTCGTCCTTCTCGATATCGTCGTGGCCTGCTCCCTGTTGGCAGTGTTCGAATCCGTCAACCGGAGCGTCGCGATCATGGCCGCCGTGTTCCGGATCGCCTATGCGACAGTCTTCCTGGTGGCGATCAGCCAGCTGGTCAGCGTATTGGAGCTGCTCGGCGATGCCGACGAGGCCTTGCAAGCCGTTGGCCAGTTCCACACCATCTGGGACGCCAGCTACGCCCTCTTCGGCGTGCACCTCGCGCTCATCGGCTACCTGGTCTATCGGTCGGGTTTCGCGCCGCGGCTTCTCGGCGTCCTGCTCGTCTTGGCGGGGCTCGGATATCTGGTCGACGAGATCGGATCCGTGCTGGTGTCTGGCTACGCGCTGGAGATCTCCCGGTTCAGCTTCGTCGGCGAAGCCGTGCTGATCTTCTGGCTCCTCATCAAAGGCGTTCGGCTGCACGGATCCGGAACCCGCTGAACAATATTGACGGGAGCAGCGCCACCAGAAGGAGATCAGCGTCGACCGTGGGAGAAGTCCGTCAGTCGGCCGGTCCGATCACCACGGACCGGCCGTCGCTGCGATGTGGCTGCTGGGCTGGTGGGCATCGTGATCGTGTATCCGCTGGGGGGCAGTCTGGGGATCGGGCTCGTGGGGGCCTTGGTCGAGTCGGAACGGTGGGTAGGCGGTGCTCATGAGGGTGAGGTAGGTGAAGGTGCGGTAGAGCCAGCGGTTGATGCCGAGGAGCAGATCGAACAGGGTGTGCGGGTAGCGGCCGGTGAGGAGGAGGAACGTGCCGGCGACGACGACGAGCAGGTTGAGCACGGAGTAGCCGCCGACGGGTTGGAGGCCGGTGCTCCAGTCAGCCCTCTCGGTCCACGGGTAGGGGAGGAGGTCGGCGGCGATCAGGGCGAAGATGATCAGGTGCGGGAGTGCGGCGAGCCTGGATGTGAGCAGCCGCAGGCCTCGCGGGAGGTGCTCGGGGTAGGGCAGGTCGAGGCTGGCGGGGTAGTCGGTGCGGGCCAGGCTGAACGGTGGGTAGCGGTCGGTGCCCAGGGCTGCGTAGACGTAGAACCCGACTCGCCAGTTCCAGCGGAGCACGCCGAGGTTGAAGTCGAACAATGCCCGCGGGTAGCGACCGGTGACCAGGACCTGGACGCCCGCCAACATCGTGGTGAGCAGGAAGGCGGTCCAGAGGAAGGCCAGCACGATGTAGTGCGGGATGGCAAGGACCATCTTCACCAGCCAGAGCCAGCGGGAGAGGTGCTGGTCGGGCTCGCCGGTGAGTTGCACCGTCGAGCCGGCCGGGAGTGAGTGTGACATCGTGATTTCCCTTGATGGGGGTCAGATTCGCGGTCGGGTTCGGCAAAGTGTCAGGCGGCTACCGGCGCGGGCGGGCGGGCGGTGGCGGGGGCTTCATCCGGGGTCACGGTCCGGAAGCCTTTGATGATCATCCAGACGGCGATGCTGAGCTCCCAGGCGAGGACCGGCATGGCCGCTGCGACTCCGATGGTGGACAGGTCGGGGTAGGCCCCGAACAGAACCGCCGTGCCGGAGAGGAAGACCAGGCTGCCACCGACCAGGCCGAGGATGGCGATGGCCCGGGGCACCAGCCGGGACCGGAACATCAAGAAGGCCAGCAGGACGGTGTTGACGCCGAGGGCCAGCTTCGGACCGAACAGGAACGTCCAGTTGTGCAG
>DATDAP010000383.1:0-2065 GCA_036525335.1 Microlunatus sp. | reverse complement strand
ATGAGCAGACGGAGTGGGTCATGAAGGAAACCGAGCTGTGGGCACGGATGGACACCCATCTGGGCCGTGGCTACAGCCGGGTCTGGTCGGCCGAGCACAGCCTGGCCGAGCTGGACAGCCAGACCGTCGACCAGGCGCTGGCCGCCGGACTGTCGGCGAAGGAGGTCTGGCGCGCAGTCTGGGCGGCTCTCGACCTGCCGATCCGGGAGCGTTGAGCGCCACCACGTCCGAGAGCGTACGGAGTCGCACCGCGGAGCCAGCGACGGTTGGTCCTGTGGGGTGGGCGGGTGACCGTTTGTCGCCGGGGGTCGCGGACGGTTGGTTCGCCCGTGTACCGGGTGACCGTTTTTCGCCGGGGAGCCACGGACAGTAGACCGTTGGGCAACGGCTCGGGTCTGGGGAGCGCTCGGGTCCTGCCGGGTGGGTCGACGGTCGAGGTGGGCGGGGGCGGGGACCCGATGCCGCCGGTGAGTAGCGGGCGGTCGGGTTCGGCAGCGGGTCGCTCGTCGGAGCACGGCTCCGGCCACTCAGCCGATCGGCGTGTCGAGCTGTTGTTCGAACACGTGTTCGCCTACGCTGGATCCAGCGATATCCACAGGCACGAGACGACCTCGAGCTCTGTCCACAGATCTGATCGCACCCCGGTCGGATGTCGGTGGTGGTGCTTAGGGTCTTGGCGATCGACAACACATGCAGGAAGCAGCCACCCACCAGGGGTGAATGAGAGGAACGACCGTGGCGGTAGCAGACCGGGACAAGGCGCTCGACGCAGCGCTCGCCCAGATCGACAAGCAGTACGGCAAGGGCTCGGTGATGCGCCTCGGGGATGAGGTTCGGACGCCGCTCGAGGTGATCCCGACCGGGTCGATCGCGCTGGATCTGGCGCTCGGCATCGGCGGTCTGCCGCGCGGTCGAGTGGTGGAGATCTACGGCCCGGAGTCCAGCGGCAAGACCACGGTGGCGCTGCACGCCATCGCGAACGCCCAGGCCGGTGGGGGGATCTGCGCCTTCATCGACGCCGAGCACGCCCTGGACCCCGACTACGCCGAGAAGCTGGGGGTCGACACCGACGCCCTGCTGGTGAGCCAGCCCGACAACGGCGAGCAGGCGCTGGAGATCGCCGACATGCTCGTGCGCTCGGGTGCGCTCGCGCTGATCGTGATCGACTCCGTCGCGGCCCTGACCCCCCGGGCCGAGATCGAGGGCGAGATGGGCGACAGCCACGTGGGTCTGCAGGCGCGTCTGATGAGCCAGGCGCTGCGCAAGATGACGGGTGCGCTGAGCGGCGCCAACACGACCGCGATCTTCATCAACCAGCTGCGCGAGAAGATCGGTGTCATGTTCGGGTCGCCGGAGACGACGACCGGCGGTCGGGCGCTGAAGTTCTACTCCTCGATCCGGCTGGACGTGCGCCGGATCGAGACCCTCAAGGACGGCCAGGAGATGGTCGGCAACCGCACCCGGGTCAAGGTCGTCAAGAACAAGGTGGCCCCGCCGTTCAAGCAGGCGGAGTTCGACATCCTGTACGGGCAGGGCATCAGCCGCGAGGGAAGCCTGATCGACCTGGGAGTCGAGGTCGGCATCATCCGCAAGGCGGGCGCCTGGTTCACCTACGACACCGATCAGCTGGGTCAGGGTCGGGAGAACGCGCGGAACTACCTGCGTGCCAACCCCGACCTGGCCAACGAGCTGGAGAAGAAGATCAAGGAGCTGATGAACATCGGCCCGCAGCTCGACGTGCCCGCCGGGGTCGACCCGGTGACGGGTGAGGTCGAGTTCTGACCGACATGACCACGTCGGATCCGGTCGACCAAGCACGCGCCTGGCTCGAGGCGAAGACCGGGCGGCGGGTCCCGAGGGAACCCGCTGCCGGTGACGGCTCCGGCGCCCCGGCAGCGCCGCCACCGCCAGGTGCCGGCGGGACGGGCTGGGGCTCGTCCGGTCCGGGCCTGTCGGGTTCGTGGCCGTCGGGGTCGGAGCCGTCGGGTTCGGGCTCGTCCGGGTCGGAGGCCCCCATTTCGGGCTCACCGGTTTCGAGGTCGTCGGCCTGGGGCTCGTCCGGTTC
>DATDAP010000382.1:0-2810 GCA_036525335.1 Microlunatus sp. | reverse complement strand
CGATGAGGAGCGCACACCAGGCCCCGTAGCGCAGTTGGTTAGCGCGCCGCCCTGTCACGGCGGAGGTCGCGGGTTCGAGTCCCGTCGGGGTCGCGGAAGCGGTGATCGCATGTGTGGTCACCGCTTTGGCGTCCGGCCCGTACGATCGCGTACAGCCGGTCGAGGCCAGGTAGCTCAGCTGGTAGCAGCGTTCGCCTGAAAAGTGAAAGGTCGCCGGTTCGACCCCGGCCCTGGCCACCACCGCAGCATCGAGTGCCCCGCCTCCCTGGCGGGGCATTGCTGTTTCCGCGCACAGCACGCCTCGACAGAGTCATTCTGTCGACACGCCGCCAGCGGATGCTTGCAACCAACAGGCCTCTGACCAGGGAAGACAGCACATCCCATTCACTCCATAGGAGGAGGCCCCCATGCGACGACGCATTCTGGCGATCGGCGCTGCCACAGCTCTCGCCCTGTCCGGGCTCGCACTGCCCGCGCACGCAGCCGACCAGGCCCAGCTGTCCGTGCTGCACGCCGTTCCCGGCCTGACGGTCGACGTGTACGTCGACGGCGAGCGCACCCTGAACAACTTCAAGCCCGGCACCCTGGCCGGGCCGCTGAAGCTCGACGCCGGCACCTACACGGTCGCGATCACCGCCGCCGACGCCGAGGACGACTCCGATCCGGCGATCGGCCCCATCGACCTCAAGCTCGCCGGAGGCAAGAACTACACCGCGGTCGCGCACCTCGAGGCCAATGGCGACCCGACGGCCACCCTGTTCACCAACGACACGTCCAAGACCGACGCCGGCCAGGGCCGACTGACCGTTCGGCACGTGGCCGCCGCTCCCGCGGTCGACGTCCTCGCCGGCGGTGACCCGGTCGTCGAGGGCCTCGAGAATCCCGACGAGGCCAGCCTCGACCTGGACGCCGGCACCATCGAGGCGGCTGTGGCCGCAGCCGGCACGACCGAGCCGGTGATCGGTCCCGCCGACGTCGCGGTCGAGGAAGGCGTGTTGACCATCGCGTACGCGTGGGGCTCGCTCGATGACGACAACCTGAAGCTGGCCACCCAGACCATCTCCGGGCTGCACTCCGGACCCGGTGGGGTCCATGCCGGTGAGACCGGACTCGCGCCCAGCGGCGCACTGCCGGGCGTGCTCGCGGCCCTGGTGATCGGACTGGCCGGTGCCCTCCTGGTGCGTCGTTCGGCCAAGCCCGTGTCCACCCGGTCGACGAGCTGACCCGGATCTCGCCTCCGCAATGACACCCTCCACCTCCAACCGATCCGGCCGCCCCCTCGGGGCGGCCGGGCCGTTGGCTTCCCTGGTGGTGGGACTGATGACCGTCGTCGGGCTGGGGTGCGCCGCGGTCGGGGTTCTCCCCCCGGCCCTCGCCGATGCCGCCGGCCCGGCCCCGTCGCAGACGTCGGAGTCAGCCGGGTCACGGTCGACGCTGGACCTGCGTCCGGTGGCGAGAACCCCCGCGCCGGCTCCCTCGGAGAAGCCGGCTCCGCCCATCCCGGCACCGGCTCCGACATCCCTGCCCGACATCCGGGTCGTCGACGCGGCACCCCGGTCCCAACGGAGCAGCAAGGCGGCCCAGCCCTTCCGCATGCGGATCGCCGCGGTCGGCCTCGACGTCGAGGTCCGACCGACCGGAGTCGCGAAGGACGGCAGCATGGAGCTCCCCGACACCGTCCGACGGGCCGGTTGGTACCGCTTCGGGTCCACCCCGAGCGAGGGGTCCGGTACCACCGTCATCGCCGCCCACGTCGACACCCGGTCCGAGGGACTCGGACCGTTCGCCCGACTCACCTCCGCCCGCCGCGGAGATCGGATCATCGTCACCGACCGCTCCGGCGACGAGCACGCGTACCGGATCCTGTCCCGCCGCCAGATCGACCGGACCAGGCTGCCGGTCGACGACCTGTTCGACCGCGACGGCCCGCCACGGCTGGTCGTCCTCACCTGCGGTGGCGCGTACGATGCCCGCAACGGCTACCGCGACAACGTCGTGGTGATCGCCGAGTCGGACCGATGATCGCGTACCAGGGAGGGGGCACCGCCGTGGTCACCCGCGCGGAGGATCCCGCCGATCTCGCCCAACGATTCGGCGACGGTGACGAGCGTGCGCTCGAGGAGCTCTACCGTCGCTACTCATCTCTCGTCTACACCGTCGCGCTGCGATCCCTGGGCGACGTGACCGAGGCGGAGGACGTTCTCCAGCAGGTGTTCATCGCGGCCTGGAAGGGCCGGGATCGCTACCAACCGGAACGGGCCAAGCTGCCCACCTGGCTGATGGGGATCGCCCGGAACAAGATCGTCGACGCACACGCGGCCCGAGGTCGCCAGCGCCGGATCCAGTCCGAGGTGGCGAGCAACACCGTCACCAAGGACAACCTCCCGGTCGACGTCGCCCAACAGCTCGCGATCGCCGATGAGATCGCCCGGCTGGACGCCGTCCCCCAGCAGGTGCTCCGCCTGGCGTTCTTCGAGGACCTGACCCACACCCAGATCGCCGAGCGGCTGCAGATGCCGCCGGGCACCGTCAAGAGTCACATCCGGCGAAGCCTCATCAAGCTCAGGACCCGAATGGAGGTGATTCCGGATGCATACGAATCCTGAGGTCTTGGCCTTGGTCGCTCTCGGCGAGCGCGAGGCGGCCACGTCGGAGGATCTCGACCACATCGCCCACTGCGACAGCTGTGAACGTGAGCTGAGCGAGCTCGGCCACCTGTCACAGGTCGGCCGGACGATCTCCGATCACTTCACCCTCGAGACTCCCAGCCCGGCGGTGTGGAACCGAATCCGGGACCAGCTCGGCTTCGG
>DATDAP010000381.1:0-4509 GCA_036525335.1 Microlunatus sp. | reverse complement strand
TTTCGTGCCCGAGGTCAAGCTCACTGCCGAATTGCGCACCGAGTTCGGTAAGGGCGCTGCCCGCCGGATCCGCCGCGCCGACAAGGTCCCCGCCGTGCTCTACGGTCACGGGACCGATCCGATCCACATCACCCTGCCGGGCCACGAGACCCTGCTCGCTCTCCGTCAGGCCAACGCCCTGCTCTCCATCGAGGTGGACGGCGGCTCCCAGCTGGCGCTGCCGAAGCAGGTGCAGCGCGACCCGATCCGGCACACGATCGAGCACGTGGACCTGCTGCTGGTTCGGCGGGGCGAGAAGGTGACCGTCGACATCCCGGTCCTGATCGAGGGTGAGGCCGCTCCCGAGACGATGGTGGACGTGGTCGCCAACACGGTCTCGGTCGAGGCCGAGGCCACGCACATCCCGCAGCAGATCGCCGTCTCCATCGAGGGACTCAAGGCCGGCACCCAGATCCTTGCCCGCGACCTTCAGCTGCCCGAGGGCTCCAGCATCCAGGGCGACGACGAGGCGCTCATCGTCAACATCACCAACGCCCCGTCCGCCGCCGAGGTGGAGGCCGAGCTGGCCGAGGCCGAGGCTGAGGCCGGCATCGAGCCGACCGTCGCCGAGGGCACCGAGGATGACGCAGCCGAGGGCGCTGAGGCGTCCGACGAGTCCTGACCCACGTGTCCGGCTGGCTGGTGGTCGGGCTCGGTAACCCGGGCCCGACCTACGCCGGGCACCGCCACAACATCGGCTACCTGGTGGCCGACGTGCTGGCGGCCCGGATCGGCGCACGATTCAGTGCGCCGAAGGGCATCCGCGCCGAGGTCGCCGAGGGGTGGCTCGGGCCGATCGGCCCCGACTCGGTGAAGCTCGCCCTGATGAAGTCGCGGACGTACATGAACGAGACCGGGGGACCGGTCAGCAGAGTGCTGTCATACTTCGGAGTCGCGCCCGATCATCTGATCGCGATCCACGACGAGCTGGACATCGACCCGGGCCAGATCCGGGTCAAGTTCGGTGGCGGCGACAACGGCCACAACGGCCTCAAGTCGATCCGTCGCTCGCTGGGTGGGGGCGACTACTTCCGGGTCCGGGTCGGGGTCGGGCGGCCGCCGGGCCGGCAGGAGCCGGCCGACTTCCTGCTGTCCAACTTCTCCGCGGCCGAGAAGGCGGGTCTCGGCGTCGAGATCGAGCGTGCCGCAGACGCCGTCGAGTCGCTGGTGACGGTCGGGCTGGAGAGGACGCAGTCGACGTACAACTCCTAGGCGTGCCGCTAGGTCCGGGCGGGTTGTCGGGGCCCGGACCGGTGGCGGACTTTCCGTCCGTGGTCGGAAACGTGCGCGCCGGTGGGCCAGTCGTCGAGCCACGCGACCTGTCGCCGCGGCCGAGTACGGTGACTCGGTGACTCTGAAGGACGGTCGCACTCCGTCCCCGCATCCCTCCTGCACTCCCGAGAGGCTTTGCCCGTGACGCTGACGGGACTCGTCGAGCTGTTCGCCACCGACGCGGTCGTCACCGAGGCTGTCGGTGACGCACGTTCGCGCACCCTCCCTGCCCTCGACCTGACCTCACCGCCGGCCATGCGGTCGCTGATCGCTGCCGCCCTGGCCGCCGCGCACGAGCAGGGTGGGGCAGGCCGGCCGGTGCTGCTGGTCGCCTCCACCTACCGCGAGGCCGAGTCCCTGGCCGCGGCCTGCCGCTCGCTGGTGGGGGAGGACGAGGTCGCCTACTACCCGGCCTGGGAGACCCTCCCGCACGAGCGGCTCAGCCCGCGCTCGGACACGGTCGGTCGGCGGCTGGCCGTGCTGCGTCGGGTGGTCGGCAACGACGAGCTGCCGTCGCCGAAGATCATCGTGGCGCCGGTCCGCAGCGTGCTGCAACCGCAGGTGAAGGGGCTGGGCCACATGGCTCCGGTCCGGTTGGTGGTCGGGGAGGACATCGATCTGGACGAGCTGGCTCAGGCACTGGTCGGGGCGGCATACGTCCGGGTGGACATGGTCGAGCGGCGGGGCGAGTTCGCCGTCCGCGGCGGCATCGTGGACGTCTTCCCGCCCACCGAGGAGCACCCGGTCCGGATCGACTTCTTCGGCGACACCATCGAGGAGATCCGCTACTTCACCGTCGCCGACCAGCGCTCGTCGGAGCTCACCCTGACCGAGGTCATCGCCTCGCCCTGTCGCGAGCTGCTGCTCACCGACGAGGTACGGCAGCGGGCCTTCGCCCTGTCCCAGCAGCATCCCGAGCTGATCGACATGCTCGACCGGATCGCCCAGGGGCACGCGGTCGACGGGATGGAGGCCCTGTCACCGGTGCTGGTCGACGGGATGGAGCTTCTGGTCGACGTGCTGCCCAGCGACACCCACGTGCTGGTCTGCGATCCCGAGCTGGTCCGCGGCCGGGCGATCGACCTGGTCAAGACCTCCGAGGAGTTCCTGCACGCGTCCTGGGCGGCGGCCGCCGGCGGCGGTCGGGCACCGATCGACCTGGGCGCGTCCTCGTACCAGCCGCTCGCCGACGTCCGGGCCGCAGCCCTCGCGCGGGGTCTGGCCTGGTGGACGCTGTCGCCGTTCAGCGCCGGTCCGGGCAGCGAGGACGGCCCGGTGATCCGTACCGACGACGGGGAGATCGTCGACTTCCGCACCGTCGTCTCCACCCGTGGCATCGAGTCGCGGACGATCGCCGGACACGCTCAGGACACCTACCGCGGCGAGGTCGAGGCAGCGGTCACCGAGATCGGCCGACGACTGGCCGCCGACTGGCGGGTCGTGCTCACCGCCGAGGGCAAGGGCATGACCGACCGGATGGCGGAGGTGCTGACCGAGCACGAGTACCCGGTACGGGTCCTGGAGCGGCTCGACTCGGCGCCTGCGGCGGGGATGGCGACCGTGGTGCAGGGTGATCTGCCGCACGGCTTCGTCGCGGACGGGATCAAGCTGGCCCTGTTCACCGCCGGGGACCTGTCCGGACAGCGCACCGCCGACAAGGCGGCCCGCAAGATGCCGGTCCGGCGCAAGAACACGATCGACCCGCTGGAGCTCACGCCCGGTGACCCGGTGGTGCACAACCAGCACGGCGTCGGCCGGTACGTGGAGATGGTGCAGCGCACCGTGGCCGGCTCGGTCCGGGAGTACCTGGTGATCGAGTACGCCCCCTCCAAACGCGGCCAACCGGGCGACCGGCTCTACGTGCCGATGGACTCCCTCGACCAGGTCACGCGCTACGTCGGCGGCGAGCACCCCACCCTGGACAAGATGGGAGGGGGCGACTGGTCCAAGCGGAAGGGCCGGGCCCGCAAGGCCGTCCGCGAGATCGCCGGCGAGCTGATCAAGCTGTACGCGGCCCGGCAGGCCTCCCGGGGCCACGCCTTCTCCGCCGACACCACCTGGCAGCGGGAGCTGGAGGACGCCTTCAGCTTCGTCGAGACCCCCGACCAGCTGGCGGCCATCGACGAGGTCAAGGCCGACATGGAGCAGATCGTGCCGATGGACCGGCTGATCTGCGGCGACGTCGGCTACGGCAAGACCGAGATCGCGGTGCGGGCCGCGTTCAAGGCGGTGCAGGACGGCAAGCAGGTCGCCGTGCTGGTGCCGACGACCCTGTTGGTGCAGCAGCACTACGCGACCTTCGCGGACCGGTACGCCGGGTTCCCCGTCAACGTCGCACCCCTCAGCCGCTTCCAGAACCCCGCGCAGTCCAAGGCGACCAAGGAGGGGGTGGCCGACGGCAAGGTCGACGTGATCGTCGGCACCCACCGGCTGCTCAGCGGCGAGATCCAGTTCAAGGACCTGGGTCTGGTGATCATCGACGAGGAGCAGCGGTTCGGGGTCGAGCACAAGGAGCAGCTGAAGCGGCTGCGGATGGACGTCGACGTGCTGGCCATGTCGGCGACGCCGATCCCGCGCACCCTGGAGATGGCGATCACCGGGATCCGCGAGATGAGCACCATCGCCACCCCGCCGGAGGAGCGCCATCCGGTGCTCACCTTCGCCGGCCCGTACGACGAAGCCCAGGTCACCGCCGCCATCCGCCGCGAGCTGCTCCGCGAGGGGCAGGTCTTCTACATCCACAACCGGGTGCAGAGCATCGACAAGGTGGCCAAGAAGCTCGCCGAGCTGGTGCCCGAGGCGCGGGTGGTGACCGCCCACGGACAGATGGGGGAGCACCGGCTGGAGCAGGTGATGGTCGACTTCTGGGAGCGACGGGCCGACGTTCTGGTCTGCACCACGATCGTCGAGGCCGGGCTGGACATCTCCACCGCCAACACGCTGCTGATCGAGCGGGCCGACCTCCTCGGTCTGTCCCAGCTGCACCAGCTCCGCGGCCGGGTCGGTCGGGGCCGCGAGCGCGGTTACGCGTACTTCTTCTATCCCCCGGAGAAGCCGCTGACCGAGACCGCGCACGACCGGCTGGCGACCATCGCCGCGCACACCGACCTGGGTGCGGGCATGGCGGTGGCGATGAAGGACCTGGAGATCCGCGGTGCCGGCAACATGCTCGGCGGCGAGCAGTCCGGGCACATCGCC
>DATDAP010000380.1:0-3262 GCA_036525335.1 Microlunatus sp. | reverse complement strand
GACCAACCTCGTCCGCCTTGCCTCGCGAACGATCCGGCACGACGACCTTCCGCGCTACACCTGCTACACGTCGTGCGAGCCTTGCGCGATGTGCGCGGGCGCCATCTACTGGGCCGGGATCGGCCGCGTGGTCTACGGACTATCCGAGGCCGGGCTCCTTGAGCTCACCGGGAATCACCCGGGCAACCCGACCCTCATGCATCCGTGTCGCAGCGTCTTTGCCGACGGACGCCGGGAGACCGTCGTCGCCGGCCCACTCATCGAGGATGAGGCTGCTGCGCCGCACCGCAATTTCTGGATGTAGAAGAGACGGCGCCACACCACGCGCGGACAGCCCGCAGGCACGACCGCGCGCATCGCGGTAGATGAGTGCGCGGGCACACCAGACGCGTGACCATGGACGGCAGATCAACCCTCGATCGCGGGTTCGCCCCCAAAATGGAGCAGGTTTCCGCCTTCGGCGCCGTATCCGCGCACCTTTCGGGGAGCCTCGAATTCATGGGCAGGCTCGTGATCGACGAGCGAGTCGCGGCGATCCACGAACTGATGGCCGCGGCTGACGAATTCGCCCAACGGGCTGAGCTGCAGGAGACATGCCGCGACCGATCGCGACCCGGCACCGGCTCACACCATCAGCACGCCCACTCGGCCACCCTCTGGCGCCTGGCCGAACAGAGACTCCGCACTCGGATACTCGAGTTGGAACTCAAGTCCGGGAAATAGCCGCCGTCCACTCCCGACCTCTCCGCCCCCGGCACGAGCGCGCGGATCGCGGCATGTGCGGGCGTCGTCAGGCCGGAGGGGAAGCCGCCGACCCTGCAGCCTCATCGAGCTGATCGTCCTCTCGGGCGATCGTGAGCAGTCGGTACGACACAAGTGCCACCCAGGCGAACCAGACACCGAGCCCAAGACGGACCGCGAGACCCCCGCCCACGAACAAGAGGCCAATGAAGACTGCGACGGTAGCGAAGCCGGCGATCAGCGATGGCATACGCAAGTCACGCCAGCGTTCGGCCTTCTTGAAGGCTCGCGCCAGCGCGAAGACCGACACCAACAGACCCAGAACCGTGAAGAGCGACTCGATCTCGTGCGCGACGACCTGCCATCCCGTGCCCCCGCCGCTGCAACCGGCATCGATCGCCCGACAGTCCAGACGGAACCATCCGTCGAAGAACTGGCCGATCCCCATGACAGCAAGAGCGATCACTCCGATCCTGCCCGAGAGCCCGGGAATCCCCGTCTTCCAGAGACCGTAGGCCAGGGCCGCGACGAGCAAGCCAGTGAGATTCGCCCCGAGCTGGTTATAGATCCATGGCTGGTCAGCGGTAAGTGCACCGAGGTCGCTCACCGAGTCGTCGACGAGGCTGTAGGCATCTGGCTGTGCAAGCCCACCGGCGGCCCAACCGATGACGAAAGCGAGCGGCGAAACCAAGCCACAGATTGCACAGAAGCGAATTGGCACCCCTCGACGGTAGCCCCCAATCGCGTCGCGAAGGAGCCTCGGCTCGTCGGCACCTTCAAGGCGAAGGATGCGCTCGCTCATCGGCAGATCCGGGCTCTTCCCGTAACAGGAACCCCGAAAGGCGTTCGGGCCAGCCTGGGACCTTCATGGCCGGGCGTCCCGCAGTGGTGTCGGATACGGGACGCCCGGCGCCGTGAGCTGGTGTCAGGGCTTCGAGGCCGCTTCCGCGAGGCCGGCCTTCGCTGAGACGCGTTGGCGCTCGATGGCCCGGTAGACGGTGGAGCGGCCTACGCCGAACAGTTCGGCGACCTCGGCGTGCTGTACTCGCCGCTGTGCACCAGCGAGACCAGGTGCGCTTCTTGGCGACGGTTGAGTTTGGGCTGCTTGCCGCGCAGCCGGCCCTTGGCCTTGGCGACCTTCATGCCTTCGCGGGTGCGTAGCCGGATCAGGTCAGACTCGAACTCGGCGACCATCGCGAGGACGTTGAACAACAGTCGTCCAACCGCGTCGGTGGGGTCGTAGACCGATCCGCCGAGCGAGAGACTGATCTGCCGGTTGGTGAGTTCGTCGGCTATCGCGCGGGCGTCGGGTAGAGACCGGGCCAGTCGGTCGAGCTTGGTCACCACCAGGGTGTCCCCGGCCCGGCAGGCGGCCAGAGCTTCGCGGAGTCCGGGTCGTTCGCGGTTGGTTCCGGTCAGGCCGTGGTCGACGTAGATCCGTTCGGCCTCGACGCCGAGGCTGAGCAGAGCGTCGCGTTGAGCGGTGAGGTCTTGCTGATCGGTGGAGCATCAGGCGTACCCGACAAGCAGGGCGCTCATGGCGCACCTCCATGGGTTGGCCGGCCGGGCCGCAGGCTGCGGTCGGCTCGGGCATCGGGCAGCGCCCGACTCCACCAGCAGGCGTCGCCGTAGCAGCGGCTACAACGGCATCAGCGGGCCGAATGAGGATGGCCTGCGGGACGGTTACCTTTCGACACTGGTGATGGTCCTCGCGCCTGCGTAGGCGACCAATCATCGTTCCTCTTACGGGAACCGCCCGGATCTGGCGGCGGTCTCAATAGGTCAACGCAACACTTCCTGAGTTCGTGCGAAGGGAGTGGTCGAGATGGTGAGGCCGTTCAAGCTCACGCCGGCGGAGGTCGACGAGATCTGGGCGAGGTGGCGTTCGGGTCAGGCGGTCAAGGTTCTGGCTCGGCAGATGCGGGTTAACCCGTCGACAGTGCGGGACTTGTTGCACCGAACGGGTGGGATCAGACCGGCACCGAAGCGTCGGTGGGAGTTGCGGCTGTCACTGGCCGAGCGGGAGGAGATCTCACGTGGGCTGGCCGCGGGATTGTCGCTGCGGATGATCGCTTCCGGCCTGGGTCGGGCGCCGTCGACGGTGAGCCGCGAGGTGCTCGGCAATGGTGGCCCTTCGGGGTATCGGGCAGTGGTTGCGGACCGGGCGGCGTGGTCGAGGGCGGTGCGGCCCAAGGCGACCAAGCTCGCGACCTCGACAGCACTTGCCGCGTTGGTTTCGGCCAAGTTGGCGCTGGACTGGTCACCGCAGCAGATCGCGGGGTGGCTCAAGATCGAGTTCCCCGATGATGGGCAGATGCAGGTCTCGCACGAGTCGATCTACCGGTCGCTGTTCGTGCAGAGCCGAGGCAGCCTGCGCAAAGAGCTCACCACTCACCTGCGGACCAAGCGGGCCACCCGCCGACCCGCTGGGGTGCGGCAACCCGACGGGCGCGGCCTTCGGCCGCACATCCTCAACATCTCCGAACGCCCGGCCGAGGCAGCCGACCGGGCGGTGCCCGGC
>DATDAP010000379.1:0-27153 GCA_036525335.1 Microlunatus sp. | reverse complement strand
AGCGGCACTCGTTCGGCGGACCGATCGGACGCAAGCAGGCGGTCGCCTTCATGGTCGCCGACCTGGACGTGATGGCGCACACGGCGGGTCTGCTGGTCTACGGGGCGGCGCAGCTCAAGGACGATCAGGCCGGGGATCCTGACGGCGATCCGGCCGAGCTGAAGCGGGCCGCGGCGATCGCCAAGCTCTACACCTCCGAGTCGGCCGTGACGGCCGCCCGCCTGGCCACCCAGGTCTTCGGGGGGTACGGCTTCATGGAGGAGTACCCGGTGGCGCGGTTCTACCGTGACGCCAAGGTGCTGGAGATCGGCGAGGGCACCTCGGAGATCCAGCGTCTGTTGATCGCGCGGGGGATGGGCCTGCCGGTGGAGTGAGGATGGGCCTGCCAGTGGAGTGACGCCCGTCGGCCGGTAGGTTGAGGCTCCATGGCGGAGCAGACGACGGCGGCCCACCCGCCCACGGTGTTGGTGGTGATGGGGGTGTCCGGCACCGGCAAGTCGACGGTCGCCGGGATGCTGGCCGATCGGCTCGGCTGGGACCTGGCCGAGGGCGACGACCTGCATCCGCTCGCGAACGTCGAGAAGATGCGGGCCGGTACGCCGTTGACGGACGAGGACCGCTGGCCCTGGTTGGACAAGGTCGCGGTCTGGATCCGCGCGCACACCGACGCCGGGACGCCGGGGATCATCACCTGCTCGGCGCTGCGGAGGATCTACCGGGACCGGCTCAGCGGACCGGGAGTGGTCTTCGTGCACCTCGCCGGAACCCGCGAGGAGATCGCCGCCCAGATGTCGAAGCGGTCCGGCCACTACATGCCGCTGAGCCTGTTGGACTCCCAGCTGGCCACGCTGGAACCGCTCGAACCCGACGAGACTGCGGTCGTGGTCGGCGTCGACCAGTCCTTGGAGGACGAGGTCGGGGAGATCGAGGCGAAGCTGGGCGTCGCCGCGGGCTGAGTCTGAACGAGGTGGGTCGGCCTCAGTCGGTGATCATGATGGGCAGCTGGGCGCCTCCCGCGGTCAAGGTGGCGGGACCGTTCCGCGCTTCGTCGGGGATCCTGACCTGCCAGGCCACGACGTCGTCGTCACCGGTGGCGTCGGCGGTCCCGAGCCGCCACGTGCTCGTGCCCTGGGTCAGTTCGAGCTGGACCCCTGTCATCGGCGACTGCGTCTCCAGCGGCCTGCCCGGGCCGTCGCCCGAGCAGCCGCCGACGAAGGTGTCGGAGCAGCCGGTGAAGAACCAGCGGCCGGACACCACGACCTCGCCGTCTCGGTCGACGGTCACCGGTGCGGCGTTCTCGGCCCCGGGCATCGCGGGTGGAGTCGATCCGACCCCGATGAGCGGCCCCACGCAGCTACCGACTGCCGACGGAACGACGCCAAGCAGGGCGGCGCCGGCGATCG
The DNA here is from genome assembly GCA_036525335.1 of Microlunatus sp. Taxonomy (GTDB): domain Bacteria; phylum Actinomycetota; class Actinomycetes; order Propionibacteriales; family Propionibacteriaceae; genus Microlunatus. Next base: position 25,750 of record DATDAP010000379.1, on the reverse strand, counting down.
CGGCCAACGCCAGGACGAGCCGAGCGATGGTGCGCATGGCTCAGTCTGTCACCACGCTTGCGGCGCGTAGAGTGTCGACGAGTCCGCCGAGGTCCATGATCACCCGGGTCAGTCGACGTCGGTGAAGTGCTCCACCCGGGGGGCTTCGGCGAAGTAGGGACCGATGGCCGAGCGCCAGGCCTTGAACCGCTCAGTCTCCCGGAAGTTCTTCTCGTGCGCCTCGACCGAGTCCCACTCGACCATCAGCACGAACCGCTTCGGCGTCTCGATGCCGCGGGTCATCCGGACCGAGCGGCAGCCCTCGGTGCTGGTCAGCTGCTCTCGAGCCCCGCGGTACGCCGCCTCGAACCCGTCCGCGTCCGTCACGTCGATGATCGCCACCTCGAGAACCATGGGCCGATCCTAGACACCCTTCGGACGCGCTTCCCTAGAGCGGCAGCTTGCGGAACAGCGGACGAGGCACGTGTCGCAGCCCCGACATGACCGCGCGCATCGGCGCCGGCACCCAGATGAGCTCCTTGCGGTGCTTGACCGCCGACACCACCGCGTCGGCCACGTCCTCGGGGGTGACGGCCAGCGGCGCCTCGTCCAGACCCTCGGTCATCTTGGAGCGGACGAACCCGGGTCGGACCACGAGCACGCCGACGCCGCTCTCACGCAGCGCCTCGCCGAGACCCAGGAAGAACCCGTCCAGACCGGCCTTGGTGGACCCGTACACGAAGTTCGAGCGCCGGACCCGCTCGCCGGCCACACTCGACAGCGCAACGATCTTGCCGTGCCCCTGGGCCCGCAGCCGGTTCGCCAGCAGCACGCCCAGATGCACCGGGGCGGTGTAGTTGACCTCGATCAGCTCCAGGGCCTCGGCGGGGTCGGTCCAGGCCCGTTCCGGATCGCCGAGCAAACCGAAGGCCACCACGGCGATGTCGATGTCGCCGCCCGCGAACGCCGCGTCGATCGTCGCCGCGTGCGAGTCGGGATCACGCGCCTCGAGATCCACCTCGCTGACCGTGCAGCCCAAGGCGGTCAGCTCGCCGGCGGACTCCGTCCGCCGCGGCGTCGGCCGCGCCGCGAGCACCACCCGCAGCTTCCGCCCGATGGCGTACCGCCGGGCTATCGCCAACGCGATGTCGGAGGTGCCGCCGAGCAGCAGCAGGGACTGGGGGTTGCCGACGGCGTCGATCATCTGGTGGCTCCTGGGTCGGTGGTCGGGCGGGCGAACGACGGGCCGGTCCTCACAGGTCCAACCGCCGCGACAGGTCGGAGGTGAACACCTGAGCCGGGTCCACCCGCTTCCGGACGGCGAGGAAGTCGTCGAGCCGGGGGTACATCTGGCGGAACGTGGCCGCGTCCAGCCGGGAGTCCTTGGCCAGGTAGCAGCGACCGCCCGCCGCCACGACCTGTTCGTCGAGTGCGGTGCAGAGCCGGTCCAAGCCGTCCTCGATGGGCAGGTCGACGGTGAGTGTCCAACCCGGCATCGGGAACGACAGCGGCGCGGCGTTGCCGGGACCGAAGCGCTTGAGCACGTTGAGGCAGGACAGGTGGCCGGAGGTGACGATCAGCTCCACGCACCGGCGGAACGTCTCGTGCTCGGCGAAGGGCACCGCGAACTGGTACTGCAGGAAGCCGTTCGGTCCGTACACGCGGTTCCACTCGGCCACGATGTCCAGGGGGTGGAAGAAGGTGGTGATGTTCTGCACCTCGCCGGCCCGGTGCTTGGGGGCCTTGCGGAACCACATCGCGCTGAACGCCTTCGCGGTGGCGAGGTTGACCATCCGGTTGGGGAAGACCTCGGGAATGGTGCCGAACGAGGGCGCGGCGAACCGCAACGGGTCGGTGCGCAGCTTGGCGGGCAGATCGGAGAGCTTGGCCTTGTTGCCGCGGGTGAGCACCGCCCGTCCGAGGTGCTTGCCGCGGGTGACCGCGTCGAACCAGGCCACCGAGTACGTGTAGTTCTCGTCCCCGTCGGTCATGGTGGCCATCAGCTGGTCCAGGTCGCCGCAGCGCTGGGTGTCCACGGTGAAGTAGGCGGTCTCGGTACGCTGCACCACGACCGTGGCCCGCAGGATGATCCCGGTCAGGCCCATCCCGCCGACGGTCGCCCAGTACAGCTCGGAGTCGTCCCCGTCCGGTCCGACGGTGCGGATCTCACCGTCGGCGGTGAGCAGGTCCAGGTCGCGTACGTGATTGCCGAAGCTGCCCTGGGTGTGGTGGTTCTTGCCGTGCACGTCGGCCGCGATGGCGCCACCAATGGTCACCTGGCGGGTCCCGGGCAGCACCGGAACCCACAGTCCGAACGGCAGCATCGCCTTCATCAGGGCATCGATGCTCACGCCCGCCTGCACGCTGACCGTCGGTTCGTCCCCCTCGGCGTCGACCTGCAGGATCTTGTTGAGCCGGGTCAGATCCAGGGTGGTACCGCCGGCGTTCTGGGCCGCGTCGCCGTACGAGCGGCCGAGTCCGCGGGGGACCACCCCGCGATCGCCGGCGTTGCGCAGAGCGGAGACCGCACCGGCGATGGTGTCGATCCGGGCGAGGTGGGACCGGCTGCCGGCGGCACGACCCCAGCCGTGCAGCTCGACGAGCTGCTGGGGGACCTGCAGCTGGCTCTCCACCGCCGGCGAGGGCTGGATCTGCGTCGCCTCGTTCGCCGAGTCACCGCCGCTCACGCGAACACCGCAATCGAGATCGTGGCCAACCAGATCACTCCCAATCCCTGCAGCACGCGATCGTGCAGCACGACGTCTTCGGGCTCGCCCGCCTGTCCGGCGTCCACCTCCAGCGCATACTGCAGCATGCCGAGGGTGAACGGGGCGATCGAGATCGCGGTCCACGGTACGCCGAGCGGTGGGTCGCCCCGGTTCTCGAAGGCCCACAGGCTGTAGAACGTGACGACCAGCACGGCCGCCAGAACCCACACGAAGCGCAGGTACGACGTCGAGTAGCGGTCCAGGGACTTGCGAGTGCCGGCCTCGGCGCCGACCGAGACCAGCTCGGAGTAGCGCTTGCCCGCCACCATGAACAGGGAGCCGAACGACGCGACCAGCAGGAACCACTGACTCAGGGGCACGCCGACCGCTACGCCCCCGGCGATCGCTCTCAGCAGGAACCCGCTGGACACCACGGCCAGATCGATCACCGGCAGGTGCTTGAGCACGGTGGAGTAGAGGATCTGGATGCCCAGGTAGACGCCGAGCGTGAGGGCCAGCGCCGAGTCGACCAGGTAGCCCAGCGTCAGACCACCCAGACCGAGGACGATCGCCATCACCGCGGCGATCGGAACGCTCAGCTCGCCGGCCGCGATCGGGCGGAACCGCTTGTTCGGGTGGAGGCGGTCCTCCTCGACGTCGCGGATGTCGTTCAACAGGTAGACCGCGGAGCTGACCAGGCAGAAAGCGACGAACGCGAGCGCGACGCCCCGGAGGACCTCGGGTCGGAACAGCCAGCCAGCCGCCAGCGGGGCCAGCACGACGAGGAAGTTCTTCACCCACTGGCGTGGGCGGAGCGCTCGGATCGGGGCGGGCAGCCGGCTCGCCGGGCGCTCGAGGGTCTCGGACATCGTCTGAGAGGGTATCCGTCTCAGCCGGTGCCGTGCGTCAGGTCTGGGTCGCCACCACGAAGCCCTGAGCGTTCTTCTCGATGGGCGGGCGGTCTAGAGTCGCGCGTCATGACCGTACGGTTCGTGGCGATGGGCGACGGGGTCCGACTGAGGACCTGGAGCGCAGGTCGGGCCAGCGCCGGTACGCCACCGCTGGTGCTCGCGCACGGCGGTCCTGGACTGCCTGACTACCTCGGACCGGTTGCGGAGCTGGTCACGGACCTCTGCCGCGTGCACCGCTACGACCAACGGGGGTGTCGGTGGCTCCTGCTGGGACGGGGAGCACAGCATCGCCCGCCACGTCCGCGACCTCGACCTGCTGCTCGACGACATCGGCGCCGATCGCGTCGTCCTGGTCGGGCACTCGTTCGGGACTGATCTGGCGAGCTTCTTCGTGCTGGCTCATCCCGAGCGCGTCGCCGGCATGATCTACCTGTCGGGCCCCTTTCTCGGGGCGTGGCGTGAGCCGACCCGCGCGGTCGAGCGCTCTCGCCGGTCAGATCGACAGCAGGCTCGGCTCGACGAGCGCGGTGCGCTGACGGGCTCGCTCCGAGACCGACGAAGTCGAGTTCCTGACGTTGTCGTGGTGCACCGACCACGCGGATCGAGATCGTGCGCGGGCCTGGGCGGACGCGTCGGCGCGCACCCGGCGGCCGATCAACTACCGCATGAACGCCGAGCTCAACGCCGACAAGCGCGTCGACCCGTTGGAGTCACAGGTCGACAGACTTCGCGACAGCCTGCCCCCGGGCACGGTGATCATCGGCGGGGACGGCGACCCGAGACCTGCTGAGTTCCTGCAGGCACTGGCGGAGGATCTCGGTTGCGACGCCACCATCATCTCGGGGGACGGCCACGAGCCGTGGCTCGAGAAACCCGCGGAGTTCGCGGCGGTGTTCCGGGCTGCCGTCGACTCCGACTCGCCGATTACGGCGCCCCCGTGAGGAGTTCTGGCGCCGGACTCATGATCACGACGACCTCTGGGTGCCGAGGAACGGGAGCGACGGCGGCTCGAATGCCTGTCCCTTCTTGGCTCGGGACACGCCGACACCACAGATGATCAGGTGCAGCAGGGTGAACCCGGCCCAGATCGTGAGGGGGATGCCGATGGGGTAGAAGTCGGACGAGGGTCCGTCTTTCGTGAGCTGGTAGAGCAGGACGAAGTGTCCGGTCCAGAGCAGCGAGGACACCACCACGTAGGTCAGGCCCCAGTTGGCCGCGTTGCGCCCGACGGTCGCCACCGGCGGCCCGTGCTGGCGCTGGGAGCGGCCGACCAGCAGCATCACCAGCCCAGTCATGATCGAACCGAGCACGGGGAACGGGATGAGCGCGAGGAAGCCGAAGCCCCAGGCGGCCGCTCCGGTCGGGGGGACGCCGTACGGCACCGGTGGCATGACGTACGGCGTCTGGCTCGGGGCGCTCGGCGGGGGACCGGGCGGTGCGTACGCCTCGGGCCCCGCGGGGGGGACCTGCGGGTGAGGTCCGTAGTAGAGGACCGCGGGCCACTGGCCGGCCCCGGTGGCACTGTCCAGGTCCTCGGGGCGGATCGTGGCGGCCTGCCGCAGCCACCCGTCGATGTCCCCGACCTCCGCCAGCTCCATCGTGAACGCGTCGGCCAGGGCGGCCTCACGTTCGGAGCCCTCGCTGTCGTCGTCGAGGGTCAACGCCACGATCTCGGCGGTCTCCAGCAGCAGGTACCGGCCACGTCGCGACGGATCTCGCAGCACCGCGAGGGCGGCCGCGGTGTTCGCCCGGACCTGATCCGTCTGCGGGAGCGCTGCGAAGTAGCGCTCCAGGTGCGCGACCCCGGTGTCGTAGTAGCCGATGATGGCCGGCACCGGCGGGTCCCAGATGGTTGACGGACACAGTCTCGGAGAGCCGGTCAGCAGCACCCGGTGCAGGATCGGGACGTCCCAGTTCCACTCCGACAGGGCGCGGACCTGCGTCGTCCCGGGCTGTCCGGGCACCTCGTCGACGACGTAGAGATAGCTGCGATTGGCCATGACGGGCAAGGTTAGTGGCGGCGCGGGTCGGCTTTCCTCAGCAGTCGATCTCGACCGGGGAGCGGGTTCACCACGAGCACCCTCGTCGTGCCGCCGACCAGCCATCGCTGCTCGTGGTTCTCCGACGCTGCGGCGTAGACCGTGGCAGCCGCGCTTCCGGTGAGCTCTCCACAGGCGATTGATGCTCGGCCCCGCGGCCCCGGCCGGTGGAGGAACTGCGCGGGATCCGGACCCGGCCAGCGCACCTCGGCGGTCCCTCCTCCGGATCCACGCGCAGTTCGAGCACGACCACTCCCGGGGGCACGTACGGCGTGCCGGCGTCGCCGACCAGCGCGTAGGCATCGTCGATCAGGCCGCGCAGGCGTCGCCGGCGGCGGCGACCCGAGGTGTCCTCGTCGTAGGTCTCGGGCAGCGCGTAGATCGACACCTGCTGCTCGCCTCGTGACCCGTGCAGCCACACCCTCGTCCTACCGAGATCGGTGACCTGGGGATCGCCGAAGTCTCCCGCCAGGGCGCGACCGCGCTCTGCGTCCGCCGCGAAGCGGGCGACCGACGACGGGTCGACCTGCGCCTGCACGTAGCGGGCCGGGGTATCGCGCTCACCCCCGGCGTCGTGGTCCGCACCACGAGGCCGCTGCCGTAGACCCGGTGGGAGGGGTCCTGCAGGGCCCAGACGATCGGCGGGGCGTATCCCAGCGCCGGCGAGACACCGAAGACGACACGGTCCGCCGGCACCACCTCGACCGGCCCGGGAACGATCGTGGTGCAGCCGGCTGCCCCCACGGCGCCGAGCAGCCCTGCTCCGCCCATGAGAGCCAACAGTGAGCGTCTGGTCAGCACCGGCGACCGTGCCACCTCGTCCCCGTCCCTCCCACGTCTGTCGTCCGCCTGGCATGGGAGCAGACGGTAGCCGTCGATGAGCTCAGGACGCCGTTCGCGGGTCCGGCTAAGTTGGCTGCCATGGCGGCAGGTCGGTGGCGTGTGGTCGCTGTGTCCACGGCGGCCGCACTGTGTCTCGGCGGGTGCGGAGCCGAGCCCGGTCCGGGCGACCCCTCGCCGACTGCGGCACCGCCCACGTCCGCGAGCGCCGAGCCCAGTCCCTCGAGTGCGCGGTCGAGCGCGACGCCGTCCGCGGAGACGCCGAGCCCGAGTGCATCCGTCGCCGGACTCACCTTGCGCCAGCTCGGCTTCGAGAACGGGCCACTGGACGAGTTCTCACTCCCCAGGGACCTGGTGGTCTCGACCGCCGTGGACCAGCCCAACGTCGTGACCATCGTGCTGGCGCGGCCGAGCCCGCAGTCCGTCGAGGACTACCTCCGAGACACGCTGCCGAGCGAAGGCTTCACCATCGACGCCCGCGCCGACGCCGGCCAGGCGATGACCTTCGACGGCAACGGCTGGTCGGGCGCCTTCACCGGCACCGGAGCGACCTCGGCGATCGTGCTGCGTCCGGCCTGAGGTGGTCGAGACCGTGGTCAGACCTGCCAGGTCGGTGAAGACGCCCATCATTGAACCGACGTCCCGGCGTCGCACCGTACGAGCCCGTGCTCACGGTGTCGAGCAGGTCTCGCCCTCAGACTTGGCGGACGTCCTCTCCGCGCGCGCCTTCAACGCCTGGTTCATCGCGTGGAAAGCCGGCAGGGTGCCTCGGTCCAGCGGCCCCCGGAAGAGCGGCACGAGCGCTCCACTGAACTGCTCCTGTTGGACCAGCCGGGATCCACGCGGACCCATCGGGTCCACGGTGAACTGGTGGTCGGCATCGAACAGCCCGCGAATCATCAGCCGGCCCCGCCAGCGGAGCCGGTGACCCTCGACGATCTCGACCACCGACGGCCGCAGCGTCACCGCGGCGCCGTCCGCAGGCTGCATGCGGAGGACGAGCCGGCCGCCGACCCGCAGCGGCCCTTCGGCAGAGGTGATGAACGGGTTCCAGCTGGCGTACGCCTCGAGGTCGACGAGCACGTCCCAGACCACGGAGGCCGGTGCGGCGATGTCGATCGAGCTGATCAGTTCCTTGCTCATCGTGGTTCCTCTCCATTGTTGTCGGGTGGTCGGGGTCGCCGTATCCAGGCAAGACCGATGAGGGCGGCGATCAGCCACTTGGTGATCAGCAGCACGATCGTCAGTGGCCAGAACTGGGCTCCGCCGGCCACGGCGCTGAAGGCCCACCAGTTCATCGCCGCGTGCAGCAGGACGGCGATCAGGGCACTTCCTCTCGTATGCTCGAAGATCCAGGTGAAGATGATCGACACCGCCGGCAGCTCCACGAGCATCACCAGCGGCGAGCCGCCCGCCAGCGCGGAGCCCTCGGTCCAGAACAGCGGGAGATGTCAGAGCGCCCAGATCACCCCGACCAGGCAGCTGGCCGCCAGACGGCCGGCGTGCTCGAGCTGCCGTGGGAGCAGCAGGCCCCGCCAGCCCGTCTCCTCGCCGAGCCCGTCGGTCAGGCAGAGCACGAGCAGCAACGGGAGCGCGGCGGCCAGACCTTCGGTGAGGGGAAGGGGCTGGCGGAGGTGGTCGGACCATCCCGCCGGAACCGCTGTCAGGTAGATGAACCACCAGTACGCCCCGGGTCCCAGCAGGACGAGCGGGTACCACCACCAGCGCACGCGCCAGCGCACGAGCCGGCCCCCGAGCTCACGCAGCGCGCCGCGGCCCGCGAGCGCGGCGGTGATCACCGCCGCGAGGGCGGGCCCCCAGGCCCAGTAGTCACCCAAGATCATCGGCCAGCGCGCGGTCAGTACTCCTTGGGAGACCAGGGCGCGTGGGATCCAGACACTCCAGGTGAGGACATAGGCGAGCAGAACGAACACCCGGGCCGGGTGACGGCGCACTGCTCTCCTCAGTCCTCGGGTCTCGGCACCTTGGTTCGTGATGATCATGGGCGCACTCCTTCGGTGGTGAAGGGTTGTTCGCCGGGCTGACCGGTCGAACGGAACGGTCGACTGAGGAGGATCGCACCAGCGAGGATCGCGAGCGTGATGGCGCGGGCCTGCCAGACCCAGGCCGGGTCCAGGCCCCAGGTCAACGGCACAGTGGCGTTGAAGGCGGCATGCATGAGGCCCGCGAGCAGCGCGCTCGACGTGTGGACGTAGATCCAGGTCAGCAGGACCGACGACGAGAGCAGGATGAGCACCGAGGGCCATACCGGCAGTCCGTCGTAGAGATGGCCGGGCAGGTAGAGCGGGAGGTGCATCGTCAGGAAGGCGAGCCCGATCACCAGACCGGCCCAGGCCGGCGACCGGCCGGCGTCGAGCGCCGTCTGCGCCCCGAAGCCACGCCAGCCGAGCTCTTCGAGCATGGCTGGTAGGACCACGACGACAGGGACGACAAGGGCCGACATCGACAGCCCGCCGAGCACCCGATCCGGCGTCGTCAGTCCCAGGAGGATGCCAGCCCCATCGACGACCAGCTTCTCGGTGATCGGGATGCCCAGCGCGACGAGGTACCACCGTGCGTCCACCCGCCAGACCACCAGCCGACCGAGGAGGATCCTGACGCCTCCCGGACCGTCGCTGATCCAGCGGACGGCGACGGCTGCGGCCGCCGGAATGACGACGAGGACGAAGGGTGTCACGGTGCCGCCGAGCCGCAGGGCGAAGACCAGGGCTTCGAGGACGAGGACGGTGACGACGAAGACCGACAGGGCGCGTGCGGCCGGCCAGGTCGTTCGGTGATCCGGCACGGTGTCGTCCGCTGCCGTGCGGGTCGGTCGGCTCATGATCGGGCAGTGACGCTGTCCAGCGGGACACGGGCGTTGGGCTCGGCCGATCCGTCCACGGGAGTGACGTGGCGCCAGAACCGGCGATCCAGGATCAGCAGGCTCAGCGCGACCAGGCCCCACACCGCGGCGTACGCGTCGTTGAGTCGGACGAGGTCGGCACCCGGCCCCCACAGGCTGTTGGTCTCGATGCCGCCTTCGACCCCGTGCGCGATCAGGGTGATCAACACGCTTCCGTCGGCGTGGTTGAACAACCAGGCGTACCAGAAGGTGACGGCCACTGTGGTCACGAAGCCGATCGGCGGCGCCTCGAAGACCGGCATGAAGAACAGCGGCGCGTGCCAGCCGGTGATCAAGAGGGCCATGATCACCGTTGCCGTCAGCCGCGACCGTCCCTTCTGGAGCTCCGGTTGGGCGAACCCACGGAAGCTCGGCTCCTCCGCCATCGGGCCACCGAGCGGCGTGACGACATGCAGAGCCAGCGCCAGCGGCAGGCCGTACCACGGGGTCAACAGATCGAGAGACGGAGCAGAGGCACCCAGCGCGACGTTGATCGATGTGGCCGCGAAGTGCGCGAACAGCGGTACGGCGACGGCGAGTGCGTACCAGACCCAGCTGACCCGCCAGCGAACCAACCGCGCACCGAGCTGGAGCAGTCCCCGCCGACCCTCGGTCAGCAGGACCACGACGATCGCGGCGATCAGTGCCCCTGGCGCGAAGAAGCTGTTCCAGGGGATGGCACCCCAGGCCAGGGCATAGGCGAGGACGAAGAAGGCGGCGACTTTGTGGCGTCGGACGAAGATGATCATCTCGGTGCTCCTCCTGGAACGGATCGGGACTGTGGCTGGGTCTGACATCGCTCAAGCTCCATTCGTGTGGTGAGGTGCGGGGACCGAGTGAGGGGTTTCACCCGAACGCCGGGAGCCGACCGGATCAGGTTCGGTCTGGACGACCGAGATGATCGGCAGGTTGAGGTTGCGGATTCGGTCGAGCGTGCCGTGCAGAGCGGCCTGATCGACGATCTCGCCGGAGATCATCGCTTCTCCGGGGTGGGGGTGGGTGATGGTGAGTCCGTCGAGCCAGGCCGACCACTGGGTGTCGATCTGACCCGCGACGCGGATGTCGTAGACGGCCACTTCGTCTCCTCTCGACGGGGCTCGGAAACCGTGGTCCCCGTCGCCCGTAGCTCGCGCGATTGCATGCAGTCGCAGCCTAGAAATTCCGTCAGCGTCCCGGATCCACCTTTGGTCGAGGAATCGGAGGGACGTTCAGGCCCCGGCGCTCGGCCGAAGAGGAAGCGGGTTACCCAACCAGGTCGGTGACGTGGGTTGTTCAGTCATTCAGGAGCCGCCGGGCTCGGGCCTCCGCGACGGCCGCGGTCCGGCTCGCTACGCCGAGCCGACGGAAGATGCTGCTGGTGTAGGACTTCACCGTGCTGGTGGCGACGAACAGACGTTCGCCGATCTCGGCGTTGGACAGCCCCAGCGCGATCAGCTCGAGCACTTCGGCTTCGCGGGTGGTGAGTGGTTCGAGCAGCGGGTGGCCGCCGGTCGAGGCAGGTCCTTCTGTTGTCTCGAACGCCACCAACAGCCGCCGGATGTGGCTGAGCACCCTGTCGTCCTGCGGGGGTCGAGCCGTCCGGCGCCGCGAGGTCAGCAGCTCCGCCAACAAGGCGGCCATCGGCTCGCTCTCGTCGAGGAACACCCGGACGTAGCCCTCGGGTTCGGCGAGCTGCAGGGCCCGCTCGAGCGTGGGGACAGCGCCGGGGTGGTGCAGTGCACGCTGGGCCAACGCTTTGAGGGCGAGGATCTCGATGACGCTGTCGGACCGCCCGCCCGTTCGAGCACCTTCGAGCAGCCGATCGAGCAGCGACTCCACCTCGTCGGGTCGGGACCCGGTGGGCGAGAGTCGGGCCTGGGCCAGTCGTACGCGGGCCAAGATCAGCTGCTGGTCCTCGCACCGGAAGTCGGGCGTTCCCGCACCGTGTTCCCAGGACTCGGCCCACCCGATCGCCGCCGCAAGATCGGACTCTCGGAGCGCGAGTCTCGCCTGCTCTGCCTCGCCACGATCGACGAGGAGGGAGAAGAGCGCCCGCCGACGCGCCAGTCCGGCGAACTCGGCCAAGGTGGCTCGAGCCTCGGCCGGCCGGCCGCGAGCCTGCTGCAGGCGGGCCAGGTACACGTAGCTGTCAGTGACCTGGTCGGCCTCCACGGTGAACGCGCCGGAGATCAGGTCGACCGCCCGCCTCAGATGCTGCTCGGCCGAGTCCAGGTCGTTCCACTGCAGCTGGACGACACCGACACCGACGTGGTATCCCGCGGTCTCCGCCGCGCTCCGCTGCCTGCTCGGATCATCCATCGTCGCGGTGGCTCGCTCGTACGTCGCGGCGGCCGCTCGGAGGCGTCCCTGCATCGTCTGGAACCGGCCGAGGCGGTTGATGCAGTTCAGCAACGGGGTCAGCGCCCCTGCCGCCTCGAAGGCGGTGATGGCTTCCGCCAGTGGCTGTTCGTCGGCGGGGTTGACCATTCCGGTCACCTGGTAGGACAGCCCGATGTTGGCTTTGGCCGAGGCCCGTTCGGTCGGGAAGCCGTCCCCGTCGGGCAACAGCCGCAGGGCCTGCCGGCTGAGGGAGACGGCGCGTCCGACGTCGCCGGAGAAGCGGGCTGTCGCGGCTCGGATGACCGCTACCCGACCCAGGACGCCGTGCCTGTCCTCGAGTCGCGGGTGGGACTGCAGACATCGCTCGGCGGCTCCCAGGCTGGCCTCCGCCGCATCAGGTCGGTTGGAGAGGGCGAAGGCCAGTGCCCGGAGGGTGTGCAGCATCGGGTGCGCGTCGATCAGCGGGTCGGGAAGGTCGTCGATCCAGGTGAGCAGCGTCTGCACCTGGTGATTGAGGGCGACGGCCATACCGGCCGACTCGATGAGGTGGACTGCCCGATCGAGGTCGTCTGCTGCGAAGGCGTGCGGGATGGCGTCGAGCATGAGCCCTCGGCCGGCGAACCAGTCGCTGGCCCTTCGGTGCAGTTCCGGGACGAGCTCGGGGTGATCGTGCTGCAGACGCTGGTTCAACGCGTCGGCGAAGAGCTGGTGGTAGCGATACCAGCTGCGCACGTCGTCGAGCGGATCCATGAACAGGTTCGCTTGCTCGATGTGCTCCAGGACATCTTGGCTGTGGCGATCCCCGGTGACCGCCTCGCACAGCGAAGCGCACATCCGATCGAGGATCGAGGTCCGGAGGAGGAAGGTGCGCTCTGCCTGGGTCCGACGGGCCAACACCTCCTCGGCGAGATAGTCCATCACGTAGCGGTTGCTGCCGGAGAAGGCATCGATGAAACGGGGGATGTCAGGGTGGTCTCGCATGGCCAGAGCCGCCATCTGGAGACCGCCGGCCCAACCTTCGGTGCGGGCAACCAGCTCCCGTACCTGGCCCGTCGAGAGATCCAGGCCCATCCGATCGAAGTAGATCATCGCGTCGTCGAGTCCGAAACGCAGGTCGCGCGCCCGCAGCTCGAGGAGCTCACCTCGCTGCCGCAGGCGAGACAGCGGCAGCAACGGGTCAGCCCGCGTGGCGAGGATCAGGTGCACCTGTGGCGGCAGGTTCTCGAGGAGGAAACCCACTCCCTCGTGAATGCTGTTCGACGCGATCACGTGGTAGTCATCGAGCACGACCATCACCTCGCCGGTGAGAGTGTCCAGGTCGTTGAGCACCGTCGTCAACATCGCCACCACCTGCGGTGCCTGCGGCGAGCTGAGCAAGGCCAGCGCCGTTTCCCCACAGCCAGGCTCGAGGCCGGCCACCGCCGTGACGAAGTAGCGCCAGAAACGGGCGGGGTCGTCGTCGCGAGAATCCAGAGAGAGCCACGCGACTCGACGATCGCTCCCCGCCGTGGCTGCGACCCAGGCACTCAGGAGGGTCGACTTTCCGAAGCCGGCCGGCGCGGAGACCACGGTGAGCCGTCGTTCGAGGGATCCCTCGATCTGTCCGCGGAGACTGGTGCGGTGGACATGGGTGCGGTGCAGCGCAGGCACGGACAGCTTGCTCAGCAGGAGCGGGTCGCCTCCCGTGGTGGCAGCCGTGCCGGTGGGTGATGGGTGGTGCCCAGCGGGCTCGCTCGGCGACCGGGAGACATCGGGTTCGGCGAGAAATCGCGCGGCCTCGTCCAGTCGGTGCCGCGTCACCTTCTCGGCCTTGCCCAGGTAGGTCTTGAACAGCTTCCCGTTGCGCTTCCGGTAGGCGGTCCAGTACCCGTCGCTCGCGCCGCGCCGCTCCTTGCGCGCGGTGAGAGTGCCCGCCGACCCTTCGAACGAGAACGAGCGGTTGCCGGGATCATCGAGCCAGACGAACCAGGCGGGCGAGCCGACCGCCACGTCTGGCAACCCGGGAGGCTCTCGTCGATGGAGCATCCCGTCTGCCACGTGACGCAAGCGCTCCACAGGTATCGCTGCTCCGGCTGTTCGAGTACCCGACAGGCTAGGCGGCGCCGACCTACTTGAACACCCCTGGCAGACCTCGCGCCGACGCGACCCTGCGCAGATCCACCAGGCCAGGCTGTCAGCGTTCGGTGACAGTGGTCCAGGGCACTCCGAGGTCGGCCAGCAGCAGGCGGAGGAGCGGCAGGCTGATGCCGACGACGTTGTGGTGATCGCCTTCGATCCGTTCGACGTAGGGCCCGCCGAGTCCGTCGATGGTGAAGGCGCCGGCGACCAGCAGCGGCTCGCCGGTGGCCACGTACGCGTCGATCTCGGCATCGTCGAGGTGCGCGAAGTGGACGGTCGTCGCTGCGGTCGCCGTCCGGGACTCCCCGCCGGGCAGCCGGACGAGATGGTGCCCGGTGTGCAGCACCCCACTGCGGCCGCGCATCATCCGCCAGCGTCGTACGGCGTCGGCGGCATCGACCGGCTTGCCGAACGCCAGCCCGTCCAGCTCGAGCAGGGAGTCGCAGCCGACCACCACCTGATCCCTCCCGATGCCGGCGATGTGGGCCGACAGCCGTCGGGTCGCGACCGCCTCGGCCTTGGCTCGAGCGAGGGCGGCCACCAGCTCGGACACGCTGTCGGCGTGGATGGCGTCCTCGTCCACCCCCGAAACCTCCACCTCGGGGGTCAACCCGGCGCTGCGCAGGGTGGCGAGCCGGGCCGGGGAGGCGGAGGCCAGGACGAGTCTCGGCACGCTCATCGCCTTAGATTAGGGGGATGCCTCTCAACGATGATCCTCAGTGGTGGCGCAGCGCCGTCGTCTACCAGGTCTACCCCCGCTCGTTCGCCGACGCCGACGGCGACGGCACCGGCGATGTGCAGGGCATCATCGACAAGCTCGACTATCTGGCCGGTCTCGGGGTGGATGCGGTGTGGGTGAGCCCCTGGTATCCGTCCCCGTTGGCCGACGGCGGCTACGACGTCAGCGACTACCGCGGGATCCTGCCGGAGTTCGGCACCCTCGCTCAGGCCGACACGTTCGTGGCCAAGGCGCACGACCTGGGGATGCGGGTGCTGATCGACCTCGTACCCAACCACAGCAGCGACGAGCACGCCTGGTTCCGGGCCGCGCTGGCGGCGGCAGCTGGATCGGCCGAGCGTGATCTCTACCTGTTCCGCGACGGTCTCGGCGAGGACGGCGAGCTCCCGCCCAACAACTGGCCGGCGATGTTCGGCGGCGGCGCCTGGGAGCGGACCACGAACGCCGACGGCACCCCTGGTCAGTGGTATCTGCACCTGTTCGACATCAAGCAGCCCGACTGGAACTGGGACAACCCGGCGGTCGTCGACGAGTTCGACGCGATTTTGAGGTTCTGGTTCGACCGCGGCGTCGACGGCTTCCGGATCGACGTGGCCAACTCGATGGCCAAGGCCGCGGGGCTGCCCGATCTGGATGTCGATCCGGAGACCGGCCGCCCGATCGCCAACACCCTGACCGGCTCCCCGTACCTCAACCAGCCGCACGTGCACGACATCCTGCGCCGCTGGCGGACGATCGCCGACTCCTACGCCGACAGCGAGCTCGGCGCCCGGGTGTTCGTCTCCGAGGCGTGGGTGACGCCGGCGGCCGAGCTGGCCAAGTACGTCCGGGACGACGAGCTGCACACCACGTTCAACTTCGACGCGCTGATGTGCGAGTGGTCGGCGGAGTCCCAGCGGAACGTGATCAACCTGACCCTGCAGGCCACCGGAGCCGTCGGCGCCCCACCGACCTGGGTGCTGGCCAACCACGACACGACCCGGGTGGTCACCCGCTACGGTCGATCGGTCACCGGGGCCGGGTTCACTCCGGACGGGATGGACCTGGAGTCGTTCGCCGGGATCGGTTCGGTGCCCGAGGGTGCCACCGACGTGGAGCTGGGTCGGAAGCGCGCGCGGGCCGCGGTGCTGCTGGAGCTGGCACTCCCCGGCGGTGCGTACGTCTACCAGGGCGACGAGCTCGGCCTGGAAGAGGTCGAAGACATCCCCGAGGACCTGCTGCAGGATCCGACCTGGGAGCGGTCCGAGCACACCGTCCGCGGCCGCGATGGTTGCCGGGTACCGATTCCGTGGTCCGGAAGCGAGACACCGTACGGTTTCGGCTCCACCGACAGCCCGCCCTGGCTGCCCCAGCCCGAGAGCTGGGCGGCGCTCACCGCGGACGCGCAGGACGGCGACCCCGCCAGCCATCTGAACCACTACCGGGCGGCACTGGCCGAGCGTCGTCGCCACCCGGCCCTCGGCGACGGCACGCTGACCTGGGACGACGGCGTACCCGCGGGCGTGCTGTCCTTCACCCGTGACCCGGGCTTCCGGTGCGTGGTGAACTTCGGCCCCGAACCGTACGACCTCCCCGCCGACGCCCAGATCCTGGTCGCCTCCGGAGACGCCGCGTCCGGGACGCTCGGCGTCGACGAGGCGGTCTGGCTCCAGCTCTGACTCCGTCGCGAGCGGCCGTGGACGTAGCGCCGCTACCTCCTCCCGCCGCCGAGCAGTCCGCCCAGCATGTCGAGGATGCCGCCGCCGCCCTGGCTCTGGGCCTGGCCGCCCAGCCCGCCGAGGATGGAGCCGAGCAGGTCGTTCAGACCGCCACCACCTTGAGCGGGCGCGGTGCTGCTGCCGCGCATCTTCTGGGACAGGTAGGAGAGCACGATCGGGGCCAGGATCGGCAGCAGCTTCTTCACCAGATCGGAGTTGCCGCCGAGGTTGCCACCGAGGGTCTGCGCGACGGCGCCGCTGTTCTCGCCGAACACGTGCCCGACGATCTTCTCGCCGTCGCCGGTGTCGATGTCGTCCAGGTTGACTCCGCCGTCCACCAGCTTCGGTGAGTGACTGTCGATGGCTCCGGCCAGGGACGCGGCGCCCTGGGGATCGGCCGCGTTGGCCTGCATGCCGCCGACCAGGGCCGGCAGCGCCTCACGGACCGCCGACTCGGCGGTCGCCGGGTCCACGCCGAGCTGATCGGCGAGGGAGTTGATCGGGATGCTGGCGAGGATGTCGTCGATGGAGCTCATCGTCGGGCCCTTCTTTGACCGGGGCCCCGACTGGGCCCTCTGCCCGCACCCTACTCACGTCAGGATCGGCCCCAGAAGCGCCAGGCATCGGTTCCGAGCCGCAGAGTTTTCCGCAATCCGCGCCAGGGTGCCGACCAGCCCTGCGCGGATGCCGAGGGCTCCGGCCCTGGCTGCTCGGCCGGAATCGATCCGAGGGCCACGACCAGCGCGGCGAGCTCCTCGTCGGTCGGGTGGCCGGCGACGACCCGGATGTCTGCTGGGGACTCGGTCACCGCCTTTGATGTGCTCATAGGGGGATGTTCCCGTGCTTCTTGGGTGGCAGCATCTCTCGCTTGGTCCGCAGCAGGCGCAGGGCCCGGGTGATCTCCACCCGCGTCTCGTGCGGCATGATCACCGCGTCGACGTAGCCGCGCTCGGCCGCGATGTAGGGGTTGGCGAGCTCGTCGTCGTACGCGGTGATCAACTCGGCCCGCCGGGCATCTTGATCATCATGACTCGCGAGCTCCTTGCGGTACAGGATGTTCACCGCTCCCTGCGCGCCCATCACCGCGATCTGCGCGGTCGGCCAGGCCAGGTTGATGTCAGCACCGAGGTGCTTGGAGCCCATCACGTCGTACGCGCCGCCGTACGCCTTGCGGGTGATCACCGTGACCAGCGGCACCGTGGCCTCGGCGTACGCGTAGATCAACTTCGCCCCGCGACGGATGATCCCGTTCCACTCCTGGTCGGTGCCGGGCAGGAAGCCGGGCACGTCCACGAAGGTGATCACGGGTGTGTTGAAGGCGTCGCAGGTGCGGACGAACCGGGCGGCCTTCTCCGCCGCGTCGATGTCGAGACAGCCGGCGAAGTGCATCGGCTGGTTTCCGACGACGCCGACGCTGCGGCCGTCGATGCGGCCGAAACCGACCACGATGTTGGGGGCGAACAGGCTGTGCACCTCCAGGAAATCGCCGTCGTCGAGCACGGCGGAGATGACCTCGTGCATGTCGTACGGCTGATTCGGCGCGTCCGGGATCACCGTGTCGAGGGCCAGGTCGTCGTCGCTCGGGTCGGCGTCGACGTCGACGCCGAACACCGGCGCTTCCTCGAGGTTGTTCTGGGGGAGATAGGACAACAACGCACGCACGTAGTCGATCGCGTCCTGTTCGTCGGTGCCCAGGTAGTGGGAGTTGCCCGACTTCGTGTTGTGGGTACGGCCGCCGCCCAGCTCCTCCATCGTCACGTCCTCGCCGGTGACGGTCTTGATCACGTCCGGCCCGGTGATGAACATCTGCGAGGTCTGGTCCACCATCACCACGAAGTCGGTCAGGGCGGGGGAGTAGACGTGCCCGCCGGCGGCGGCTCCCATGATCAACGAGATCTGCGGGATGACCCCGGAGGCGTGGGTGTTGCGGCGGAAGATCTCGCCGTACAGTCCGAGCGAGACCACACCCTCCTGGATCCGCGCGCCGCCGCCCTCGTTGATCCCGATCAACGGACAGCCGGTCTTGAGGGCGAAGTCGATGATCTTGACGATCTTCTCCCCGTACACCTGACCGAGACTGCCGCCGAACACGGTGACATCCTGGCTGAACACGCAGACGGGCCGGTCGTCGACGGTCCCGAAGCCGGTGACGACACCGTCCCCGTACGGTCGCTTCTGCTCCATCCCGAAGGCGGTGGAGCGGTGCCGGGCGAACTCGTCCAGCTCGATGAACGAGTCCTTGTCGAGCAGCATCGCGATCCGCTCCCGAGCCGTCTGCTTGCCGCGGGCGTGCTGGCGCTCGACGGCCGCCGCGGACCCGGCGTGCACCGCTTCGTCCACCCGCCGCTGGAGGTCGGCGAGCTTCCCCGCGGTGGTGTGGATGTCGACGTCGTCCATAGGTCGGCACCCTAGTCCTGATGCGCACTACGGTGGCCCGGTGACGTACGCGGACCTGCTCGACACCGAGCGACTGAGGGCCGAGCTGGCGGACGCCGACCGGCTGTGGACCACGATCGAGGTGGTGGCCGAGACGGGCTCCACCAACGCCGATCTGGCGGCGCGGGCACGCGCCGGCGAGCCGGCCGGGGTCGTGCTGGCCACCGATCATCAGGTGTCCGGCCGTGGCCGGCTCGGCCGCACCTGGACCGCTCCCGCGGGGAGCTCGATAGCGATGTCGGTCCTGCTGCGGCCCGCACGCGACCCAGCGAGCTGGACCTGGCTGCCGCTGCTGGCCGGACTGGCGGTGGCCGACAGCCTGCGCGCGGTGGCCGAGGTGCCGGCGATGCTGAAGTGGCCCAACGACGTGCTGGTCGAGGACGCCAAGGTCTGCGGGGTCCTGGCCGAGCGGGTCGACAGCCCCTCGGGCCCGGCCTGCGTGCTCGGGCTCGGGATCAACGTCCACCTCACCGCCGACGAGCTGCCCGTGCCGACGGCGACCTCGCTCGCGGTGCTGCGCCCGGGGGAGCCCTTCGTCCGGGCCGAGATCATGGCCACGGTGCTGGCCACCCTTGCGCTGCTCTATCACCGCTGGGCGGACGGTCTGGACACCGAGCTGGCGGTCGATTACGTCGCTCGATCCGGCACTCTCGGGCGGTCCGTCCGGGTGCTCACCGGCGACGGATCGACGGTGACGGGCGAGGCGACCGGCGTGGACGCCGAGGGCCGGCTGCGGATCCGTACGCCGACCGGTGTGCTGACCTTCGCCGCGGGTGACGTCACCCATCTGCGCTGACGTCCGTCACCCACCCTCCTTGGCCAGGGTCTGATCGGGGGCTTCCCGGGTCGGCCCCAGCTCCGACGCTGGCATTGCTCTGCTGTGTCAGCATGGAGCGGTGGGATTGTCGGCCAAGCTGCTGGGAGCAGACGAGCGCGTGCTGATGCACATGCGCACCCACGGCAAGGTCCTGTTCTGGCCCGCCGCCGGGCTGGTCGCCTGTGGCGCGATCCTCGGCACCGGGGCAGCGCTGGTCCCGTACGACTTCCGGCCGGTGGGGCAGCTGGCAGTGGCCGTCGTGGCCGGGGTGCTGGCGACCTGGTGGACCGTCATCCCGTTCCTGCGCTGGCGGACGACGACGTACACGCTGACGAACTACCGGTTGATCACCCGGACCGGCATCCTCAACAAGTCCGGCACCAATCTGCCGCTGGCCCGGGTCAACGACGTCACGTTCCAACGGAGTCTGTCCGATCGGATGCTCGGCTGTGGCACCCTGCGGGTGCAGACCGCCGCCGACGCCGGGGTGGTGGTGCTGGACGACGTGCCCGACGTCGAGGAGGTGCATGTCACCATGACCGAGCTGATCCATGGTCCCTTCGTGCGATCCTGAGGTGATGGTCAGTCATCTCAGCCACCTCACCGTCGACTCTCGGGACCCGTACGCCCAGTCGGTCTGGTGGTCGCAGGTGCTCGGCTACGCCGAGGATCCCGACGACCCCAACGAGCCCGGGCACGAGGAGTGCATGATCCTCTCCGCCGATGGGGCGACCCGACTGCTGTTCATCGAGGTGCCGGACCCCAAGCAGGTCAAGAACCGGCTGCACCTGGACCTGCGTCCCGCCGAGGGGAGCCGCGACGCCGAGCTCGGACGGCTGCTCGGTCTGGGCGCCTCGGTGGTGGACGATCGGCGACTGCCCGATGGCCGGGGCTGGATGGTGCTGGCCGACCCGGAGGGCAACGAGTTCTGCATCCTGCGCAGTGTGGAGGAGATGGAGACGTCTCGCTAACGAGAGTCCCCGGTGAACACGAACTTGCGGTAGGACCAGAACCGGAACAGCGTGCCCAGACCGAGCCCGATGACGTTGCCGGAGAGGTTGTCCGCCAGCGGTGAGGTCAGACCCAGGACGTAGTGCGAGAGAGCCAGGCAGGCGGCGCCGATCGCGATCGCGATCCCGTTGAGGAGCAGGAAGATCGGCAGCTCGCGGGCCGGATTCCCCTTGGCCCGGTGCTGGTAGGTCCAGTAGCGGTTGCCCAGGTAGGTGATGACGGTGGCGGCCCCGATGGCGATCACCTGGGCGGTGATCGGCTTCGCCGCCAGCAGGCCCTGTCCACCGGGACCGGCGTAGCGAAGCACGTTGAACACGACGAACTGCAGCGCGACCCCGGTCAACCCGACGATGCCGAATCTGATCGCCTCGGGACCGAGGTGGGCGATCTTGTGCCAGAGCCGCCCGAGGGGCCCTGCGGTGGGGCGGTCGGTGGTCAAGAAGCGGCCAGCAGGGCGCGAGCGGTGGACAGGTCGGCCCGAGAGATGCGCAGGATGCCGGCGATCTCGCTCCGCCGCTGCTGCTCGTGGTAGATGTGCGCGATCTTCGTCATCACCCGCACCTGGCCGTCGAAAGAGACGCGGGTCACGCCAGCGGGCTGCGCCACGTCATCTGCCTCTCTCCTTGCGAAGCTCGACCCTATCCGTCGCCGGCCCTGCACCGACGCGAACGCAGTACTCAGTGCCGTGGTGCCGAGTCAAGCCAGCGCACCTGATCCCGCCGGAGATCCCGGCGAGTGGCGCGGGAGCGGTCGTCGGGAGCCGCACCTGAAGATGAGAATCATTGTCATCCAGTGTGCCGCGTTTCCGCCGCGAGCCGTCTCGCCCATATCCTTCGACGAGTGACATCGGACTCTCAGCGCCCCTTCGTGGTCGGCGTGATCGGCGGCGGCCAGCTCGCCCGGATGATGGACGAGGCGGCCACCGCTCTCGGCCTGCGGCTGAGGCTGCTCGCCGAGGGGCCGGACACCTCGGCGGCGACCGTCGTCCACGACGTGACCATCGGCGACTACACCGACCCGGCCACCGTCACGGCCTTCGCCGCCGGCTGTGACGTGATCACCTTCGATCACGAGCACGTGCCGACGACCCTGCTGCACGAGCTGGAGGACGCCGGGATCGCGGTCCATCCCGGCCCCGATGCCCTGGTGCACGCGCAGGACAAGGCGGTGATGCGCGACCGGCTCAGCGCGCTGGGCGCCCCGTGCCCGATCTACCGGGTGGTGCCGGATCCCACCGCGCTGATCGCCTTCGGCGACGAGATCGGCTGGCCGGTGATCGCCAAGACCTCGCGCGGCGGTTACGACGGCAAGGGGGTCTGGAAGCTCGACTCGGCGGCCGACGCTGAGCAGCCGTTCGCGCAGCTGCAGGCCGGCGTGGCCGTGATCGCGGAGGAGTTCATCGCCTTCCGCCGCGAGCTGAGTGCCCTGGTCGTCCGGTCGCCGTCGGGCCAGGGGGTGGCGTACCCGGTGTCGGAATCCGTGCAGCGCAACGGGGTCTGCGTGGAGACGACCACCCCGGCGCCCGGTCTCGACGGCGACCGGACGGTGCAGATCCAGCAGCTGGCCCTGGGGATAGCGAACGAGCTCGGAGTGGTCGGACTCCTCGCGGTCGAGCTGATGGAGCGGCCGGACGGCACCGTGGTGGTCAACGAGCTCGCCATGCGCCCGCACAACACCGGCCACTGGAGCATCGACGGCGCCCACACGTCGCAGTTCGAGAACCACCTCCGCGCGGTCGTCGACCTGCCGCTCGGCGACCCCGCCGCGCGGGAGCCGTACACGGTGATGGCGAACGTGCTCGGGGGGTCGGTGACGGATCTGCCGTCAGCGCTGCTGCACTGCTTCGCGCGGGACCGACGGCTGCGCGTCCAGCTGTACGGCAAGGAGGTCAGACCGGGCCGCAAGGTCGGGCACGTGACCACGTACGGTCGCGACCTCGACGACGTCCGCAAACGCGCCCGGCACGCCGCCGACTATCTGATGGGAGAAGACGTATGAGGGGGCTGCCCCGGGTCGGTATCGTGATGGGCTCGGACTCGGACTGGCCGGTGATGAGCGCCGCCGGTACGGCGCTGGCCGAGTTCGACATCGCGTACGAGGCCGACGTCGTCTCCGCCCACCGGATGCCGGAGGCGATGATCACCTACGGGCGCGGAGCCCACACCCGCGGCCTCGAGGTGATCATCGCCGGGGCCGGGGGGGCCGCCCATCTCCCGGGGATGCTCGCGGCGCTGACCCCGCTACCGGTGATCGGGGTGCCGGTGCCCTTGAAGTACCTGGACGGGATGGATTCGCTGCTGTCCATCGTGCAGATGCCCAGCGGTGTGCCGGTGGCGACCGTCGCCATCGGCAACGCCCGGAACGCCGGTCTGCTGGCGGCCCGGATCCTGGCCACCGGTGATCCGGAGCTGACCGAGCGGCTGATCACGTTCGCCGACGAGCTGCGGACGACGGCTGAGGCGAAGGGCGCCTCGGTCCGCGACGCGTCCCCGGATGCCTGACCGGTGGCGTCGGTGATCAGCGAGGCGACGGGCGGAGCCGCCCTGCTGCTGAAGGGACTTCGGTTCCTGGTCCAGCGACCGAAGCTGTTCTGGTGGGGTGCGGTGCCCCCGCTGATCATGTCGGTGATGTTCGCTGCGCTGTTCGTGCTGCTGGTCACCAAGCTCGGCGTGATCGCGGACGCGATCACCCCCTTCGCGGACGGCTGGGCCGAGGCCGCTCGGACCGCGATGCAGGTGCTGGCCGGTGCCGGCGTCCTCGGCATCACGCTGTTGATCATGATCATCTCCTTCAGCACGCTGACGATGGCGTTCGGAGCGCCCGTCTACGACAAGATCAGTGAGGCGGTCGACGCGGAGCTCTCCGGCGGGCTGCCGGACCACGACGAGCCGTGGAGCAGCTCTCTGCCGCGGGCGCTGCGTCAGTCGGTCGTGCTGATCGCCATCTCGGTGGCGGCAGCACTGCCGTTGTTCCTGGCCCAGTTCATCCCGGTGGTCGGCCAGACCCTGATCCCGGTGGTCGCGTCGTGCTTCGGCGGCTGGATGCTCTGTTTCGAGTTGATCGGACCGAGCTTCGAGCGGCGCAGTCTGCCGACCCTGGCTCAACGTCGCACGGCGATGCAACGCCGCCGCTGGCGGGTGCTGGGCTTCTCCGTGCCGTGTTTCCTGCTGCTCGCCATCCCGTTCGTCGCGGTGGTCGTCTTTCCGGTGGCCACCGCAGGAGGGGTCTTCCTGACCCGCGAGCTGCTCGCCTCGCCCGAAGGAGCGAGCGCCCCGGCGACCTGAGGTCAGCGAGGAGCCGGTGCCGTGCTCTCCCGCTCCACCAGCACCGGGGTGGAATCGAGGTGGGCAGCGGGCTCCGCACCCTCGAGGAGATCGAACAGCCGTCGTCCGACATGGGCGCCGAACGCCATCACGTCGTGGCTCAGGGCGGACAGCGTGGGGTGGGTGATGGTGCACAGTGCCGAGTCGTCCCAGGCCAGCAGACTGACCTGGTGCGGCACCGAGACGCCCAGCTCGGCCAGGGCGGACAGACCGGCGATGGCCATCAGGTCGTTGTCGAACACGATCGCCGTCGGCGGGTCGGGCTGATTCCAGAGCTCGCGCGTCGCGTGCCCTCCTGCGGCATCGGAGAAATCGGCGTGCACGATCGTGCCGGACAGGCCCTCGGCGGCAACCGCCTGCTGGTAGGCGAGATCCCGTACCCGGGTGTGGCTGAGGCCGGGGGTGCCGGCCACGCGGCCGAACCGACGATGACCCAGCGCGACCAGCCGACGAACGGCTGCCGTCATCGCGGTCGCGTCGTCGGTCCACACCGTCGTGAAGCCCCCGGTCATGGCCGGGTCGCCCACGAACACCGCCGGCACCCCGAGCTCGCCGAGAGCCGGTACGCGGGGGTCCGAGACGCGGATGTCGACGACCACCACCGCGTCGACCCGCCGTTCGGACCACCACCGGGGGTAGAGCTCCAGCTCGTCAGCCGACGTCGCGGTGAGCTGGAGCAGCAGCGCGTACCCCCGCTGGGAGAGCTCGCTCTGCAGCCCGGCCACGAACTCCATGTAGAAAGGTTCCGAGCCCAGAGTCCGCGGGTCGCGGGCCAGCACCAGACCGAACGTCTCGGTGCGCGAGCCGGACAGCATCCGGGCCGTTCGGTTCGGGGCCCAGCCCAGCTCCTGGGCGACGTCGAGGATCTTGTGGCGGGTCTCCTCCGAGACGCCTGGCCGACCGTTCAGGGCGTAGGAGACGGCGCCCTTGGAGACACCGGCACGACGAGCGATGTCGTTGATGGTGACGCGGGGCATGGTGGGGAGAGACTAGCGACTGAACCGGTTTTGCGAAATAGCGGCTCGAAGAGCTGCCGGGCCTTTTCCGAATGCGCGTTTAGTGAAAGGGTGGAAGTCGTCCACGAACACCACGAGCCGGTTCCGCGGCTCCGTACGAGGAGAAGCATGCCCAACCCTGACCAGCTGTCGGTCCAGCTCTACACCGTGCGTGGAGCGCTCGAAGAGGATTTCGACGGCACCCTGGCGAAGATCGCCGCGTTCGGCTACACGCAGGTCGAGCCGTTCGCCTTCACCACGTTCTTCGATGACCTGAAGACCGGGCTCAGCACCCACGGCCTGACCGCGCCGACCACCCACATGGGGCTGCTGGCCGCCGACGACCAGGAGGCGATCTTCGTCGCCGCCCAGGAGCTGGGCGTCAAGACCATCATCGTGCCCTCCAGCGATCGCGCCAGCTGGGCGACCGCCGAGGGCATCGCCGCGATCGCGGCCGACCTCAACGCCGCCGCCGCGAAGGCCGCCGAGTACGGTCTGACCGTCGGCTACCACAATCACGAGTACGAGCTGACCTCGCTGATCGACGGCAAGCACGGCCTGGAGGTGCTCGCCGAGCAGCTCGATCCGGGCGTGGTGCTGGAAGTCGACACGTACTGGGCGTACGTCGGCGGTGCCGACGTGCCCGCACTGCTGGAAAGGCTCGGCGAACGCGTCGTCGCGCTGCACATCAAGGACGGAGATGGATCGTTGGACAACAAGAAGCAGGTGGCCGTGGGCTCCGGGTCAGTGCCCGTCAACGACTACATGGCGGCCGCCCCGGCGGCGCTCTTCGTGGTCGAGCTCGACGACTCCGAGGGTGATCTCGTCGAGGCCGTCGGCGCCAGCCGCGAGTACCTGGTCGGGGGTGCGCTCTGATGGCCGGCAGCGGACCCGTCGGCGTCGGCATCATCGGCGC
>DATDAP010000378.1:0-2540 GCA_036525335.1 Microlunatus sp. | reverse complement strand
CCGCGCTGCAGATCCTGGTGGAGGTGCAGGAGGCGGCCGTGGAGCGGATGGCCAAGGTCCAGGAGATGTCGACCATGGAGGTCAGCGACCTCGAGGACACCATCGCGGACTGGCTGGACGACCACCGGGTCTCGAACAGCTGGGACCTGGCCCCCGCCCTGGTCGCCGCGGGGGTCGACCCGGACTGGCTGGACGAGGTCGCGACCAAGGTGCCCGACGAGCTGATCTCCGACGGGCTGCACTGGGTCGCGTACGCGTTGGAGACCGAGCAGCTGATGAACGAGATCGAGGACTCGACCCAGCGGATCTCCACCTTGGTGGGCGCGGCGAAGCAGTACTCGCAGGTGGATCGCGCCGGTCTGCAGGACGTGGTGGTCAAGGAGGGTCTGATCAGCACCCTGATCATGCTCGGCCACAAGCTCAAGACGGGCTCGATCACGGTGCAGAAGGAGCTGACCCCCGATCTGCCCACGGTCCCCGGCCACCCTGCCGAGCTCAACCAGGTGTGGACGAACCTGATCGACAACGCGCTGCAGGCGATGCCGGACGGCGGCACCCTCCGCATCCGCACGGCCCGGGAGGACGACTGCGTGCTGGTCGAGATCGGCGACTCGGGCAGCGGCATCCCAGCCGGGCTGCGGGACAAGATCTTCGAGCCCTTCTTCACCACCAAACCCGTGGGCGAGGGCACCGGACTGGGGCTGGACATCTGCTATCGGGTGATCACCCAGCGGCACGGCGGTGACCTGAGGGTCGTGTCGGTGCCGGGAGACACCCGGTTCCAGGTGCGGTTGCCGCTGTCCCGCGCCGGCGGCGTCGATTGAGCACCCCGTCGTCGCCGGTCAGGCGGGCAGCAGAAGCTCGATCGCCCCGGCGGCCGCGGCTGCTCCGTTCTCGGCGGCGTACGCCCGACGTACCTGCTCCGCGGCGGAGCGAACGATCGGATCGCTGATCACCCGCTCCACGGCAGCCGGGAACAGGGCCGAGGTGACCGACTTCGGTGCGACGGCGATCGCGTTGCCACGCCGCACGCACTGGCGCACGTTCCAGGTCTGCTCGGGTTGCAGACCCATGCCGACGAAGGGAACTCCGGTGGCGCAGGCGGTCTGCACCGTCCCCTGGCCGCCGTGGATGACAGCGGCGTCGATCAGCCCGCCCAGCCGATGGGCCGGCAGCAGCGGGGTGACGCGAACGTTGGCCGGGACCACGTCGCCGGCCGAGAGGTAGTGCCCGATCGGCGCGATGACGTCCACGTCCAGGCGGCCGAGCGCGGTCGCTGCGGCGAGGGCCAGTCGCCGATCGGCCGAGGAGCCCAGCCCGAGGTAGACCAGTGGCCGTTCGGTCCGGACGATCTCGGGCAGGGGAGCGTCGAGGTGGGCGAAGATCGGCCCCACCCGGGTGAAGTCGGCGGGGAGCCGATAGCCGTCGAGCTCCCACGACATCACCGTGACGAGGTTGTGATCGGCTCGCAACAGGGACGCCATGGTCCGCAAGGGCGGCACACCGTTGGCCCGAGCCGCCGTCGTGAACGCCCGCGGCGCGAGCGGCGCGGAGTTGTAGAGCCAGCGGAAGGCTGTGGTGGCGGCCCTGTCGAGGGCGCGGGCGCCACGACCGGGGCCGTCCACGAAACCCATGGCCCTGGTCTGTGCCACCTGCGGATGGGTGAGCGCGAACGGCACCGGATAGACCAGGGGTATCCGTTCGGCTCGGGCCGAGAGGAAGGAGGTGAGGTTCGAGCCCGTGACGACGACGGCCGCGCGGCGTTCCCGGATCACCCTCCGCTCGAGGGCCAACCGTTCGGTGACGAGCTTGCGGGTGAACGGACTTCGCAAGGCTCGACCCTGGTCGAACGCCAGCGCCTGCCGTCGTTCGGCCGCGGTCCAGACCGGCGACCCCGCTCGGTACTCGAATCCGGCGTCGGCCACCAAGGAGACGAAGTCGGTCTCGTAGCCCAGGAAGACGGCTCGATGACACGGGCTCAGCGCACGGGCCACCTCGATCATCCGGGTCGTTTCGGCCAGGTTGAACATCGCCGGACAGAACAGGACGGTGGCCATCTCGACTCCCTCGGGGTCAGTCCGTGCTGCGTCCACCGCAGTCGGGCGACCGTAGCGCCGTTGGGTCGTGGACGGCCACCGCGACGACTCCGGTCCCGTCCGGGGGCGGGCATACACTCACCCCGTGCCGGGACGGATCAACGACGAGGACATCGCGACGGTCCGGGAGCGAGCCCGGATCGACGAGGTCGTCGGGTCCCATGTCGCGCTCCGCAACGCCGGCAGCGGCACGATGAAAGGGCTCTGCCCCTTCCACGACGAGAAGACCCCCAGCTTCCAGGTCAACCCCTCCCGCGGCTTCTACTACTGCTTCGGTTGCGGCGAGGGCGGTGACGTCATCTCGTTCGTGCAGAAGATCGACAACCTGTCGTTCACCGAGACCGTCGAGCGTCTGGCCGACCGGGTGGGGATCCAGCTGCGCTACACCGACGGGGGAGCGTCCCAGCCGGAGCGGGGGCACCGGCTGCGGCTGATGGAAGCGCA
>DATDAP010000377.1:0-4856 GCA_036525335.1 Microlunatus sp. | reverse complement strand
GAGTCGCCTACACCTGAACCATCGCCAAGTTCGGGACCGGGCCGAGAACGTGGGCCTCCGGCGAGGCGGCCTTCTCCGACGTCACCGTCGAGACCGATTCCTGAGAGGTCCTCGCTGACCGGCGCTGAGACCTCGTCCTCGCCGACGACTAGGGCGACAACGACCGCCCCGGCCTCGAGGGCTAGCCCCGGCAATCCGACGTCCGACGCGGCCAGAGGGTGCATCCCCGTCAACGCTCAGGTGACGGCGATGAGGTGATCAGCTGCTGGCGGCCGCCAGCGCGTTCACGAGCCCCTTGCCGTAGAAGTTGTTGTTCCCCGAGCCCCCGCTGCAGAACTGCACCGGGGCGCCGAAGAACTCGACGCCAGGATCGAGCGCGGCCGGGCAAGGCTGACCGGTCGCCGTGCTGCGCAGCAGCGCCGCGACCGCACCTTGCGACATGCCCGGATGGGCGGCCCGAATGAGTGCCACCACACCGGCAGCGTGCGGCGCCGCCATCGACGTCCCGTTCAACCAGGCGTAGTAGTTGCCGCTGGCGTCCTGGACGAGGCGCCCGAGTTCGGCCTCGAGGTCGAGGTCGCTGGCGGTCGAGGAATACGTCGACAGCACCCGCCCACGGTTCGGATCGAACGTCGGGGTCTGGAAGCGCGAGCCACCCGGCGCGGTGACGCCGGTGAGGTTGCCGTAGCTCGAGTACCACGACAGCAGGTTCTCCGCGCCGGTCGCGGTCACGACGACCACACCAGCGATCTCCTGGGGAAGCACCACGCAGGAGTTGTTGACCGGCCGGGACACCGCCGCGTCCGGTGGGAAGTCCGGGCTGATCTCGTCCGATACCGGGTGGTTGAGATCGATGCCCTCGTTCCCGGCCGCGGCGATCAGGACCACCCCGCGCTGCTGCGCGTAGCGGGCGGCGGCCGAAATGGCCCGGATGATCGCCCTCTGCTCCGTCTCGTTGCGGCAGTTGAACAGCCACGGATCGGCGAAGAAGCTCATGTTCACCGCGTCAAGGTGCTGGTCACCGGCGTAGCGCAGCGCGTCCACCACCGACTGGGTGAAGAAGTAGCCCTGTTCGGTCCCGGCCTTGAGCACGACGACCGTGGCCTGAGGAGCGACGCCTGACACGCCCACGCCGTTGATCGGCGCCGCGATCGTGCCCGCGGTGTGGGTGCCGTGACCGGCAAGGTCCTGGAGGGCGGCCTTGTTCGAGCAGTCACCCCTCGTGACCTGCTCGGCCGGGTTGGCGGTCGGCGTATCGGCATAGAGGAACACACAGGAGGCGGCCACGTCGACGTTCGGCATGATGTCGCTGTTGGTGAGATCGATGCCGGTGTCGATGTCACCGATGCGGGCGCCCCTCCCCTGATTGACCGCGTACGACTCAGCCGACGTGGCGTGGATGGCGCGCATGTCCCACTGGCAGGCGCTCAGGGGTTCCGGGCCTACGTTCACCGGCACGCTGTACAGCGAGGCGCAGGCCGCCGCTTCGGCCGACGCAGGGTTCGTCCCCGGCGGCGCGGCCGACGCGCTGCCGACCCCGGCGTACGACAACATCGTCAACGTGACCCCTGCTCCGACGAGCAGACGTCGAACTCTGTGTTTGGACATCGAGTGTCCCCCCATCTCTGTTCGCAGCCGTCCCACGGAGGCTGCCCTTTCCCGCGTCGCCGACCGTAGATGAACGGCTCACGGCGGGCAACATGTGTCGCCCGGTTCCTCGAGCCACCATTGGGGCGCGCCGGGCAGCACGTCCGCCTTGTTCTTCCCGGACTCGACGGAACACAGCGAACAGGTTTGCGGTCGCTTGGTCGAGCATCCCCGTGGTCACGAGGTCGGCCCCGGCACCGACTCCTGCGCCGACGACAGCGGCACCGCAACTGGCTGCGAGACCACCACCGGCATACCCTGAACGGATGGCGGGGAAAGCGAAGTACGCGGAACGGATGGCGAGCCACGTGGGGGAGCCCATCGACGCCGCCTGCCCGATCACCCACTCGGGAGGAACGGCCGGCCGGATCGGTGGCGCCGTGGGTGGCGGGGTCGGTGCCGGCATCGCGTCGACGGGGAGGGCGGGGGAGTCCGACCTCGAGATCCCGCAGTTCGCGTGGCTCGGTCTCGGGGCCGCCCACTTCACGGTGACCAAGGCCAGCGCCATGGGCAAGCCCACCGGCGATCCCTTGGCCCGTCTGGCCTACCAGGACGTCAGCGGGGTCGAGCTGACGTCGGGGAAGGCATCGGTCCAAGCCGACCTCGACCTCGCCGACGGGCGCCACCTCGCGTTCGAGATCCAGAGCCGAGGAACGGGCAAGTCCAGCGTCGGCGTCCTGGAGCTCCTGAAGGAGCGCTGCACGCTCGCCTGACGCCGCCGCTGACGCCCGCCTCATGCGCAGGGTCTCTTCTACGGAGTCGTCGGCCCCGTGGTCACGGCTTCCCCTTGGGCCAACTCGCCGGCGCGCACCTCGCTGGGGTCGCGGCCCTCGGCCAGCACCTTCACGACGATGTCACGGTCGGTCAGCATCCCCTTGAGACGGTCGTCCTCGCCGCCGATGGGGGCTGCTCTATCCTCCCTCCGGCAGACCTGCGTTGGGGGGGGCCTTCGAGATGCTGTTCGCGACAGGGTTACGCCAGGGAGCGAAGCGTTTGCTGCTCGTGCTGGTCAGCGTGAGCCTCCTGGGGGCGTGCTCGGAATCGGACGACATCAACGAGGCGTCGACACCGTCGACCGAGACGACCTCGACCGCAGGTCCATCAGCGTCGCCCGGGCCGATCGTCTTCAAGCGCGCGGGCGGTGAGCCGGGCATCTACGCGGTGAACCCGGACGGGACCAACCTGCAGGCGGTGTTCGAGGGTGCGGCGGAATACCCACGCTGGTCGCCCGATGGAACGGAGATCTCGATCTTCTGCTGCGACAACGGGATGGCTGCCCATTTCGTCGACGTGGCCACCGGCGAGCTCCGCGAGTTCCCGCCGCCGGACCCGACCCTGGAGACGCACTGCGGCTTCGCGTGGTCGCCTGATGGTGAAACCATGGCCTGTGAGAGCTATGGCGTCGACGACCCGGCCCGAAACGGGATCTACACGATCCGAACCTCCGACGGCGGCGACCTCAGTCGGATCACGTCCAACCCCGGGGGCGGCGACATCCCTGGCGACTACTCGCCCGACGGTACGCGCATCGTCTTCGTCCGTTCCCAGGACGATGTCCCCGTGGGGATCTACATCAGCAACGTCGACGGCTCCGGGCTACGCCAACTGACTCCGCCAGACATGATCCTCGACGACAGCGGGTTCGGAGGCCGCTGGTCACCCGACGGAAACCGCATCTTGTTCGTCGCCCGCACCGCCGAGGATCACCACAAGGCCATCTGGACCGTTGACGCGGACGGCGGGGTCCCCGAGCAACTGCCGATCACGCCCGCGTGCGGCGGCCCGAACGCGGATCCGAACGCCTACGGCTGCTACTCGCCAAGCTGGTCGCCCGACGGAGAGCAAATTGTCTTCACACGATCTGACCCGTCGACCGAGAGCGTCTACATCGTCAACACCGACGGGAGCGGCCTCGTCCAAGTCACCGACGGTGAGGACGATTCGCCGATCTGGGGAACGCCAACGGGTTGAGCGCAGCTTCCATCACCCCGAGTCCACGACCAGCACGGCCGGCGGCTCGCCGCAGCTTGGAAGGGCTCAACGAGCTGACCGAGCTACGAGGCCGCCACGACGCTCAAGTGACTGAGCTGCGACGCCTCAGCCAGGTGGCGAATATGCGAGCCATTGCCATTGGCCGTCTGATGCGGCTGATCCCACCGCCTGATGAAGCGCCATCAGTCGTTCAAAGTGCTCGTCGAAGGACAGATCCGGTCGACCCTTGAGGACGACAGCGGGTCGGAAGCCCACCATGACCCAGGTGAAGCGCCTTGCGATTCGCGCTCGAGGCTGGTCAAGCCCAGATCGGGCGAGCGCTTCATCGAGCGCGTCGAACCTCCTGCCGATCGGACCGGGAACCGAGTAATAGAGGCCGCCCCCGTAGTGGTAGAGCGAAACCGAGTTCCAGCGAGGAAGCTTTCAACCCCACCGCCCGCCCTGGTCCGGACGGATCAAGACCTTCCGTCCAGTTTGGAAGCACTGGCGCATCACCGCGACGTGCTCTGCCGGGTCGGCCTGTGTGAACCTCCGGATGACGCCGTCCGAGATACTCGGCGGAACCTAGTGCCCGCTCCCTACTCGACACGGCCGAGGCCGGCCACAGCCTTCACGGCTTGACCCTCGGTGAGCTACTCGTCGACTTCGCCGTGGCGGGCGGACTTTCTCCGCTCGAGCCGCCAGTGGATCTCGTGGGTGGTTGGGTGCCGCCACTCGCGCATCCGGTATTCGACTCCCGGGAGCAGCACGATCGGGATCGGATCTGGAGACGCCGGAGCGACCGCCCCGACCACGATCTTCGCGTCAGTGGGGATGAACGGGGACTGGGCGGGGACGGGTGCGGTGATGATCTCCACCGGGTCTCCATAGGGGCGCGGCACACGCCCATGTGTAGCAGACACGATCTAGTGCCCCGAAATAGAGATTCGTTGGAGACAAGATAGCCATCCGATAGAGTGCGATCCGGCGGGAACCGCCAGCAGGCCGTCCCGCTTCGGCGGGCGGGCCGGCGGGCAACGGCGGATGGGACTCTCCTCTCCCACCCGCCGTTGCCCCGTGCTGATCACCGGCTTGGCGCTTTGGCTGTCTTGAGCGGCAGTCCGTTCCCGCAGGGCCGGCCGCGTGTTGCCAGCCTGTTCCCGCTTCGTCAAAGGTGACCGGATGCACATCGACCTGCCGCCCGTCCGGCGAGCGCAGTACGGCGCGCGTCGGCAAGT
>DATDAP010000376.1:0-2072 GCA_036525335.1 Microlunatus sp. | reverse complement strand
CGCGTGGATCTATCTGGGCATCCTCGCCCTGGACGCCTTCGTCTACATGGCCGGGTTGAATCCCGGCGGCGGGCCGAACAACTCCACCCTGGTGATGGCCCAGCAGCTGTTCACCACTGCGTTCACCAAGGGCCAGTTCGGTCTGGCCTGTGCCATGGGCGTCGTGCTCGCCGGCATCACCTTGCTGTTCGCGGCACTGGTGTTCGTCGTCAGCCGGTTGCTCGGCGGAAAGGACGACTCGAGCCGATGACCACCATCACCGACGAGCCCACCAGTGCCGAGCTGGTGCCCGAGCGTCAGCAGGAGACCACCCCGGGGGAGAAGGCCTTCCTGGGCACCGCCCATGCGGTGTTGATCTTCTGGTCGATCATCGTGATCGGCCCGATGCTGTGGACGCTGATGACCTCGTTCAAGACGACCCGGGAGATCTTCGCCTCACCGTTCTCGCTGCCGGACGGCCTGCACCTGGAGAACTACGCCAACGCGTGGACCACCGCAGGCATCGGCAACTACTTCCTGAACACCGTGCTGGTGGTCGGCTCCGCTCTGGTGATCGTCATGATCCTCGGGTCGATGTGTGCGTACGTGCTCGCCCGCTTCCAGTTCCCGGGCAGCAAGGCCGTCTACTACCTGATGCTGGCCGGGCTGACCTTCCCGATCTTCCTCGCCATCGTCCCGCTGTTCTTCACCCTGAAGAACCTCGGCCTGCTGAACACGCTCCCGGGTCTGTCGTTGACGTACGTCGCGTTCGCCCTGCCGTTCACGGTGTTCTTCCTCTTCTCGTTCTTCAAGACGCTGCCGTACGAGATCTCCGAGGCCGCGGCGCTGGACGGCGCGGGGGAGTGGGCGACGTTCTTCCTGGTGATGCTGCCGATGGCGCGCAACGGGTTCGCCTCGGTCGCGATCTTCAACTTCCTGGGTCTGTGGAACCAGTTCCTCATCCCGGTGGCGATCAACACCAACGTGGACAACTACGTGCTCAGCCAGGGGATGGCGTCGTTCGCCTCGCAGGCCGGCTACGCGGTGGACTTCGGTGCGCTGTTCGCGGCCGTGGTGATCACCGTGGCCCCGGTCCTGGTGGTCTACATCATCTTCCAGCGTCAGCTGCAGGGGTCGGTGTCGCAGGGGACGATGAAGTAGCCCGCCAGGCCAGCAGCAGGCAGAGCACCGAGAACGCGAGCAGGCAGAGATTGCGGACGGCGGTCACCAGAGTGGAGATCACCAGACCCGCGGTGCTGGTGAAGCCGAGGTAGCCGTCGTACAGCAGGGGGTAGACCAGCTGGGTCAGTGCCGCGAGCGCCAGACCGGCCACCCCGATCCGTACGATCCAGCGCCTCAGCTCGGGCGTGGCCGCGCCGTCGCGGAGCAGCAGCAGGGCGGCGGTCGGACCGCCGACCCAGAGCAGGTACTGCGGACTCAGGGTCTTGTTGGTGATGATGACCACGGTGACGGTCGCGAGCACCACGAGCGCGACCGCGACCGGCGTCACGCCGCCCCGCATCCGGAACGCCCGGATCCACAGCACGACGACGGTCACCAGTCCGACCACCGTGGCCACGTCACTGACGGTCTGCCACAGACCCACGCCGGGGCCGAAGATCTCGTAGGCCTGGAAGCGGGAGATGTCGACGACCCACGCGTCGGGCCGGACCATCCGCAGCAGCATCAGGGGAGTCGCCCACACCGACTCGATCTGCAGGCCGCGGCCGGACTGCCAGGTGAGCGGGGAGAACAGTCGGGTGAGTCCACCGGTGAGCAGGCTGATCAGGGCGAGTCCGAAGCCGACCACGACGAAGCCGATCGCCGTCGGCTTGCGGCGCTCCCGGTCGGCCAGCAGGGCGGGGATCAGCAGAGCGGGCCACAGCTTGATCGCCGCGCCGAGCCCGGTGAGGGCGCCGGCCACCCAGGGTCGGGTGCGGGCGGCCAGCAGCGCCCCACCGGCCAGCACCGCCGGGATCATGTCGAAGCGCACGTAGCTCAGCGGTCCGACCAGGAACACGAACAGCAGCCAGAAGTCGACCGCGGCATCGTGGCGGCGTCCGGCGGATCGCCAGACCGCGTAGGTGAAGACC
>DATDAP010000375.1:0-2764 GCA_036525335.1 Microlunatus sp. | reverse complement strand
TCCCCGTCCTCGACCGACGAGCGGATCGCGCGCACGGTCGCGGCCTGTCGCGGCTGGGTGTACGCGACCGCCGTGATGGGCGTGACCGGGGCCCGATCGCAGACGTCGTCGGCCGCGCCCGCGCTGGTCGAGCGGATCCGGCGGGCGGACCCGTCCGCCCTGGTCGGGGTCGGGCTCGGTGTCTCCAACGGTGCCCAGGCCCGCGAGGTGACCGGCTACGCCGATGCGGTCATCGTCGGCTCGGCGCTGGTCGCCACCCTGCTCGCCGCCGAGGACGCCGGCACGCCGGACGACCTCAGCGGGTTGCGGGCGGTGGTCGACGACCTCGCGTCCGGGGTCCGTACCGATGATCGCGCCTAGGGCCAAGACCCGCCGGTTCGACGACTGGGCCCCGTGGATCTCCACCCTGGCGCGCCTGATCGTGGGCGGCGTGCTGCTCGTCGCGGGAGCGCTGAAGGTGATCGACCCGCAGTCCTCGGTGGCGGCCGTCCGGGCGTACGAGCTGGTGCCGGCCTGGCTGGACCGCCCGATCGGTTGGGGACTGCCGTTCCTCGAGGTCGGTCTCGGGCTGCTGCTGGTGTCCGGGCTGTTCACCCGGACCGCGGCGGCCGTCTCCGGGCTGCTGTTCGTCGCCTTCCTCATCGCGGTCGTCTCTGCCGTCGTACGCGGGCTGAGCATCGACTGCGGCTGCTTCGGCGGCGGCGGTCAGGTGGCGCCGGGCCAGACCGCCTACGCCGGGGAGATCGTCCGCGACCTCGCACTCCTCGCGCTCTGCGGCTGGTTGGTCTGGCAGCCGCGCAGCCGGTTCGCCCTGGACCACCCGGATCTGACCGGCGCCGGCGCGCTCGCGGGGGAGGTCCAGCGGTGAGCCAGTCGCAGCGAGACCGGCAGGGTGCTCACCAGCGGACCCTCGCCGAACAGCAGGCGGCGCAACGTCGTCGAGAGCGCCGCCTGCTCGCGGGTGGCGTGATCGCGGTGGTTCTCGTGCTGATCGGGACCGGGATCGGCTTCCAGGCCTGGCGGACCCACCGGGCGCCCTCCGCCGGCATGGTCATCCCGGGTCCGGCGGTCCCGGTGACCATCACCGACGGCCAGCCCATCTCGAGGGGCTCGGCCGGCGCCCCGGTGACCGTGGATCTCTACGAGGACTTCCACTGCCCGCACTGCGCGGACTTCGAGGAGGAGTACGGCCAGATCCTGGCCGACGCCCAGTCGGCCGGGACGATCAGGCTGCGGATCTTCCCGATGTCCTTCATCGACGCCGGATCGGCGGCGGCCGCCAACGGGTTCGCCTGTGCGGCCGAGTCGGGCTTCGGTGCCGCCTTCTACTCCGGCCTCTTCGCCAACCAGAACCTGGACTGGAGCGACTCGCAGCTGAACCAGCTGGCCGAGCGAGCCAGCGGCTCCGTGCCGGCAGAGTTCTCGACCTGCGTGTCCGACCGGCGCCACGCCGCGTGGGCCGACTCCATCGACAGCGCCGCCGCGGCCGCCGGTGTCACCGGTACCCCGGCCATGTTCATCGACGGCCGAGCAGTCGACATCACCGCCCTGACCCCTGACACCCTCACCGAGAAGATCGAGGAGGCGGCCCAGCCATGAGCAGCCTGAACGTCCTGACCCCCCTCTTCATCCCGAGCCCGGCCAGCGGGGTGTGGGAGGTGTTCGGGTTCCCGCTCCGCGCGTACGCGCTGTGCATCATCGCCGGGATCATCGTCGGCATGATCATCGCCGGTCGTCGCTGGCGGGCCCGCGGGGGCAGCCAGGACACCCTGGAGCTGGTGATCGCGGTGTCCATCCCCTGCGGCATCGTCGGGGCCCGGCTCTACCACGTGATCACCGACTACCAGCTCTACTTCGGCCCCGGTCGGGACCCGATCGACGCGCTGAAGATCTGGAACGGCGGACTCGGCATCTGGGGTGCGGTCGCCGCCGGGGTGGCCGGCGCCTATCTTGTCGCCCGACGCAAGCAGGTCCGTTTCCCGGCCCTGCTGGACGCCGTCGCCCCGGGTCTGGTCGTCGCCCAGGCCATCGGCCGGCTCGGCAACTGGTTCAACCAGGAGCTGTTCGGTCGCCCGACCGCCCTGCCCTGGGGACTGGAGATCGACGAGCGGTTCCGACCGGACGGGTACCAGGACTTCGCCACCTTCCACCCCACCTTCGGTTACGAGCTGGTCTGGAACCTCGGAGTCGCCGGGGTGCTGGTCTGGGCCGACCGCAAGTGGAGGCTTGGTCACGGCAAGGTGTTCGCGCTCTACGTGGTGCTCTACACCGCCGGCCGGTTCTGGATCGAGGCGCTGCGGATCGACAGCGTGAATGAGATCGGCGGGTTCCGGCTGAACAACTACACGTCACTGATCGTGTTCGTGGTGGCGCTGGTCTGGCTCATCTGGCTGATCAGGAACCGGCCGGGTCGGGAGACCGTGGTCGAGGGACCCGACCCGAGTGACTCGGTGCCCGACTCCGCGGTGGATACATCACCCGCGGAGTCCGAAACCGCCGATGTCGCAGTGGTCGACGAGGTCGACGAGGCCGCGGAGAGCGGACCCGAGAAGTCGCCGTGATGCTGTCCGGCAGGACCGCGCTGGTGACGGGCGGCAACGCCGGCCTCGGGTTGGAGATGTGCCGCGGCCTGGCTCGGGCGGGGGCGCGGGTGCTGGTCAACGGCCGCGACCCCGAGCGCACCGCGGTGGCCGTCGACGGTCTGCGGGCCGAGGGCCTGACCGCGGAGCCGGCGGTCTTCGACGTGGCCGTCGCGTCGGACGGG
>DATDAP010000374.1:0-3807 GCA_036525335.1 Microlunatus sp. | reverse complement strand
CTGCCAGTTGAGCACGTCTGGTCGAGTCGAGATGTCGGGTGTTCAAGTGCCTGGTGTACGGCTGTGGCAAGCGTCGACTCGCCCGCACCCGCTGGCCCTCGAAAGACGATCACGTTCATCGTGGCCGCCCCCGCGCTGGATCTCCGGCCGGGGCTACAGGCCGTGAGAGGCTTTCTCGTTCTCGGTACAGCTCGGTAGCCGACGGTCGCGCGGGAACGCGCGCCAGGAGGATCTGGCCGTCCCTGACCAGAGCGAGAACGATCTTGTGGGCCACGGTGGCACCTCCGCGTCGTTCCATACGATTCGCCCGCCATCTGCGTCGGTGGACGGACGGCTATCGGGTTCGCGTGGCTTGTCGGTTCGGAGTCGCCGAGGAACTCGCTCACGAGGGCGGTGCGGGGCATTCGATGATCTCGATCGAGTTGCCCGGGATGAGTTCGAGGTGCGGATGAGTGGCGAACATCTCGACGGCTTGATCGTGGGAATCCGCGTCCACCAAGGCATAGGCGACCTTCGAGTCCTCGAACCGCTCGGCTGCCCCCGCCGTCAGGCGGACCTTCCGATACAGCGGCGACCCCGGATCGACCAACGCGTCTCCGAGCTCGCCTGCCCAGACGTTCCAGCGCTCGACGAAGGCGCTGCTGTCTTCTGGGGTGATGCTCTCGCGTGCTTCGTCTGTTGCCGCACCGTTGAGGATTGCCAGGAACTTGGCCATGCTGCACGCTAGCGCGATCCCCAGGAAGATGAGGCGGAGAACTGGCGGCGGCACCCTCTCGATTGACGGTCGACTACTGCGTGCGTTCCTCACGACGCCAGCTGCTCAGTCTCCGCAGCCTGGCCGGGCCTGTAGCTCAGCGCACCACACACCGGCCACCAACCCGCAAAGTCCAGTCATGTCGACCACGCCGACGAAGAAGGATCAGCTCAGCGTCACGCCGGACGTTGAGGACCGGGTTCGACGAACGAGGCTGGCTCCCTTCAAAGGACAACCAGGCGCCTTCATCGCGCCCGACTCGGTCATGGCCGCCTCGCTCGCACTCGACTGCCGAGTCGACATCGACTCCGACACCTCATGGTCGTCCCGGTGGTCTCGATCACGTACCACCGCCAGGCGACCAACGACAACTTGGGCGGCGGAATCGCCGGTGCCGATATGGGCGGCGGTGGGGGTGGCGACGGGGCTAGGTGCCGGCGGACCCGGATGGAGTGCCCCGCAAGACATCGCTTCTACGACCACTTGCGGGTCGCCGTAGGAGGACCGTCTATCGAAGACGGCCTCTGCGGTTTCGACCGCCTAGTCCCGTCGTGGTGTCGATGCCGTGGAGGACGGTGTCGACCACGTTGTCGAGGAAAGCTTGATCGACGGGTTCGCCGGTGAGCAGCAGCCGCAGGTGGATCGGGCCGATGATGGATTCGATGACCATGCGTGGGTCGGTCTCCGGTGGCACGTCGCCGCGTTCGATGGCCCGTTCGACGATGGTGGCGTCGAGTGCAAGCCGGGCGGACCAGAAGCGGCGTCTGGCCGCGTCCAGGGTCGGATCGTGGTCAGCCTGCGCGACCACGGCACGGGCCATGGCCGCGACCTCCGGACTGGCGGCGTTGGCGGCGGCGGTGCGCGCCAGCGCGGATAGGTCTTCGCGTAGTGAGCCGGTGTTCGGCACAGCAATGTGAACGTCGGCGCGGTCGAGCATGGCCTCCAGTACCAGGTCCTCTCGTGAACCCCATCGTCGATACAGGGTCGCCTTGTGCACACCGGAACGCCGGGCGACGTTCTCGAGGCTCAGCGCGGCGTAGCCATGTTCGGCCAGTTCGGTCAATGTCGCCGAGATCGCGGCGGCGCGGATCCGGGCACTCCGCCCGCCGGGGCGACGCTGCCGGGGTGGCTGCGGCTGTGAGTCTTGGAGCTCGTCAGGGGACACACTCCGAGATAATAACGCTACGATGTCTCGCCTTAACTCTTGCGACATTGTGTCGCGTTAGTCTAAGGTTACCTCATGACGGCGTACCGAGAGTCGCACCCGATGCACCGGGTCATGCGGCGGACTGCCGCGACGCGGCCGATGGCCAAGGTGTTCGGCATCATTCAGCAGCCCCTGGACGAGTTCGTCCTCGAACTCAGCCACGGCAAGACGACCGCGTCGTCTTGGCTGGCCGGTGTGGACATCGTCATGCTGACCACGACGGGTGCTCGAAGCGGAGAACCGCGTACGGTGCCGCTGCTTGCCCTGCGCGACAACGGCAACCTGATCGCGATCGCTTCGAACTTCGGCCGGCCACACCACCCTTCCTGGTACCACAACCTGCGCGCGAACCCACAGGCCACGGTGCAACTCGACGGCGAGGACCGGCAGGTCGTCGCCCGCGAGTTGGTTGGCCTCGCTCGGGACCGCGGCTTCGAGCTAGGCGAGACGGTCTTTCCCGGATTCACCCACTATGCCCGCTGGACCGACCGTCGGA
Source organism: Microlunatus sp. (assembly GCA_036525335.1). GTDB lineage: Bacteria > Actinomycetota > Actinomycetes > Propionibacteriales > Propionibacteriaceae > Microlunatus. The sequence goes on along the minus strand of DATDAP010000374.1, from coordinate 1,350 downwards.
TTCCCGTGCTCCGACTTGAGCCGGCGGGCTGATGCAAGCGGCAAACACGGGCTCAGCTCGTCACCGGCCGGAGATCAAATGTCCCATCCGCGCGAACTCGCAAACGCTCACATCCTAAGCAAGCCTCCAGCACCCCGCTGGCCTACCGAAAGGATCCACCCATGACCCTGTACGCGATCTTCAGGCGCGACGGATTCCACCCCAACGAGATCGAAGCCGCCGACCGACGATCGAACGCCGAGTTGGAACGGCGCGCAGAGCACGTCCGCAAGATCCGCACCTACCTGCTCGATGAGCCCGGCGGTCGGCTGGGCGCCATTTGCCTGTACGAGGCGACTGATCCCGACGCAGTTCGCGAGCACGCCCGGGCCGCGCAGCTACCTTGCGACGAGGTGATCCGGGTAGTCGCCATCGACGTCAAACGGCCCGACCCGAGCCTGACGCCGAGCTGACCTGGGTACACGGGTTCACTCGCACCCGATGGCCTACCAGGTCGCCTGTTCATCGTGCTCGACGGCTCCAGGACCAGTGGCACGACGACGAGCCTGTCCCGCTGACACCGGCTGACGCGGGACCGCGGCAAGGTTTCGCCAACGTCTGTACAACCGAGGCAGTCCATGCTTGGCCACAGACACGGGTGCCTGGAGCCTGTCGGTTGCAGCTAGGGGGCGGCAGCAGCACACGGCTCCCGCCCGCCGCGTGTCGACGCTGGTGTCTCAGGCCGGACCTGACGGACGCCAGACGGACCGCGCTCCGCGGCCCGAACCGAGAGGACAACGTGGTCATGGGCAACTGCATTCGCGACACCGACCGTCGATGGTTGAACGGCATCGTGCCGTACCGCATCGATGACGTGAGCGCCGACATCGTGGCCCGCGCCATCAACGCCTGGGAGGACGCGGACGTCGGAGTCCGGTTCGTGCCCTACACCGGTCCGACCGACCCCGGTCGCGCTGGCCCGCACATCGTCTTCGCGCCCGGAGGGGAAGGCGCTCCCTGCACCTCGAAGATCGGCCGGGTCGGCGTCGGGCAGCGCATCTACTGCGATCTGCGCGAGAGCCGGGTCGACACCCTCATTCACGAGATCGGCCATGCCCTCGGACTGCAGCACGAGCACCAACGGTTCGACCGGGGCAACCACGTCGCGGTGATCGAGGACAACATCGTCGCCGGCTTCCGATTTGCCTTCGACCGGCTCAGCATCGACGAGGGCCTTCCACACGGACCCTACGACTTCGACTCGATCATGCACTACGCGGAGACGCAGTTCGCGGTCGACTTCACCGTCAACGTGGACGTGCCCGGGCTCAGCACGCCGCACCCGCCCGCGCTCGCCCTGTTCGACGACGA
>DATDAP010000373.1:0-3637 GCA_036525335.1 Microlunatus sp. | reverse complement strand
ACCGCGAGTGGCTGGCGCAGGCGCGCAAGGCGGCCGACGACTTCAGCGGCTGAGCTCTGGGCTCACTGCGATCCTCCAGATCGGAGTGTCCCAAGAACTCTCCGGCGCGGTCGATGGAGGAACGATGAGGGACGACACGCTTTTCGTCGTTCCGAAGAGCGACGACACGATCGCGTAAAGGAGAGTTCGTCGCGGCGCGGAAGCGTCGCCGTGTTACTGCCGGACGCGGTAGACGTCGAACACGCCCGCAACCTGTCGGACCGCACGCAGCACGTGGTCCAGATGGGTCGGATCGGCGGTCTCGAAGGTGAACCGGGCCTTGCAGATCCTGTCCTTGGACGTGCTCAGCCCGGCCGACAGGATGTTGACGTGCTGATCGGACAGCGCCCGGGTGATGTCGGACAGCAGCCGGTTGCGGTCCAGCGCCTCGACCTGGATCGCCACCAGGTAGGAGCTGTGCGCGGTCGGAGCCCAGGACACCCCGATGATCCGCTCGGCGTGCTCGGTCTGCAGGTGGGCGGCGTTGACGCAGTCCTCGCGGTGCACCGACACACCGGCGCCCCGGGTGACGAAACCGAGGATCGGATCGCCCGGCACCGGCGTACAGCACTTGGCGAGCTTCACCAGCAGGTCGGTGTCCCCGGCCACCTCGATGCCGGAGTCCGAGGCCGACGACTTCCTGCGCCGACGACCGGTGACGACCTGGTCCTCGTTGATCTCGTCGGCGGTGGCGTCCTCGCCGCCCTCGACGCTGATCAGCCGGTTGATCACGGCCTGGGGACCGACGGTGCCCTCGCCCACGGCGGCGTACAGGGCCGACACGTCCGGCAGCTTGACGTAGTTGGCCACCGCGGTCAGGTGCTCGAGCGTGAGCAGCCTCTGCAGCGGTAGCCCGGCCTTGCGCATCTGCCGGGCGATCGCCTCCTTGCCGGCCTCGATCGACTCCTCGCGGCGGCCCTTGGTGAAGTGGTGGCGGATCTTGTTGCGGGCTCGCGGGCTCTTCACGAACTCGAGCCAGTCCCTGTTCGGTCCGGCGTTCTCGGCCTTGGTGGTCAAGATCTCGACCACATCGCCGTTGGAGAGCTCGGACTCCAGCGGCACCAGTCGTCCGTTGACCCGGGCGCCGACCGTGCGGTGACCGACCTCGGTGTGGATGGCGTACGCGAAGTCGATCGGCGTCGCGCCCTGGGGCAGCGCGTGCACGTCACCCTTCGGGGTGAACGCGTACACCTCGGTGGAGTTGATCTCGAACCGCAGCGAGTCGAGGAACTCTCCGGGGTCGGCGGTCTCTCGCTGCCAGTCGAGCAGCTGGCGCACCCAGGTGAGGTCGGTGTCGTCACCGTTGGCGGTGGAAGCGATGCCCTTGCCGCCCTCTTTGTACTTCCAGTGCGCCGCGACGCCGAACTCGGCTCGCTTGTGCATCTCGTCGGTGCGGATCTGCAGCTCCACCGGGCTGCCCTGCGGTCCCAGCACCGTGGTGTGGAGCGATTGGTACATGTTGAACTTGGGCATGGCGATGTAGTCCTTGAACCGGCCCGGCAGCGGGTTCCAGCGGACGTGCATCACCCCCAGCGCCGCGTAGCAGTCCCGGGTGGTGTCGACCAGGATGCGCAGCCCGACGAGGTCGAAGATGTCGGCGAAGTCCCGACCGCGGACGACCATCTTCTGGTAGATCGAGTAGTAGTGCTTCGGCCGTCCGGTGACGGCCGCACGGATCTTGGCGGATCTCAGATCGGCGGTCACCTGCTCGATCACCTGGGACAGGAACTCGTCCCGGCGGGGAGCAGCCTCGGCGACCATCCTGACGATCTCGTCGTACACCTTGGGCTGCATGGCCGCGAAGGACAGGTCCTCCAGCTCCCACTTGATCGCGTTCATGCCCAGGCGATGGGCCAGCGGAGCGAAGATGTCCAGCGTCTCCGACGCTATCCGGTGCTGCTTGTCGGGCCGCAGGTAGTGCAGGGTGCGCATGTTGTGCAACCGGTCGGCCAGCTTGATCACCAGCACCCGGATGTCACGCGACATCGCGACCACCATCTTGCGGATGGTCTCGGACTTGGCCGACTCGCCGTACTTGACCTTGTCGAGCTTCGTACATCCGTCGACCAGGAGCGCTACCTCGTCGCCGAAGTCGCGGTTCAGCGCCGACAGCGTGTACGAGGTGTCCTCGACGGTGTCGTGCAGCAGCGCGGCGCACAGCGTCGGCTCGGTCAGACCGAGCTCGGCCAGGATCGTTGTCACCGCCAGCGGGTGCGTGATGTAGGCGTCCCCGCTGCGCCGGGTCTGACCGCGGTGGTAGCGCTCGGCGGTGCGGTAGGCCCGTTCGATCAGCGGCAGGTCGGCCTTGGGATGACTGGCTCGGATCACCTTGAACAACGGGTCCAGCACTGGCGCCTGTGTCTTGGCGACGCCGAACCGGGCGATCCGCTGCCGCATCCGGACGCGCGGCTGCTCCGGCCCGGTGCTGAGGCGCACCGGAAGACTGCCCGGCCCCTCGGCATCTCGGACCACAGGGGTGGGCGGCGGCGCGGCCCCGGCCGGCGACCCGGGGCTGAGCGCTTCTGGGACAGGACGGGGAGCCTCAGGGACAGGACGGGGGGCTTCGGTGACGGGCGTCGGGCGAGCGGCAGCCTCGTCCGTCGTCTCGGACGACGGTCGCGTCACCGTGTCAGGATCAGTCGTCACCCAGTGCCACCCCCTCTGCCGAGATCGCCAGTCTAGGGCAGGGGTTGGAGGTGCCTCACCAGTCGTCGCGGCGGCTCGGCCGGCGACGGATCGGCTGGGTCGGCTGCTCACCTTCGGCGATCTCCGCCTCGGCATGCCGCACCACGACGACCTGGTCGCCGGTCTCGAGCTTGGCCACCGTCGGGTCGTAGAACCGGCGCAGGGTCTTGTTGCGGATGACGGCGATCACGGCTTCGCCCCGGACGTCGTCGGGGGCGAGACCGACCTCGTTGCTGCGGACCTGCCGCTCGCCGACCTCCAGTCCCTCGTTGCTCGACAGCAGGTCCTCGATCACCGTACCCAGGTTGGGGCTGACAGCCGACAGGCCGAGCAGCCGGCCGACGGCCTCGGAGGAGGTGACCACGGCGTTGGCCCCGGATTGGCGGAGCAGCGAGGCGTTGTCGTCCTCGCGGACGGCGACCACGACGTGGGCACTCGGGTTGAGCTGCCGGACCGTCAGGGTCACCAGGATCGCGGAGTCGTCCCGGTCCAGCGTGATGATCACCTCGCGGGCCTTGATGATCTCCGCCCGGCGGAGCACGTCCCGACGGGTCGCGTCGCCCTCGATGGCGGCGTAGCCCCGCAGGTTCGCGTCCACGATCGCGGCCGGTTTCGGGTCGATCACGACGATCTGCGCCGGGTTGGCACCGTTGTTCTGCATCGTCTCGACCGCGCTACGGCCCTTGGTGCCGTACCCGACGACGACGACGTGGTTGCGCATGTGCTTCCTCCAGCGGTTGTCGCGCAGCATCCGTCGCCCCTCGTTGGCCAGCACCTCGAGCGTGGTGCCGACCAACAGGACCAGGAACAGGATCCGCATCGGGGTGACGAGGATCGCGTTGAGGATCCGTGCCGTCGGGGTGATCGGGGTGATGTCGCCGTAGCCGGTGGTGGTGATGGTGACGGTGGCGTA
>DATDAP010000372.1:0-21961 GCA_036525335.1 Microlunatus sp. | reverse complement strand
CTTCGCGGGGGCGCCGCTGCTGCGCACCGAGTTCGCCCTCGATGACGGTCACGGTGGGATCGGCTCGGCGGTCCTGCACGCCACGGCGCACGGGGTGTTCCAGGCGTATCTGAACGGCGCCCTGGTTGGTGACGACGTGCTCAGCCCGGGCTGGAGCAGCTACGAGTGGCGGCTGCGGTACCGGACGTACGACGTGGCCGAGTTGCTGATCACCGACCCTTCCTCGCCCGTCGTCCTCGGCTTCGCGGTCGGGAACGGGTGGTTCCGCGGTCGGCTCGGCTGGAGCGGAGGGCGGGGCTTCTACGGCGACGAGCTGGGTGTGTTGGCGCAGCTCGAGATCACGTACGCCGATGGACACGTGCAGCGGATCGTCACCGACACCGCCTGGACGGCGGGTCCGTCGGAGGTCACCGCCAACGATCTCTACGACGGTCAGGACGTCGACGCGCGACTGGGTTCCGACGCCTGGCTTCGTCCCGGCTTCGGCGGCGACGGCTGGGTCGGAGTCCACCCCGGCGAGCGTGATCTCGCGACCCTGGCACCGTACGTGTCGCCGCCCGTCCGGCGGGTCGATGAGCGGGCACCGGAGCGGATCTGGACCTCGCCGAGCGGGAAGACCCTGGTCGACTTCGGTCAGAACCTGGTCGGCTGGGTGCGGTTCTCGGTGCAGGGTCCGGCCGGGTCGGTGATCACCCTCCGCCACGCCGAGGTGCTCGAGCACGAGGAGCTGGGCACGCGTCCGCTGCGCTCGGCCAGGGCCACCGACCGGTTCACCCTGAGCGGCGGCGACGATGTCTTCGAGCCGACCTTCACCTTCCACGGCTTCCGCTACCTCGAGGTCGACGGCTGGCCGGGGGAGCTCGCCGCCGACGACCTGACGGCCGTGGTGATCTCCACCGACGTCGACCGGATCGGCACCTTCGAGTGCTCCGACGAGCTGCTCAACCGGCTGCACAGCAACGTCGTCTGGGGGGCGCGGGGCAACTTCGTCGACGTACCCACCGACTGCCCGCAACGCGACGAGCGGCTCGGCTGGACCGGTGACCTGGCGGCGTTCGCGCCGACCGCGGTCTACCTGTTCGACGCCCAGGGCTTCCTCCGCGACTGGCTGCTGGATCTCGACGTCGAGCAGCAGCACGCCGACGGCATGGTGCCGTTCGTCGTCCCCGACGTACTCAAGTACATCGACCACCCGCCCGAGTTCCCGACCCCGGACAGCACCGCGGTGTGGAGCGACGCCGCGGTCTGGGTGACCTGGGCGGTCTACCAGGCCTATGGCGACGTCTCCGTGCTGGCCGACGTCTTCCCGGCCATGGCCGCGCACGTGCGGCGGGTCGAGGGACTGCGCGCGCCGACCGGGCTGTGGGACACGAGCTTCCAGTTCGGTGACTGGCTCGACCCCACCGCGCCGCCGGAGGAGCCGTTCCTCGCCAAGGCCGACAACGGCGTGGTCGCCACCGCCTGCCTGTTCCGGAGCGCCTCGCTGGTAGCCGAGGCGGCTCGGCTGCTCGGTCGCGACGCCGATGCGGCGCACTTCGCCGACGTGGCCGAGCAGACCCGTGCGGCCTTTGTGGAGCACTACCTGCACGAGGACGGGACGATCCACAGCGACGCGCCGACCGTCTACGCGCTGGCCGTCGTGTTCGGCCTGCTGGATGAGACGTCGACCGCGCGGGCCGGCGATCGGTTGGCGGCCCTGGTCGCCGAGGGCGGCTACCACATCCAGACGGGCTTCGCCGGGACCCCGTTCGTGACCGATGCGCTGACCCTGACCGGTCATCTCGACGACGCCTACCAGTTGCTGCTGCAGACCGAGTGCCCGTCCTGGCTGTACCCGGTGACGATGGACGCCACCACGATCTGGGAGCGCTGGGACTCGATGCTGCCGGACGGCACCATCAACTCGGGCGAGATGACCAGCTTCAACCACTACGCCCTGGGCGCGGTGGCGGACTGGATGCACCGCACCATCGGCGGCATCGCTCCGGCCGAGCCGGGCTACCGGACGGTGCGGGTGGCGCCGCGGCCGGGCGGCGGCATCGGCTGGGCGAAGGCTTCGCTGCAGACCCCGTACGGACAGGTGGCTGTCTCCTGGACCGACGGGCCGGACGGCCTCGAGCTGGACGTCGAGGTGCCGGACGGCGTGACCGCGCTGATCGACCTACCGGATCAGCCCGTCCGCGAGCTCACGGCCGGGTCGCACCGGCTCGAACCGGCGACCGCCAGGTAGTCGGCGCACTTTCGTGGCGTAGTCGCCACGAAAGCGCACCGCCTAGAGTCGGATCCCACCGCAGCGAAGGAGACACCCATGACCGAGTCGACCGTTCCCGACCAGATGCGCGCCAGCGTGCTCACGGGGGTGAGGGAGCTCGCCGTGGAGCTGGTGGCGACCCCGACGGTGGCCGACGACGAGGTGCTCGTCGAGGTGGCCGCGGTCGGGGTCTGCGGCTCGGACACCCACTACTTCCGGCACGGCCGGATCGGTGACTTCGTGGTGACCGGGCCGCTGATCCTCGGGCACGAGCTGTCCGGCCGGATCGTCGCCGTGGGGGCGGAGGCGTCCGACTCCCGCATCGGTGAGCGCGTCGCCGTCGAACCGCAGAAGAACTGCCGGCGCTGCCGCGAGTGCCGGGCCGGGCACTACAACCTGTGCCCGAACATGGAGTTCTTCGCGACCCCGCCGATCGACGGAGCGTTCGCGCAGTACTGCGTGATCCGCACCGAGTTCGCCCACACGTTGCCGGACACGATCTCCGACGAGGCGGCCGCCCTGTTGGAGCCGCTGTCGGTCGCGATCACCACGATGCGCAAGGCCGGAGTCACGCCGGGGTCGTCCATCCTGATCGCCGGGGCCGGCCCGATCGGCATCATCTGCGCTCAGACGGCGAGAGCGTTCGGGGCGGCCGAGATCATCGTCACCGATCTCGTCGCGGAGCGTCGGGAGCGGGCTCTGACCTTCGGGGCCACCCGGGTGATCGATCCGCGGGAGGTCGACATCGCCACCGCCGGGCTGGACGTGAACGCGTTCGTGGACGCCAGCGGGTCCCCCCGTGCGGTCTTCGACGGGATCAAAGCCGTCCGGCCGGCCGGGGCAGCGGTGCTCGTCGGCCTGGGTTCGCCGGAGATGAACCTGCCGATCGAGCACATCCAGAACCTCGAGATCACCGTCACCGGGATCTTCCGCTACGCCGACACCTGGCCCGCGGCCATCCACCTGGTATCCAGTGGGTTGGTCGACCTGGACGCCCTGGTCACGGGGAAGTTCGACCTGGAGCACGCCGCCGACGCGCTGGAGTCCGATCTGGATCCGGCCAGCCTGAAGGCCGTCGTCTATCCGCGCTGACCTCCTTCGGTCTCGCTCGGGATCCAGCTCTTCGCGCTAGTTGGAACTAGTGCAGGAAGCAGTATCCCGAGCGAGAAGGGTCAGAGCGCGATGCCGAACCACATCAGGGCGAACTCACGGTAGAAGCGCAGGGCGATCGCGGTGATCACGACCAGGTACCAGATCGCGATGATGGCGATCTTCCAGTCCCCGATCACCCGTCCCATCCGGCGGCCGCCGTCACCGAAGGCCCCCGCGCTCAGGGTGTGGGCGGTGGTGATCACCACGATCGGGATGGTCACGGCCCACACGCACATGCACCAGATGCAGAGCGCGCCGATGACGTACAGGCTCTGGGTCTGCAACCAGGTGATGAAGACCGCGGCGGCGAGGCAGCCGATCTCGAAGCCCACCAGATACCAGCGAGAGAGGCGGGCACCGGCCAGCACCACCATGCCGGTGGTGCCGGCGATCGCGAAGCCGGCGATGCCCAGCAACGGGTTGGGGAAGCCGAAGAGGGCACCGGCCTTGGACGACATCACCGGCCCGCAGGTGACGAACGGGCTGATGTCGCAGACCAGGGCGACCTGCGGGTCGGTGAGCAGCCGGATCCGGTCGATGGTCAGGATCATCGCGGCCAGGAAGCCGATGGCCGAGCCGATCACCAGGAGCAGGCCCCAGCCGCGCCGGCCCTGCTCGTCCGCCGCTGTCGACTCAGCCGGCCCCAGAGACTCAGCCGGCACTGGCCAGCTCGTCGATCTTGGCGCCCAGGGCGGCACCGCTCACCGTCTCGGCCTTCTCGCCGTTGAAGAACAGCGTCGGGGTGCCGGTCACTCCCACCTGACCGGCTGCACTGGTGTTGTCGGAGATCCACGGCGTGTAGCGCTGGTCGGAGATGCAGGTCTGAGCGTCGCCGTTCGTGATGCCCTGCTGGGTGGCGAAGTCGGCCAGCTCGGCACCCTTCCAGCTGTCGGTCTCCGCGCTGTGGTTGGCGTAGAGGGCGGCGTTGAAGGCCCACCACGACTCCGGAGCGTAGGTGGCGACACACGCCGCGGCGCTGCCGGCCTGAGTGCCGTACGCGGTCACGATCTGGATGTTGTGGTAGTTGACCTTGAGCTCGCCGGAGGCCACCTTCTGGGTGATCACGTCGTTGCTGTCCGCCTCGAACTCCTGGCAGTGCGGGCAGGAGTAGTCGACCCACAGATCCATCGTCACCTTGGCGTCGGCCTTGCCGACCTGCACCGCGGAACCGTTGACGGCGAACGGGACGGAGGCGCCGCCGACCGTGATGTCGGTGGCGGCCGTGGGGACCCGCTCGTTGCGGCCGGCCCGGCCGAGCAGGACCGCCGAGGCCACGATGCCGATGGCCAGCAGGGCGACCACACCGACCACGATCCCCTGGGTGATCCGGCGCTTGCGCTGCACCTTGGCCGCCTCCAGCCGGGCCCGCTCGCGAGCCTGCTGGCGGTTGCTGCCCTTGCCGTTCTGGGTGGTGTTCGCTGGGTGCTTCGGCACCGTCGGGACCCTCTCTGTTCGCCTACGTCTCGGCCGCGAGTCTACGGACGAAAGACAACCGCGCCGATTCGAGCGAGCCTGATCCGGCGAAGTCACAGCCAAGCCACAGGCGCGTTCAGGTCAGGCCCGTGGTAGTCGATGATCATGTGGCCGGAGTCGAAGGACATCGCACCCACACGCTGCAGCGCCCGCGGGGTGAAGTCCGCTTGCCAGCGCCGGCTCGTACGTGCCGCGGCCCATGATCACGGTGTGCCAGCGGCGGTTGGGGACCTCAGGGATGCCGAGGGCGGCCCGCACGTGCGTCGGCATCGTCTCCGGGTACTCCGTCGCCAGGTGCTGCAGGTAGCGCTCGGGGGGTCGGGAAGATCGTCGATCTGGTCATCGGGTCCGGCGATGAAACCGTCGACGGTGACCCCGATCAGATAGGTGAGCCGGCGCATCTGTTGTCCCGTCAGGACCTGATTCCGCGTGCCGGTCCGACCGCGGCGTGCAGGCGTCGGGACTTCGTCAAGAGCTGTCAGGACCGCGCGAGGGCAGGCCTCCCGCCGCCTCGGAGCGGGTTGAGCGGTGATCGATGCAGACTGAGTCCATGGAGCGCGGCGTGTTGCGGGTCTACCTCGGAGCGGCTCCGGGCGTGGGCAAGACGTACGCGATGCTCGCCGAGGGTCTGCGGCGCGCAGACCGGGGCACCGATGTCGTGGTCGCCTTCGTGGAGACGCACGGCCGGGTGAAGACCGAGGCCGCGATCGCCGGCCTGGAGGTGCTGCCGCGGCGGGAAGTGGACCACGGGGGCCTGCTCGTCGGTGAGCTGGACCTCCCCGCGGTCCTGGCCCGTCGACCGGAGGTCGCCCTGGTCGACGAGCTGGCCCACACCAACGCCGGCGACCCACGGGCTACCGCGGGTCATGGCAAGCGCTGGCAGGACGTCGAAGATCTGCTGGCCGCGGGCATCGACGTGATCACCACGGTGAACATCCAGCATCTGGAGTCGTTGAACGACGTGGTCGCCTCGATCACCGGGATCCGCCAGCGCGAGACGGTGCCCGACGAGGTGGTGCGGGGGGCCGACACGATCGAGCTGGTCGACATGAGTCCGCAGGCCCTGCGGCGGCGGATGGCCCACGGCAACGTGTACGCCGCGGACAAGATCGACGCGGCCCTGGCCAACTACTTCCGCGAGGGCAATCTCGGAGCCCTGCGCGAGCTCGCCCTGCTGTGGTTGGCCGATCGGGTCGATGCCGGACTCGAGCGCTATCGCGGGCAGCACCGGATCGCCGGCAGCTGGCCGACCCGGGAGCGGGTCGTGGTCGGGGTGTCCGGGGGGCCGGAGTCCCTGGCCCTGATGCGCCGGGCCGCCCGGATCGCGTCGCGTACGGCGGGCGGGGAGTGGCTGGCGGTGTACGTCAGCCGCCGGGACGGGTTGACCGGAGTCGCACCCGATGCGCTGGAGCGGCTGCGGGTGGCGGCCGAGGAGATGGGCGGCGGCTTCCAGGCCGTGGTGGCCCACGACTCGGCGGACGGATTGCTCGACGTCGCCCGCGGCGTCAACGCGAGCCAGGTGCTGATCGGCGCCAGCCGGCGGGGCCGGCTGTCCACCGTGCGGCAGCCCGGCGTCGGAGAGGAGGTGATCGCCCGCTCGGGTGAGATCGACGTGCACGTGGTGACCCACGACTACGCCCGGGCCGCCGGCCGGGCGCGGACCCTGCGGCGGACCCTGAGCCGGGCCCGGTTGGTCACCGGCTACCTGGTCGCCGTGCTCGGCACGGCCCTGCTCGCCACCGGTCTGTACCTGACCCCCGATCTGCACGGGCTGCCGACCGAGTCGCTGCTGATGCTGACGATGGTGGTCGCCACCGCCCTGGTCGGTGGTCTGTGGCCGGCCGTGCTCGCGGCCCTGCTCAGCAGTCTGGCCCTGAACTTCCTGTTCGTGCCTCCCACCCGGACCCTGTCCATCGCCGATCCGGAGAACGCCTTCGCGATCCTGGTCTTCGTGGTCGTCGGCACGGCCGTGGCTACCGTCGTGGACCGGTCCGCCCGACGGACCGCCGAGGCCGTTCGGGCGCGCGCAGAGGCCAACGCCCTGGCCGTGCTGGCGCACAGTCTGCTGCAGTCCGGCGACGACCCGGTCGAGCTGCTGCGCCAAGCCGGCGAGGTGCTCCAGATGTCGGGGGCGGCGCTGATCGACGGCGCCACCGCCCGGACGGTCGCGGTCTGGGGAGACCCGCCGTCGACGGCCACCGATGCGCGCGTGGAGGTCGGCTCGGGTCTCACTCTGGTGCTGCGTGGCCGATCCCTGGAGGCAGCCGACCAGAGCCTGTTGACCGCGTACGCCGCCCACTTCGCGGTGTTGGAGGAGCGTCGCCGGGCCCGGGCGGAAGCCGTCCGGACCCAGGAGCTCGCGGACGGGAACCGGACCAAGACCGCCCTGCTCGCAGCGGTCTCCCATGATCTGCGGACGCCGCTGGCTGCGATCAAGGCGGCCACCTCCAGCCTGCGCAACACCGCCATCGCCTGGTCCGAGGAGGACCGGGAGGAGCTGCTGGCCACCGTCGAGGAATCCGCGGACCGGTTGGACGCCTTGGTGGCCAACCTCCTCGACATGAGCCGTCTGCAGACGGGCAGCATCACCACCCTGACCACGGAGATCGACCTGGCCTCGGTCGCCGAGTGGACGCTGCGGGGGGTCCCGGGCGGCGAGCCGATCGTGGTGACCGCTCCGGACGACCTGCCGGCGGTGTCCGCCGATCCGGGTCTGCTGGAGCGGGTGATCGCCAACGTGGTCGAGAACGCACTCAAGCACACCGACGCCGGGGCGATCGCGGTCTCGGTCTCGACCTGGACCAGCGTCGGGGCCGGTGACCGGGTCAGCCTGCGGGTGGTCGACCGGGGACCGGGGGTGCCCGCCGACGCGCTGGAGGCGATCTTCGAGCCGGTCCAGCGGCTGGGTGACGTGCCGGCCGGGGACGGCGTCGGGCTCGGTCTGGCGGTCGCCCGTGGTCTGATGGAGGCCATGGGTGGCACGCTCACGGCGGAGGAGACGCCCGGCGGTGGGCTCACGCTGGTGGTCGATCTCCCGGCGGCGGCTCGATGACCAGGGTGCTGGTGGTCGACGACGACCCGGGCATCGTGCGGACCCTGAAGATCAACCTGCGGGCCCGCGAGTACGAGGTGCAGGTGGCCCAGGACGGCCGGACCGCGCTGGAGATCCTGTCCGAGGAATCGACCGATCTGATGCTGCTCGATCTCGGTCTGCCGGACCTGGACGGGGTCAGGGTGCTCCGGCGGCTGCGCGAGTTCAGCGCGCTGCCGGTGATCGTGTTGTCGGCGCGCCACTCCTCCGACGACAAGGTCGAGGCGTTGGATCTCGGTGCCAACGACTACGTCACCAAGCCGTTCGGGGTGGAGGAGCTGATGGCGCGGATCCGGGCGGCGTTGCGGCATGCGCCCGGCGAACCCGGCACCGAGGACCGGGTGGTGACCACACCGACCCTGCGTCTCGATCTCGGCGAGCACCTCGCCCAACGCAATGGTGTGGCGGTGCACCTGACCCCGACGGAGTGGCGGATGATCGAGACGCTCACCCGCCGACCGGGTGCCCTGGTCCGGCAGGCCGACCTGCTCCGCGAGGTGTGGGGGCCGAGCTACGACAAGGAGAGCAACTACCTGCGGGTGTTCATGGCCCAGCTGCGGCGCAAGCTCGAGGTCGAGCCGAGCCGGCCGCGGCACTTCCTGACCGAGCCCGGGGTGGGGCACCGGTTCGTGCCCTGAGCGTCAGCTCCGGACCTCAGCCCGGGCCGGGCGGGTGAGGAACAGGAAGGTCAGCACCGAGCAGGTCACGCCGGTGATCATCACGATGATCATCGGCACGGCGGTCTCGCCGCCACCCGAGCTGGCCAGCGGCGCCGCGACCGCACCCGAGAGGGCCATGGCCACCCCCAGGGCCGCGGACGCCGACCCGGCGATGTGGGTGGCCTGACTCGCAGCGAGGGCACCGGAGTTGCCGAACACGAAAGCCTGCGCGGCCATCAGGATCAAGAAGCCGGCACAGGTGAGCAGCAACGGCGTACCGAGGAACAGCACGCCGACGCTGAGCATGATCACCGCTGTGCTGGACATCGAGAGTCCGAAACCGATCAAGGTCCGGGGCCGGAACCGTCCGACCAGGCGGGCGTTGACCAGCGACAGCAGCACCTGACTCAGCGCCGTCGAAGCGAAGAACAGGGCGAACGGCATCGGGTGCACGCCCTTCATCACCTGCAGCACGTAGGAGGAGTTCGCGACGTAGGCCATCATCGAGAAGCCGGAGAACGCCGTGGTGAGCAGGTAGGCCACGAACAGCCGGATCCGCAGCACCTGGCCTATGCCGGACGCGAACTGCCGCAGTCCACCCGCGTGGCGACGCTCCGGCGGCAGCGACTCGGGCACGATAAGGATCGCGGTGATCATCATCAGCAGCCCGAAGCCCACCAGGCACCAGAACACGGTCCGCCAGGTGCCGCCGAGGGTCAGCACGGCGCCGCCGGCCACCGGAGCGATCATCGGCGCGAGACCACCGAGGGCCATCATGATCGACATCATCCGGGCCAGCCGGTCGCCCTGGGCGAGGTCGACGATCACCGCTCGACCGACCACCGAAGCCATGCCGCCGCCGAAACCCTGCACCACCCGGGCGATGATCAGGAAGCCGATGGACGGGGCGAGCGCGCAGGCCACCGCGCCGAGGGTGCAGATCAGACCGCCGATGATCATCGGCGCCCGTCGTCCCCGCTGGTCGGAGATCGGTCCGCCGAGCAGCTGACCGAACGCCATGCCGACGAAGAAGGTCGTCATGGTCAACCCGACCAGGGAGGCCTCGGTCTGCAGGTCGGCGGTCACCCGCGGGAACGCGGGGGTGTACATGTCGGTGGCGAACGGCGGCACGGCACTCTGCAGCGCCAGGGTCAGGATCAGCGCGGTGGTGATGGTCGCCGTACGCCCGCCCGCGACCGCCGGAGCGGCCACGTCAGTCGAGCGCCACGAAGTCGAGCTCGGAGAAGTCGACGACCTCGGACTGCCAGCGGTCGCGGACGAAGGCCACGTGCGTGGGGTGGTCGTTGTAGGCCTGGTACGCCGCGGCGTCGTCGAACCGCATGGTGAAGGAGAAGGTGAAGTCGCTCTTCGGGCTCACCTGTCGAAGCTGCTGGAAATCCTGTACACCGGGGATGTCGGCCAGGGTGAGGCCCGTGGCGAGGAAGTCGCGCTCGGCGTCCGAGCCGGCCGGGTGCTGGAGACGAAAGGCCACGGTGTGCTGGATCGCGGAGGTCATGACGGGACGATAGACCAACGCCGGGATTCACCTCATCGACGTTCACCATCTGGCTCGTCCCGGCGCGTAGGGTCGAGGACATGCGTGGACCGACCGTCGGGGTGCTGGCCGGTCTGCTGATCATGGCCTCCGGTTGTGGGCAGATTCCGTCCCGGGCGCCGGTGCCGAGCGAGTTGGTGACCCCGCCGACAGCGACGGCCAGCCGCGCGGAGCCGACGCGATCGTCGTCGATCCCGGCGAGCTCGGTTCCCCCGACGGCCACCTCGACACCCACCCCGAGTCCCGCGACCGCGAGCTGTTCGTCATTGCCGGGCCGGCTGTCCTTGAAGGGTGTCGAGGGCCGCTCCTTCGCCTTCGCGTCCCTCGAGGATCCCGACGACATCACCGTCGAGGGTCGGGTGTCGGGATCGCAGGCCTGGTCGACCTCCAAGGTGCTGGTGGCGGCGGCGTTCCTGGAGACGACCGCCGACGGCGACCCGGACGCGGTGAGTGCGTCGAACCGGCGGTTGATCAAGGACGCTCTGCAGCACTCCGACGGTGACGCCGTCCGGTCGTTGCGCCAGCAGATCCCGGGCAGTCCCGGTCGGGCCATGACCGCTGTCCTGCGCTCGGTGGGAGACGATAAGACCGTGGCGCCGGACTCCTACGAGGGCACCATGGCGTGGTCGGTCCGCGAGCAGGTCCGGTTCACGGCGGCGCTGGCCGACGGAGACGTCGTCTCGGCCGCCACCAGCGCGTACCTGCTGGAGACCATGCGCCCGATCAAGGCGCACCGGTGGGGACTCGGCACGGTCGGCGCCACTGCCTTCAAGGGCGGCTGGTTGCGCCAGGGGAGGGTCACCCGGCAGCTGGGGCTGCTGGACTCGTACGCCGTGGCGATCATCACCGATCAGGGCCCGGTCGTCCGCCAGACCGACGGCGACGCCGCGCACGTCCGCGCGATGGACGACCTGGCCGAGCTGCTGGAGGCCAGATTGGCCTGGGAACGGGACTGCCGCCGGCGGTGAGCGACGGCCCTCTCAGACCTGAGCGACCGTGCTCGGCTGCAGTCGCGGGCGCAGCCGCGGATGCCGGGTGATGACCAGACCGAGGACCCCGGACACCGTCACACAACCGGTCAGGATCCACATCACGCCGGCGGCGTCGCGAGCCAACAGGGTCGGTATCACGAACATGAACGCAGCCGCCGTTCCGCGCGCGACACCGTACGCGACACCGAGGGCCGTGGCGCGCACCTCGGCTGGGAACAGCAGCTGGCTCCAGACCTTGTACGCGGCCTCGCCGGCGAAGACGTTGGAGAGGCTGTAGAGAACGGTGAGGGCGATCATCCCGGTGATCAGGGTGCCCCCGGTCAGCGCACCGCTGGCGAAGGCGGCGATCTGCAGGATCATCGCCACCACGAACAACCGGTCCCGCCAGACCGTGTCGGCCAGCCGGACGAAGATCACCGACATCAGCAGCGCGGGCGGGAAGGTGACCAGCACCAGTCCGGTCGCCTGGGCCTGGGTCAGCTGGGTCACCGTCACCAGGACGTACGTGCCGTAGGTCCCCAGGGTGGTCGAGGCGATGTTCCAGAACAGCAGGAACAGGCCGGTGGCGAGCAGCGGGAGAGCGACACCGGCCCCGAACAGGATCCGCGGGGTGACGGTCAACCGCTGACTCGCCGCCTGCCCGGGCACCCGCCGCGACCCGGTCGTCAGCACCAGACGCAGGGCCAACGTCGCGATGGCCAGCAGCACCAGGTGCCCGATCAGGATCTGGGTACCCCGGAAGCCGGAGGTCGACACTGCAAATCCGAGCCCGTAGGTGGCCAGGATGGCGGCGATCCAGAGCACCTGGGTGAGACTGATCAGTCGCCCGCGGGCCCAGTCCGGTGCGGCGTCGGAGATCACGGCGAGCGCGGTCGGAATGTCGGCCCCGGCCGCGAGACCGACCACGATCACGCCGATGATCAACATCATCGGCCCGGCCGCCGTGATGATCAGCACCGTGCCGAGGACGAAGATCATCAGATCCAGCGTGAACACCCGCGATCGCCCGAACCGGTCGCCGAGCCAGCCGCCGGCCAGGGACCCGAGGGCGATCGAGAAGGCCAGTCCGGCGGTGAGCAGGCCGACCTGCCACAGGGCGAGGTCGAAGTGGGACCGCCACACGGGCAGGGCGATCGCGACCGAGATGACCGTCGCGGCGTCGAGGTAGAAGGCGAGACCCGCCGCGAACGCCATCCGCCACAGAGCCGCCGGCACCCTGGGCGGTCGTGGGCCTCGGGTTGGGTGCACAGCCGGATCCTAGTGGCGTCGTCGGGTTCCGGGCACGGCTACTCGTCGTCGAAGCCGGCGTGCAGCCGGTCCGACTGCTCGGCCGTCAGCCGGAGGTCGGCCAGGTGGACGGCGTCCGTCGGGGGCCAGGCACTCGTCGTCGCCGGCGCCGTGGTGTCCAGCAGGAACAGCGCGGACGTGCCCGGGACGATCCGGTCCCGGACGGTGTCGACGAAGTCGGCGTCGACCCCGATGGCCCCGAGGGCGTCGTCGAGGTGGTCCGCGGTCGGCGACGGGGCTGCGCCGAGGCTGATCGGGATCAGGAACAGGTGCGCGAACAGCAAGCCCCAGAAGGCGCCGGAGAGCCGGCGGTCGCCGGACAGCTCGCGGGCCTGCCAGGCGAGCGGTCGGCGTTGGTCCGCGGGCCAGCACACCACGGCCAGGTCGTCGAACGACGGTGCCGTACGGGGTGATCCCGCCAGCCGACGGACGGCGCGCTGTGCCGCGAGGTCGGAGCTGAACGCCCAGGCACGCAGCGAGATCGGTGGCGTCAACGGGGTCATGGAACCATCCTGGGCGACGGCGCTCCAATCTCGCTCCAACTCGGGCCGCCGCGGGGAGACCTCAGGGCAGGGCGTCCACCGTGAGCTGCGCCCGGCTCAGCGTGGGTCCGATCGCCCACGCGCGCTCGAACTGCTCGGTGCTGAGGGCGACGCGACACCGATCCAGCAGCTCGGACGTGAGCGGATTGCGTGGCCACGGCTTGGCGACGCGGCGAGCCTGGTGGTGGGTGGCCGAGAAGATCCTCACGGCCTCGACCGATCGCCCGTCGAGAGCCAGGAAGTCCCCGAGCGTCTCCACCTGCGGCAGCGCCGCCTTCGCTCCGAGCCGGGCCTGCAGGGTGACCACCCGGCTCGACCAGACCATGCCGAGGGCGGGGTCCTGACGAACCAGGCCGAGGGTCGCTCCGCTGGCGGCGCTGAACCAGCCGGCCCACAGGTTGCCCAGACTCAGGGCGCGGTCGAAGACGTCCTGGACGCGCTGCAGATCGGTGCCGGCCGGATCGCTCACGGTGTCGGCGAGGCAACGAATCGCCTCGACGGCGACGGCGAGGTCCGGCCGGTCACTGAGGCCCTCGACGGTCTCGAACACGTCGATGAGCTGATGCATCTTGACGGCGTCCCGGTCCCCGGAGAAGCCCGTCGAGACGGCGAGCAGCAGCTCGCCGAGATGGAGCCGTTCGCTCTCCGACAGGGCCGTCGGAGAGAGATCGAGGGTGGCGAGGGTGGCGAGGGCCTCGTCGATGATCTCGCGTCCGCGGTCGCCCCGGAACTGCTGCAACAGCAACAGACCCAGGGAGAACTGGTTGAGTACGTGGTCCAGATCTCCGACGCCGGACACGGACTGGGCCGGCTCGGACCAGCGGATGCCTTCCTCGACCTGATCACGATAGAACCAGAACCCGTTGAGCTGGGAGTTGATCGCGGTCCCCACCCCGTCGGGTCGCACGACCAGCCGCCGCTGCAGGGTCGCCCGCACGGTGGGCAGGTTGGCGTCGATGTCGGCGTACCAGTCGGCTTCCTCGACGCGACCCAACCGCGGTCGGGACTGCGCCAGGGCGAGGCACCAGTCGTCGCGGAGGTCCTCGGCCAGCTCGACCTCGTCGAAGGTCCGGAGTGCCCGGTACGCGTGGGCGCGAACAGGAGCCAACTGAGCGAAGCGGGCCCGTCCTCCGTCCTCGTGTGTCACGGACAGCAGCGAGCGGTGCACCAGCTTGGCCAGCAGTCCGGGCACGTGGCCCCTGAGCTCGATCCCGACAACGGCTTCGGCGAGTTCCCCTCCGAACGCTCCCGGCAGTACCGCGACCCGCCGATGCAGCAGGCGCTCCTCGGCCGACAGCAACCGATGGCTGCGCTCGATGGCCGTGGCCAGCGTCTGGTGGTGCCGGGCCTGACCGCGTCCGATCGCGGACAGCTGACCCGGGTCCCGCTCGACCTGGTCGACGATCTCGGTCAGGGCGTACGCAGTGGTCAGAGCCGCCGCCAGCTCGATCGCCAACGGGATGCCGTCGACCGCGCCACAGATCCGGCGGACGGTGATGAGGTCCGCGGTGGAGACGGTGGCGGGGTCGAATCTGGCCCGCTCCAGGAACAGGGCCACCGCAGGACCGTCGCCGTCGGCTCCATCGGACTCGACCGGCAGGGGTCCGACGTTGATCACGGCCTCGCCGTCGACCCCGAGTGACTCGCGGCTGGTGACCAGCAGCCGGACCTGCCGGCCGGGTTCGGTCAGCAGCTCGGCGACCTCGGCCACCTGATCGAGAATCTGCTCGCAGTTGTCCAGCACGAGGAGAACCCGGCGGTCCGTTCCGTACGCCGTGAGCACGGACAGCGGCGTCGAGGTCTCCGGCATCGCGATCTTGACGGCCGCGACGATCTCCGCGGCGACGTCGGCCGTCGACTCGACCACGCTCAGATCGACGAACCAGATCCCGTCCGGGTACGTCGCCGCGGCCGATCGCGCCGCCGCGGTGCCGAGCAGTGTCTTGCCGCTTCCGGCTCCGCCCACGATGGTGACCAGGGCCGAGCTGCCAAGGGCTGCCGCGAGCTCCTCGAGCTCGCCGGCCCGGCCGACCACCGGTCGAGCGCGCGGTAGGTGGACCTCCACTTCGCGGGTCGGTGTCGGCGACGGCTGCACCGCCGAGGGCCGCAGGGCCGGGTCCTGGTCGAGGATCTGCCGCTGGAGCTCGACCAGCTCCGCACCCGGGTCGATGCCGACCTCGTCGATCAAGGTGCGTCGGGCGGTGCGGAAGGTGGCCAGGGCGTCCTCGCTCCGGCCGGCGCGATGCAGCGCCAGCATCCGGAGCCACCACAACCGCTCTCGGTACGGCTGATCGGCCAGCAGCGGCTCCAGCTCTCCGACGGCGAGCTCTGGTCGGCCGACGCCCAGGATGGCGTCGATCCGCCGCTCCTGCAGCTGGGCCCGGATCTCGTTCAGCCGGGCGATCGGGCCGACCGCCCAGGGCCGTTCGGCGACCGGTTCGAACGGCGCGCCACGCCACAGCGTGAGCGCCTGGTCGGCGGCCTGCAGCGCCCGCTCGGGCTGTTGGGTGGTGCCCAGGTCGAGCACCTCCAAACCCAGCTGCTCGAACCGGGCCGAGTCCACTTCGTCGGGCTGGGCGAGCAGTCGGTAGCCGCCGGCGTCGTTCACCAGCACGTTGGCGGCCTGACCCCGCCCGCGACCAGGTTCCAGCAGTCGCCGGAGCCGCCAGATGTGGGTCTCCAGCGTGCTGTGAGAGCTCTCGGTGACGGACTCCCCCCAGACCGCGTCCAGCAGCAGGTCCGTCGACACCCGCCGATTGAGATGCAGCAGCAGGGTGGCCAGGACCGCGTTCAGTCGGGCTCCCCGGGTCGGCTGCCGGGAACCGGCGATCTCGACCTCGAGGGGACCGAGGTCACAGAAGCGCACCGATGAACGATATCCGGCGGCACGGGCGACCCGTGACGCGGTCACGAAGTGCCACCGGTCGGGTCCTGAGCCAGAACCCACAGGCCACGCACAGCCCCGAGCCGTCGAGGATGCCTAGGCTGTGGGGATGGACCCCACCGGGCCAGACCGGCTGCGAGGGTTCCGCGCGCCCGGCGCCGATCCGGTGGAGCGCGGTGTGCCGTCCAGGGCCGCCGGACAGTCCGCGACGGCCGAGGTGACGCAACCGTTCGGCAACGGGCCCGTCGGCGTCCCGGGCACGAGCGGCTGGCGATGGGTGCTGGCGGCCGGTGGTGCACTGGTGATCGCCATCGCCATCATCGCGGCCCTGGCGTTCCGCCTGGGATCGGGTTCGGCGACCCCGGTCGTGCCGTCACCCACGCCGACCCCAGCCGCGTCGGCGACCCCGTTGGCGGTCACCGACCTGTATGGCCGGGTGGCGCCCTCGGTGGTGCTGATCACCACCTCGAAGGGATCCCTGGGAACCGGGGTGATCGTCGATGACACCGGGACCGTGCTGACCGCCCAGCACGTGATCGCCGGCGGCGGCACGATCTCCCTCGTGTTCGCCGACGGCACCAAGGCCGCCGCGACGGTGGCGGCTGCCGATCCGAAGATCGACATCGCGACCCTGACACCCAGCAAGCTCCCCGAGGTCGTGGTGCCCGCGATCCTCGGTGGAGGTCTGGCCGTCGGCTCGGACGTGGTGGCCATCGGCAACCCCCTGGGGCTGCGGGCCAGCACGACCACGGGCATCGTGTCGGGACTGGAGCGACGGACGAAGACCAAGTCCGGATCCCTGTCCGGGCTGATCCAGTTCGACGCCGCCGTGAACCCGGGGAGCTCGGGCGGCCCGCTGCTGAACTCCCAGGGTCTGCTCGTCGGCGTCGTCGTGTCGATCGCCGACCCGGGGGGCGACGACGCCTTCGCCGGGATCGGTTTCGCCGTCCCGATCGGCGCGGCGCTCAGCGGGGGCTCCGGCGACGGCACCGGCGGGGGTCCCCAGCTGTGACATTCGAGCGAAGGAAGTCATGACCACCAATCCACTCGAGCCGGTGCTGTTCGAGGTCAAGCGGACCATCGTCGGACAGGACGTGTTGCTGGAACGCATGGCGGTGGCGATGCTCGCGGGCGGGCACCTGCTCGTCGAGGGGGTGCCCGGACTGGCCAAGACGCTGGCGGTGAAGTCACTGGCCGGCGCGATCGGTGGCCAGTTCCAGCGGATCCAGTTCACCCCCGACCTGGTGCCGGCCGATCTGATCGGCACCCGGGTCTACCACCAGCGGACCGGCGAGTTCGAGGTGTCGCTCGGTCCGGTGTTCACCAACCTGCTGCTGGCCGACGAGATCAACCGTGCTCCGGCGAAGGTGCAGAGCGCCCTGCTGGAGGTGATGCAGGAACGTCAGGTCACGATCGGTCGGGAGACCTTCGTCGTGCCCGAGCCGTTCCTGGTGATGGCGACCCAGAACCCGATCGAGTCCGACGGCACGTATCCGCTGCCCGAGGCCCAGGTCGACCGCTTCATGATGAAGGTCGTGGTCGGCTACCCGAGCTCACCCGAGGAGCACGCGATCGTCGAGCGGGCCCTGGTGCCGGTCGATCGGCCCCAGGTGATGCTGACCCCGGACGACCTGATCAGGATGCGCCTGAGCGTCGAGCAGGTCTACGTCGACCCGTCGATCGTCGACTACGCCGTACGGCTCGTCGCCGCCACCCGATCACCGGGTGCGGTGGGGTTGGCCGACCTGGAGCGGTACGTCACCTACGGGGCGAGCCCGCGGGCCACGATCGCACTCGTCCTCGGCGGTCGAGCGCTCGCTTTCCTGCGGGGGCGCGACTACGTGCTCCCGTACGACATCGACGAGCTGGCCCTCGACGTGCTGCGGCACCGGCTGGTGCTGTCGTACGAAGCCCTGGCCGACGACCTGGACGCGGACAGCATCCTGGTCCGGGTGCTCCGCGCCGTACCGTCGCCGGCGGTCGTGCTCCAACCATGATCAGCCCATCATGATCAACAGAGCATGATCACCGCGCCCGATCGGCTGCTGCACCAGCTGGAGTGGCGGGTGCTGCGCAGGTTGGACGGACGGCTGCAGGGTGGCTATCGCACCACCCGGCGGGGCAGTGGCCTGGACTTCGCCGGGCTGCGACCGTACGTGGACGGAGATGACGCCCGACACATCGACTGGAACGTGACCGCCCGGCTCGATGAGCCCCAGGTGCGCGAGTTCAACGAGGACCGGGAGCTGACTGCCTGGCTCGTGCTCGACCGATCGGCCTCGATGGCGGTCGGCGGTCCGGGGCGGGGGAAGCAGGACGTGCTGGTCGAGCTCGCTCTGGTCCTGGCCAGGCTCTTCGGTCGCAGCGGCAACCGGGTGGGCGCGGTCCTCTACGGTTCCGGAGCTCCCCGGCTGGTCAGGCCCGCCACCGGACGTCACCAGGCGCTGCGGATCGGACGGGAACTCGACCGCCCGGTTCAGCTGGGGACTTCGTCCACCACGGACCTGGCCGCGATGCTCGACACCGTCGCGTCGCTGGCTCGTCGCTCGCTCGTGATCGCGATCTCGGACTTCATCGGTACGGGCGAGTGGCAGCGCCCGTTGCTCCGGCTCGCGCACCGCAACGAGGTGGTCGCGGTCCGGGTGGTCGACGCCGCGGACGACACCATCCCGGAGGTCGGCGTGATCGTGGTCGAGGACGCCGAGACCGGCGAGCAGCAGCTGGTCGACTCCGCCGATCCCTGGTTCCGGGCGAGATTCTCCGCCGAGGTCGACCAGCGGGAAGCCGGGCTGCGGTCCGGGATGCGTCGAGCAGGGGTGCCGCTGCACCGAGTCGACACGGGCAGCGATCTGGTCGAGGCGTTGCTGGCGATCGTCGAGCAGACGCGGCGGAGGCGCGCATGAGTCTGTCTCAGCCGTTGTTGCTCGTCGTCGGTCTGGTCCTGGCCGCCGGACTGAGCGTCGGCGTCGTCGTGCTGAACCGCCGGCGATCGGCCGCGCTGCTGGCGGCGGGCGTCGCTGCCGGAGGTCGACGCAGTCGCCCGCTCGGGCTGTGGTTCTCGCTGGTCGGGGTCGTGGTGCTCGCGTTCGCCATGGCTGGTCCGGTCGCTTCGTTGCCGGTCGCCCGCAGTGCCGGCACGGTGATCCTGGCCATGGACGTGTCCCACAGCATGAGTGCCTCCGACGTCGCGCCCACCCGGCTGGCGGCCGCCCAGGAAGCCGCGCTGGCCTTCATCGACGCCCAACCCGACACCGTCGACATCGGGGTGGTCGGATTCGATCAGGGCGCGCTGACCAGCGCGCTACCCGGCGCGGATCGGGCCGTGGCGAAGGCTGCCGTGGAGAACCTGCGGACCTCCGGTGGGACGTCGCTCGGCTCGGCCATCCTTGGCTCGCTGAGCGCGATCACCGGCAAGACCGTGACGATCGGCCGGGACGGCGAGCTGCCGGACCTGGGCTCCTGGGGGTCGGCGACGATCGTGCTGTTCTCCGACGGCGAGGACAGCGGCGGAGCCGGCGGGGGTCCCGATGACGCGGTGGTCGCCGCCGCGACCGTGGCGCAGAACGCCGGCATCCACATCGATGCCGTCGGTGTCGGCACGGCCGAGGGAACCACCGTCGAGGTCGACGGCTACCGGATCCACACCGCCCTGGACACCGAGCAGCTGACCGCCATCGCCCAGACCACCGGCGGCAGCTTCCACCCGGCATCCGACGCCGGCCAGCTCGACGGCGTGGCGTCCGACATCGACCTCCGGCTCACCGTGGCTGACCAGGAGGTGCCTCTGGCGGGCGCCTTCATCGCGTTGGCCCTGGCCCTGCTGGGCATCGGCGCCCTGCTCACCGGCGTAGGCACGGGAAGGTTCGTGTGATGACGTTCGTCTGGCCCTGGGCACTCTTGTCGCTGTTGATCATCCCGATCGTGGTCCTGACCACCTGGTTGCTGCGCCGCCGGCGACGGCGGGCCGCGGTGCGGGTGACGTCGATCGCGCTGGTTCGGGCCGCGCTGCCCGCCCGGACACGGTGGAGCCGCCTGATCCCGGCTGTGCTGCTGATGCTGGGATTCGCCGCGCTGGGCATCGGGGCGGCCAGACCACAGGCGAGCGTGCCGGTGGCTTCGGACTCGACGACGATCATGCTGGCGATGGACGTCTCGGGATCCATGTGCTCCACCGATGTGGAACCCAATCGACTCACGGTCGCCCAGCAGGCGGCGATCGCGTTCATCCAGGCTCAGGACGGCGGACCCAGGATCGGGTTGGTCGCGTTCTCCGGGTTCGCCGCCATGCAGGTTCCGCCGACCACGGACCCGGACCAGCTGATCGAGGCGATCAACAACTTCTCCACCTCGCGCGGCACCGCGATCGGTTCGGCGATCCTCACCTCCATCGACGGCATCGCGGCGATCGACCCGACGGTGGCGCCCAGCGGTGTCGACGCGGAATCGGCCCAGAGGTCGGGCTTCGCCTCCGACGTGATCGTGGTGCTCACCGACGGCGCGAACACCCAGGGCGTCGAGCCGGCGGAGGCGGCCGAAGCGGCGGCCGTGCGTGGCGTTCGCGTGTTCACCATCGGCTTCGGCACCACCACCCCCACCCGGATGGCCTGCACGGGTCAGCAGGCCGGCGGCTGGGGCGCCGGCGGTCGGGGTGGCGGCGGCCAGGGGGGCGGCGGCTGGAGTGCCGGCCGCGATGGGCGCAACCCGTTGGTCATCGACGAGGACGCCTTGCGAGGCGTCGCCGAGACCACCGGGGGTCAGTACTACCGGGCGGAGAATGCCGGCCAGCTGCAGGAGGCGTTGGGCGATCTGCCCAGCCACGTCACGGTGGTGACCGAGCACGTGGACATCGCGTCGTGGTTCGCCGTCGTCGGTGGACTGCTCGTCACGGCGGCCCTGGCCCTCTCGCAGTGGTGGAACCGAGTCCGCACGCCGGGTCGCGTCGGTCGGGTCGGCTAGCGCTCGGCGTCCTCGACCGCTTCGTCGAACTCCAGGTCGTCGACGTCGCCCGCCGGAGCCGAGTAGTCCAGGTGGTCGAGATGGGCCGCGTCGAAGACCGCCATGGCCTGGACGACTCGGGCGTACGCGTCGTCGGTCGTTTCGTCATCCTCCCGGCTCCGCACCGCGGCGGCCGCGACGAGATAGTCCTGGAGGGCCGCGATCAGCTTGCCACCGATCCGGACGAGCTGCGCCGCGCTCGCCTCGCTGTACGGGGGCGGAGGCAGCTGGTCGTCGTCGGCGGAGGTCACACCCAGCAGTATCGCCTGACCCGTCGCCGTGGGTGACACTGAGCAGATGACGACGTTCGGGCGCGGACGCGGGGGACTGCGCGTAGCCGTGCTGGGGCTCGGCTTCGGGGCCGACTTCGTGCCGCTGTATCTGGCGCATCCCGATGTCGGCGATCTTGTTCTGATCGACCCGGATCCGGTGCGTCGCCGCGCCGTCGCCTCGACGTACGCCCTGGACGAGGGTCACGCCAGTCTGGACGGCGCGCTCGCGGCCGGCGGCATCGATGCCGTGCACCTGCTGGCGCCGGTTCCGACCCACGCCGCCCTCACCCTCCGCTGTCTGCAGGAGGGTCTGCATGTCGCGTGTGCCGTCCCGATGGCCACCACGCTCGAGGACCTCGAGCTGATCATCGAAGCGTCCGAGGCAGCAGGGTTGGTCTACCAGATGATGGAGACCTCGGTGTTCAGCCGAGAGCTCCGCTACGTGCAGGATCTCCAGCGGCGAGGAGACCTCGGCACGATCACACTCTTCAGCGGGGCTCACGTGCAGAACCTCGACGGTTTCCCGGTGTACTGGCAGGGCTATCCACCCATGCACTACCTGACCCATGCCCTCAGTCCGGGCCTAGCCCTGCTCGACACCGAGGTGGCCACCGTGACGGCCCGGGGATCCGGGGTGCTCACCGACGATCGTCGCAGTGGTGGGTTCGACAACCCGTTCCCCGCCGAGGCCGGTCTCTTCACGCTGCGCGGCAGCGCGGCGGTCGCGCAGGTGACGATGGCCTTCTTCCAGACGGGCCGCAGCTACTACGAAGGTTTCTCGGTGTACGGGGACCGCGGTGGAGTCGAG
>DATDAP010000371.1:0-3110 GCA_036525335.1 Microlunatus sp. | reverse complement strand
GGATCACCATCGCGGCGATCCCCCAGGCGGCGGCGACCTCCAAGATCGCGGCGCCGGCGGTCGGCCGGGAGCGCAACGCCCTCCACCGAGTCAGCATGTCTGGTGTCGTCCTGTCGTTGGTGTCCCGGCGACGTTAGCCGCTCGTGGGCGCAGGGACATGGGCCCGAGGACCCAACGTCGGGCCCGTCCGGCCGGGCGTACGGGTCGGTCCACGGGGTCGGACCTACTGCAGGACCGGCTTCAGCTCCATCGACTCCAGGATCCGGCGCTCGAGCTCGGGGTCGAACTGGGGCTGCAGGATCGACACCGCCACGGACTGCGGGTACGGCCAGTGCGCGGCGACGAACCACTCACCGGACAGCTGCGAGCCGGTGTTGTCGAGGATCGTGTAGCGCGTCAGTCGACCCGTCGTCGCTCCCTCGATCTCGACATCCCGGCTCTCCACCACCTCGAAGCCCTTGAGCCCGACCTGGGCCTGGCCGACCAGCGTGCCCATGGCCGCTGCCGCCGTCGGGAACTCACCGAAGTCGCCCGACATCTGCAGCTGCTCTACCGAGTCGGGAGCGAGCCGGAACCCCTGGTTCCACGGTGCCTCCACCGGCATCTCGGTGCTCCAGGCGGCCGGACGGTCGACCGTCAGCTTGCCGACGGTCACCTCGGCGTACAACGAGGCGTCGGGGTCGCTGCACGCGGACAAGCCGCTCAGAGCCAGGACGAGGAGCAGGACACCACCGGACCACCAGGCGGGCCGCCGCGCCGGTCCACCGGAGCCCTTCGGCTGACTTCTGCGTCGCATGCCGGTCGAGGCTACCTGTCCCGGGAGGTCCCACCGGATTCTTCCGAACCCCACGGACGCGAGCTCCGCCCGTGTTAATGTCCCGTCCCGGCGCCACGGACTTCCTCACCCTCGCTTCGTCGCCGCGGAGAGCACCAACTTGCGTCAGGGGACTCCTATGAAGATCGCGGTCGCCGGTTCGTCCGGTCTCGGTGCGGTGATCGGTGTGTCGACCGAACCGTCGGCCCTGTTGGCCTCGCTGCCCGCGGCGCGTCCGCGGCACCTGCTGGTGCTCGCGCCACGTCACCTCGAGCGGTCGGCGCGGGAGCAGGCCCACGTCGTCGTCGCGGCCCATCCCGAGATCCGGGTGGGCGTGCTCCCGTTCGATCACCACGCCCTCACTCTCACGCTGATCGGGGCCGCGGTGCTCGAGCTGCGGGACACGCCCGCCGGCTGGTCCGAGGCGGGTGAGGCGGTCCAGCTCGTCCAGCAGGCGGCGGCCCGGTCGCGCAGCATCGTCTGGCACCCACGGGTGCTCGGATTGCACCGTCCGGTTCCGTCCGTGGCGCAGTCGGCCGCGAGTCTGTTCCGGGCCGGCGGCTACTTCGTCGAGCTGGGGGCCGGTACCGGACCGACCCAGGGAGCCCGTGGCTTCGCGCCCGACGGGGATGAGGGACTGTACGTCGCCGGCGAGGCCCCGGCCCGGTTGGTCAGCCAGCTGGGCGAGACGGTGGCGGAGGTCGTCCCGCTGACGACCGAAGGGACCGCGCCCTATCTGACCCGTCGATCGGTCGAGCTGTGCGGCCTGGCCGGACCGTCCTGGGCGCCACTGGCGCAGCGACCCTGCGATGTGTGTGCGACCGGGCGGCCCCTGACGGGCTGCATCTTCTGCGGCACCGGGGTGGCCGCGGCGACCCGTGCCGACAGCCGGGGCGGATCGCCCGCGACCGTCCCCGCCGGCTGAGCTCGGGTCACCGACAGCGTCCGGTTCCCCGACTGCGCTCCGGGTCAGATGCGGCGCCGCCACAGCAGGGCCACGATGATCGACTGGATGGCGACCACGATCAGGGCTCCCAGCAGCCAGGTGAGACCCGAGGGCCCGACTCCGGGGGGCAGTCGGAGGCTGACCAGCAGGGCGATGAGGGCGAACCCCACCAGCCCGAACCCGGCGGCCACCGCCAGCGCCGGCCCGCGCCGTCGTCTCGGGGAATGGGCCAGCAAGCCGACCGCGAGCCCGGCGACACCGCCCATCCCCACCAGGACCAGACTCGGCAGCCACGGCACGCTCAGCACGTGACGGCCGAGCAGCAGGGTGGGCACGATACCCAGGAACGCCCCGACCAGCTGCGCGGGCAGGGTCACCACGGCGAGTCGCAGTCCGAGCGCCCGCCAACCCTGGTCGGTCACGATCGAGTTGTCCAGGTCGGAGGTCACAGCGACGCCGGCACCGGCAGGTCGGAGGCGACGACCTCGGTCTTGTCCCCCACCGTGCCGTCGGCACCGAGGCTGACCTGATGGCGGACGAGGTCCGTGCCGGTCACCGACCAAGTGGTGACCGTCCAGCCCGACGCGGCCTGCACGGCCTTGGCCGGGGACACCTCGTCGCCGTACGTCGACACCACCTGGTCGCGTGCCTTCTCCTGCTCCGCGGTGAGCTTCGGCCGCCAGCGGATGTCGTCCACGCCATCGACGCGATAGGAGAGGGTCACGAAGTCGCGCGTGGCGTCGAGGAACACCCCGGCGACGTCGGTCGCCACCGTCGCCGAGACCACCGAGACGCCGGCCTCGGTGAGCATGGTGGAGAAGTTGTCCGGCTGGCCGGTCAGGACGAGCGCGCGGCCGTCGTCGGACAAGCCCGCGTAGAGGCGCCGCGGATGCGGTGGCGTCAGATTGACCACGTCGAGGATCTGCCACCCTGGCAGCCAGGTCGCCGGCACCGGGGTGAGCGTGGTCTTCGCGTTCTCCACCAGACTCGCGTTGGCCGGACTGGTATCCCGCAGACCGGCGGCGAGCCGCCCCCGGACGTCCCCGGCGTCAGGCGTGCTGGACACGGAGCTGCCCGGGGTCGGGGGCGACGTCGGTCCCTGAGCCGGCGAGCAGGCCGCCAGCGCGGCGATCAAGATCACCGCCCCGAGGGCGGTCGGCGCGGAGGCGAGGCGAATCGGAGTGAACACGCTGGTAGAACGCGGTCGGCGTCGGTGAAGTTTCCACAGCTCCCTCATCAGTGCTCACTGTCCCAGTAGTCGCCGTAGTTCTCGGAGTAGGAGTTGCCGTTCGTCGACGCCACGATGCCGCCGTTGTAGAACTCGTCGTCGACCGCCTGGTAGCCGGCCTG
>DATDAP010000370.1:0-7285 GCA_036525335.1 Microlunatus sp. | reverse complement strand
AGTAGATCGTCAGAGGCGGAGGTCACGCCACCGGGTTTCGTTCCCGACCTGCGCCGCCCAGTCGGCGTGGCCCTCGGCCCGCAGCCGCTCAACCAGCCAGGCCCGTCCGTCTGGGGTCAACCGGGCTGCGGCAAGATCGGCGCGGTCCTTCGGCCGATCGCCTTTCGCCTTGAACAGCAGCGCGATCTCGGGCCGGATGTAGCTGACGCCGTCGACCACGTGGTGTGCCCGCGACCAGGGCAGCCGTACGCGATCGTCCCGGCGATACACCCAGGTCTCGCCGTCGCCCGGCACCAGTAACAGGTCCAGCACCCACGGTTGGGAGGCGTCCTGCCGCAACCAGAGCTGGTGCACCCCGGGCCGCAGCTCGTCATCGGCGAGCAGGGGACGCAGTGCTCCGTCGTCGACCTGCCACAGGTGCCAGTCGGCGAGGTGCTCGCGCAGCCGCGTCAGCTGGGCCGACGGCACCTCCACGTCGGTGTCCTCGTGGTGGCGCGCCTGGTCGGCTCCGACGCGGGCGGCCCGGCCGCCGGCGATCGCCCACCGGAGCCCGGATCCCTCCAGCAGCTCGGCCACCTGCGCAGGCTGCAGGCCGACGATCGGTCCGTACCAGGCCTGGAGCAACTCGGCGTCGAAGTCGGCCATGGTACGGACCCGCCGGGCCATGATCAGACCGCGGGTTGCGGCTGGGTGGCGTCCGGATCGGCGTCGGCAGCCGCGCGCAGCCGTTTCTTCTCGCTGCGCCGTTCGACCAGCGAGTAGAGCACCGGAACCAGCAGCAGAGTGAGGATGGTCGACGACACGAGACCACCGATCACCACGATGGCGAGCGGCTGCGAGATGAACGCCCCGCCGCCGGTCAGACCCAGACCCATCGGGATCAGGGCGAAGATCGTCGCCGTCGCGGTCATGATGATTGGCCGGAGGCGCAGCCGGGCCCCGTCGACGATGGCGGTCCTCAGGTCCTCGCCCTTGGCCCGGTACTGGTTGATCAGGTCGATCAGCACGATCGCGTTCGTGACCACGATGCCGATCAACATCAGCAGACCGACCATGGACGGCACCCCTAGTGGGGTGTCGGTGATCAGCAGACCGGCGATCGCGCCGGTGGCCGCGAACGGGATGGCCACCATCAGGATCAGCGGTTGGATCAGGCTGCGGAACGTGCCGACCATGATCAGGAACACCAGCGCGATCGCCACCAGCATGGCCAGTCCGAGCTGGGCGAAGGCCTCCTGCTGATCGGTCGCCGCGCCACCGAGCTCGGCGCTCACTCCGGCCGGCAGGTCCGGGATACCGGCGATGGTGGTCGTCACGGTGGCGCTCAGCGCGCCGAGGTCGGTGGTGTCCGGGGTCGCGGTGATGGTGACCGACGGATCGCCGTCGATCTGGGTCACCGTGGTCGGCGCCAGCACCAGCTTGACGTCGGCCACGCGCTTGACCCGGACGGCCCCGGCGCGCAGGTCGGCCAGGTCCTGCTGATCCTCGGCCAGCTCCTTCTGACCGTCGGCGATCGACTTCTGCTCGTCGGTCAGCTCCTCCTGCGTCTGCCGGGACTCGGCCGTCTCGGTCTGCTGGTCCTGGACCTGGTCGATCTGCTCGTCGAGCTGGTCGATGGCCTTATCGGACTGCTCGATACCGGACTCGAGCTGCTTGATGCCGGCCTCGATCTGTCCCACCGACGCCGAAGCGCCACCGACGACCTGGATCGCCTGGTCCAGCTGAGCCTTCGCCAGCACCCAGGCCGCCGACGCCGCCCCAGGACCTGCGGCGACGGGCGGACCGGCTGCCGCCAGCGCTCGCTGCGCGTCTTTCAGGTCGTCGTTGGCCTTGTTCAGCTTGCGCTCCGCCGGCCCGAGCTTCTTGCGGGTGTCGCTCAGGTCGTCCCGCAGGTCTGCGCGCGAATCCACGGCATCCGCCCGCGACTCCTGCAGCTTGTCCAGCGAGTCGGCCGTCGCCTCGTCCGCCTTGGCCTGCTGCTCGTCCCCGATGGCCTCCTGGCGGTCACTCAGGGCGTCCTGGCGGTCGGACAGCTTGTCGCCCCGCTTCTCGAGCTTGTCGGATGCCTCCTCCTGGGCCTTGGCCTGCTGGATCTGGCTGACCGGCAACAACAGGTTCCCGATGTCGGCGGGGCTCGGGTCGGCCGCGTCCTGGGTACGGACCCAGACCTCGCGCTGCTCACCGGACAGGGTGACGTCTCCCGCCTTGGTGCCGCGCAGGGCGTTGGCCACCGCCTGACCGATCTCGGCCTGGGTGAAGCCGAGGTCGGCCGCCTTCTTGTGGTCGACCTGCACCTCGAGCACCTTGCGCTGCTCGGCCAGGTTGCTGGTCACGTTGGTGAGTCCGGGAACGCCCTCGAGGGCGGCCTGCACCTGCTCGGCGCCCTTGCGCAGTGACTCGCTGTTCTCGCCCTTGACCGTCACGCTGATGTCGGTGCTGGTCGAACCGTTGGCGGCCTGGGTGATCGTGATCTCCCCGGCGGTGTCGCCGAGCTCCGCGAACTGCGACTCGAGCTCCGGCTTGACCTGGTCCGCGGTCGCTCCCTCGTTCAGGTTGACCGTGATCTCGGCGGTGTTGCCCCCGGTGCCGGCGACCGCGTAGATGCTGCCACCGATGGTGGTCAGGTAGTCCTTGACGTCCGGATCGGCGGCCAGCACAGCCTCCACCTTCTCGGCGGCGGCGCTCATCGTGTCCAGCCGGGTGCCGGCCGGCAGCTCCTGCTTGATGGTCAGGGAGCTGTCGTCGCTGACCGAGCCGAGGAAGTCGGTCTTCAACAGCGTCGAGGCACCGAGGGTGCCGACGAAGATCACCAGGGCCATCGCCAGCGTGATCACCGGATGAGCCAGACCGAAGTTCAGCACCGGCAGATAGCCCTTCTGCAGACGGGTGACCCTCGTCTCGTCGTCCGTGTGTCCGGTCGTGGTCTCGAAGTCGGTCTTCTCCGCGCTCGGAACGACCGCAGCGGCGGCCGGCGCCGCGCCGGCCGCGACCACCCCGGTACCGGCGGACGCCGTGGCCGCGGCGATGGCCTTCTTGCGCTTTCCGCCCCGCAGGAACCAGAACGCCAGCACCGGCACCACGGTCATCGAGACGATCAGCGAGGCGGCCAGTGCGATGGCCACGGTGACCGCGAAGGGCCGGAACAGCTCACCCGTCACACCGGAGACCACGGCCACCGGCAGGAACACGGCCACCGTGGTGGCGGTGGACGCCGTGACGGCACCGGCCACCTCCTTGACCGAGGCGACGATGTCGGCCGGGGTCAGCGCGGTGTGCCCGGTGTCGCGGCGCTTGATGTTCTCCAGCACCACGATCGAGTCGTCGACCACGCGCCCGACCGCCACGGTGAGGGCGGCCAGCGTGAAGATGTTCAGGGAGAACCCGCCGACCTGCAGCCCGATCATGGCGACCAGCAGCGACATCGGGATCGAGATGGCGGTGATCAACGTCGAGCGCACAGACATCAGGAACAGCAGGATCACCAGGACCGCGAACCCCAGCCCGAGCGCTCCCTCGACCGTGAGGTCGTGGATCGACTGCTCGATCAGCGGGGCCTGGTCGAACACGATGCTGAACGCGGCGTTGTTGCCCATCGTCTTCTGCAGGCCGGGGAGCGCGTCGGCGACGGCGTGCGAGATGGCCACCGAGTCACCGTCGGCCTCCTTGAGCACTGACACGCTCAGCGCCGGTCGCCCGTTGGCCCGGGCGAGCGACGAGGAGGAGATCGACTCGACCTCGACGTCGGCGATCCTGGACAGGGCGACCGGACCGTCGCTGGTGGGGATCGAGAGGGCGTTGACCTGCTTGACCGAGTTTGTCGAGTCACCCACCTGGACGGCGAGCTCGAGCGTCTTGTCGTACGCGGTGCCGGCCGGGACCACCGTCAGCTGCGACTGGATCGTCTGGGTGACGGCCGCGGCGGTGAGGTCGCGCTCGGTCAGGTCGTCGGGGCGCAGCGTGATGGTCAGCTGGGTGGTGTCCTCGCCGGTGACCTGCACCTGGCGTACGCCCTCGATCGCAGTCAGGGCCGGGACGGCCACGTTCTGCACGAGCTCACCCGACGCCGCGAGCGGCAGATCGGTGGAGGCGGCCAGCAGCAGCACCGGGATGTCGTCGGTGCTGCCGGTGATGACGTCGGTCTCGACATCGGCGGGCAGAGACTGTGAGGTGGCGTCGACGGCATTGCGGATGTTGCTGACGACCTTGTCGCTGTCCAGCCCGTACTCCCAGTTGACGCTGATCGTCGCCTGGCCGTTGGACGAGGTGGACGTGACGTCGGTGACTCCGGCGACGCCGGTGACCGCCCGCTCGATCGGGGTGGAGACGTTGTCGGCCACGATCTGCGGCGTCGCGCCGGAGTAGATGGCGGTGACCACCGCGGTGGGCACTTGGGTCGAGGGCAGCAGCTCCTGCTTGAGCGATCGTGTCGCCAGCACACCGAACACGACGATGGCGATCGAGATCAGGGCGACGATCAGTCGATTGGCGAGACTGAGCCGGGTCAGAGACGTCACGGGGATCACGATACGTCGGATACGACGAATCGTTAGCATCAGCCGTATAGTCAGGGCATCCAAGGGTTAACCCTGGGCCTACGGCGCGAAGGAACAGATGACGATCAGCCAGGACCGCGATCGGGCGGCCCTGCTGCGCCGGCTCGACGATCTCCATGCTTCTTTCGATCGGCGGGCGTTGTCCACCTGGGCGGAGCCGCTGATGTCGACCCCCCTCACCATGCAGCAGCTGAAGGTGCTGACCTTGATCGCCGCCGAGCGCGACCGGGCCACGGGGCACGACCTCGCCGATGCTCTGCACGTGTCGGTCGCCACCATGTCGGGCCTGGTCGACCGACTGGCCGAGCAGCTCATGGTGCAACGCCGGGACGACCCCGACGACCGACGGATCCGACGGCTGAGTGTCACTGAGCTGGGCAGTGCGACCCTCCGCGCCCTGATCAGCAGCGGCAACACGATGCCGCCCCAGGTGCTGGAGCGACTGACGGACGCCGACCTGTGCGCCCTGGTGCAGGGACTCGTCGCCCTCGACCGGGCCATGGAGGACCTCAGCCAGGAGTGATCGCCACACCGCCGACGCTGTCGGAACCCACTGCTTGAATCTCTTCCATGCCCTGCTCGAACGAAGACTTCTGGGATCTCGTCGACCAGCTGCCCGAGGTGACGCCGATCGAGGGTTCCACCTACACGGCATTGAAGGTGCGCGGCAAAGGGTTCGGCTATCACTGGCCGGCGACGTCCACCGCCGGGCTGAAGCAGGAGCGCCAGGAGCAGATCGCCCTGGTCACCGAGCGGCCCGACGTCTTCGAGACCCAGTTCGTCGCCGGGCAGTTCGGCTGGGTCGTCGTGCACCTCGATCGGATCGAGTCGGCGGAGCTGTCCGAGCTCGTTTTCGAGGCCTGGCGGCTCACGGCCCCGGTTCGGCTCGCCGCCGCGTACGGCGATCGACCGCCCTCACTCACGGGGTCGAAACGGCCGGATTGAGCTGACGAGTGGAGATCTGCCGTCCATTCTGGTGCAGCTCCCAGTCAGGTGTCCCCGGTGTTGTCAGGTGTCGCCCGGTGTTTCCACAGCCAGAACAGCCGCGCACGGTAGGACTGGTGGGTTGCCATTCACTGCGACTCGCTGGCGTCCTCGACCCGCCATGGATTCTAGGATCAGTGTTGGACATCCCGACTTCGTTGGCCGTCGTCGGCCTCTGACCGTCGGGCTTTACCGAACCGGAGGTAGAGGGAGGGAAGCACGAACAGGTTCAGCAGGGTCGCGGTGACCAGTCCACCCAGGATGACGATCGCCATCGGATGCTCGATCTCGTGTCCGGGAATGCTGCCCGCGACGACCAGCGGGATCAGCGCAAGTCCAGTCGCCAGCGCCGTCATCATGATGGGCGCGAGGCGCTCCGTTGCACCCAGGATCACCAGATCGCGCCCGAAGGCGTTGCCCTCCTCCCGCTCCAGCCGCTGGAAATGACTGATCATCAAGATGCCGTTCCGAGCGGCGATGCCGAACACGGCGAGGAAGCCCACCAATGAGCCGAGAGAGAGCACCCCACCGCTGAGCCATACTCCGATCACCCCGCCGACCAATGCCGTCGGCAGCAGTAGGAAGGTCAGTAGGGCCAGCCGGAAGCTCCCGAAGGCGGCCTGCAGCAACAACAGGATGGTCAGCCCCGCCGCAAAGCCGAAGATCGCCAACTTGTCCTCCGCCGCATCCAATTCGGTGGACTCTCCGATCACTTCGGCGTGATAGCCCAGGGGGAAGGTCATGGCCTCGACCCGGTCCTCCACATCCTCGACCACCGAGCCGAGGTCACGACTCTCCACGTTCGCGCCGACGTCGATGCGCCGTGATTGTTGTTCGCGTTCGATGGCGTTCGGGGTGGGGGCCATGCGTACGTCGGCCACGTCCTTCAGCTTGATCCGCGTCCCGCTGGGGGTGTCCAGCGGCAGGTTCTCCACGTCGATGACACTGTTGCGGGCATTGGGGATGGCGGTGACGTGCACGTCGTAGGCCCGGCCGCCGGAGTAGATGTCGCTGACCTCCTCGCTGGCCACCAGCGTCGACGCCTGCCGCCGGATGTCTCCAGGAGTCAGGCCGTGGCGGCGGGCGGCGTCCAGGTTCGGCTCCACCTCGATGTGCGGCAGGTCGGTCTGGAAGGAGGCATGGGCGTCGACCACGCCATCGATGTCGGCGATGAGTGACTCGACGGATTTGGCCTGGTCCCGCAGTGCGTTGAGGTCGGGACCGTAGATACGTACGACGATGGACTCACTCGATCCGGTCAGCACCTCCTTGATCCGCTCTCGCAGATAGGTCTGTACGTCTCGGTACAGGCCGGGATAGTGGTCCACGGTCTCCTGGACCTTGTCCAGTGTCTGCTCGTAGTCCACCTCGGGGCTGACGCTGATCCAGTTCTCGCCGAAGTCGACCCCGTACACCTCGTCCGCCAGGAACGCCTGGCCGATGTGCGAACCGCAGTTGCGGACGCCCTCGATCTGGCGTAGATCCTTGCACGCCGACACCGAGATGCGGGTTTCCTCGCCCACCGAGGTTCCCGGTTGGGTCAGCCAGTGCATCAAGAAGTCGCGTTCCTTGAAGTTGGGCAGCAACTGGCTGCCCAGTGTTGGCACGGCGAGCACCCCGACCAGCAGCATCACCCCGGTGGTCACCAGGGCCGGCAGCGGTCGCCGGATCAGCCCGGCGATCGCGAACCGGTAGCCGCGCTTGAGGCCGCGCATCACCGGGGACTCCCGGGCGACGAGCTTGCCCCG